>NZ_JBHSLC010000113.1:0-75745 GCF_042657465.1 Azospirillum himalayense | reverse complement strand
TCCGAGCCCCGCATCGCCCCCTCGCTGGCTGCATTCTCCACGACCGTAGAGAATCACGACAGGCCGGCAGGCAACAGACCTTTTTCCGCGTCCTGTTAGGAGGTCCGATGCCGTCTCCGACAGCCGCACCGGCGTCCGGTCCACGCGCGTGGTGGCGGTCGTGCGCTCGGCGACCCGGTTCGTCAGGAAGGAGGCCGTGACGTCCCAGATCATGTCGCTCGCACGCAGGCGGGCATGGGCGCGGCGGAGTGAATCGTACGCGTCGTATGTCGGCTGGTCGAAGGCGAAGTCCAGGTCGATGTGGGAGCCGTCGAGCTCCATTCCGGCCTCGGCGATCTTGCGGTCAAGATCGACGACCTCCTGCCGCCGGGTCGGGATGGCCGACCACAGGAAGAGTCGCACGATGAAACGCCGGGCGGAGGTCAGGCGCCGTTCCGCCAGGACGCGGGAGTGCTCGGCGGCTTCGAGCTTCATCTTCGCCGACCGCTTGCGCGCGTCGGCCTCGTTGATGAGCCTCTTCAGGTCGCCGAGCCCCTCGCTGGTGAGCGTGGAGATGGCGGCGCTCCGGATCTCGCCCTCGCCCGGTGGAAGGGGACGAAGAGGGGCCGGGAGCGGCTGCGCCGGAAAAGGCCGAGCGGGGACGCGGCCCGCCGGAGGGGCGGAGACGGCCGGTTCCGCCCGGGTGGGCTGGGCTCCGTTCCCGTCGAGCCGGGTGCGGTAGGACAGTCCGCTTCCTGGCAGGCCGAGGTTCAGGTGGGCGCCGCCTGGGCTGATGTTGACGCTTGCCCCACGGCCCCCGATCGTCGTGCTGATCCCGCCGCCGCTGAAGTTCAGCCTCACGCCTGGGAACAGCGTCACGCGCTTCTGAAAGCGTAACCCCATACGGCCCTCCTGGGGTGCAGCTTGTACGGATGCACCGATCTTTGGTGGGGCGTGAAGCTAACAGGTCTGGCGGTGACCATCCACTTCCTGTTGATGATGTCTTTGAACAATCTCCTATAAGGCGTTTCAGATGAGTTAAGGATCATCTTCGATAGAATTCTACTGACATGAATGTCGGCTATCAACCGCAGCCTCGGACGTCATCCTGCCCTTCGCCCCCGTCCTCCGTCGCGCTCGCGAAGCTGGTGCACTGACCCATTTAAAAGGTGCAGGCAGACGGGCGAGCTTGGCGAGGATGGCATCGGCGGGTTTGGTCCAGACGAAGAGCTTGGATGGGCGATTCGCCCCAACAAGGGCCAGCCGAACCGCAGGACCGCTACGGCGATCGGGCGCGGGCGGCACCCGTCGATCCTTCTACAATTTGAGCCTACGCAGCCGCAGCGCGTTGCCGACCACGGACACCGAACTCAGGGCCATCGCGGCCGCGGCGATGATCGGCGACAGCGTCCACCCGAACAGCGGGTAGAAGACACCCGCCGCGACCGGCACGCCCAGCGCGTTGTAGACGAACGCCAGAAACAGGTTCTGCCGGATGTTGCGCATCGTCGCCCGGCTGAGCGTCCGCGCCCGTGCGATGCCCGCCAGATCCCCCTTCACCAGCGTCACCCCGGCACTCTGAATCGCGACCTCGGTGCCGGTGCCCATCGCCACGCCGACGTCGGCCTCGGCCAGCGCCGGGGCGTCGTTCACGCCGTCTCCGGCCATTGCCACCACCCGGCCCTGCGCCTTCAGCCGCTTCACCACCTGGTTCTTGTCCTCCGGCAGCACCTCGGCCTCGACCGCGTCGATGCCCAGGCGGCGCGCCACCGCCTCGGCCGTGGTCCGGTTGTCGCCGGTCAGCATGACGATCCGCACACCATCGTTCCGGAGCGTTTCCAGCGCGTGCGGCGTGGTCGCCTTGATCGGGTCGGCGACCGCAATCACGCCACCGGGCTGGCCGTCGATGGCGGCGAAGAGAGCGGTGGCGCCCTCGCGCCGGAGGTCATCGGCGCGCGTTTCCAGGTCGCCCAGCGCGACACCCTGGTCCCGCATCATCGCGGCGTTGCCGAGGGACACTGTGCGCCCGCCGACCGTCCCGACGACGCCCTTGCCGGTGACGGAGCCGAAGTCGGCGACGTCCCGCAGCGGCAGGCCCCGTTCCTTGGCGGAAGCGACGATGGCGGCCGCCAGCGGGTGCTCGCTCGACCGCTCCAGGCTGGCCGTCAGCGTCAGAAGGTCCGCCTCGGCGATGCCCGTCGCCGGAACCACGGCGGTCACCTTTGGCTTGCCCTCGGTCAGGGTGCCGGTCTTGTCAACGACGAGCGTGTCGACCTTCTCGAACCGCTCCAGGGACGCCGCGTCCTTGATCAGGACGCCCGCGGTCGCCCCCTTGCCGACACCGACCATGATCGACATGGGCGTCGCCAGCCCCAGCGCGCAAGGACAGGCGATGATGAGCACCGAGACCGCCGCGATCAGCGCGTAGGCGAAGGCGGGCTGCGGCCCCCAGACCATCCAGCTGACGAAGGCCAGGGCGGCCACGAGGATCACCGCCGGGACGAAGTAGCCGGACACCACGTCGGCCATGCGCTGGATGGGCGCCCGGCTGCGCTGGGCTTCGGCGACCATGGTCACGATGCGCGACAGCATGGTGTCGGACCCAACCTTGTCGGCCCGCATCACCAGGGCGCCCGTCTGGTTCACGGTACCGCCGATGACCTGGGCGCCCGGCTGCTTCCCGACCGGCATGCTCTCGCCGGTGACCATGGACTCGTCGACGGCGCTGCGGCCCTCCAGGACCTCGCCGTCGACCGGCACCCCATCGCCGGGACGGACGCGCAGCCGGTCGCCGACCTGGACCACCTCGAGCGGCACCTCCTCGTCCTCGCCATCGGCACGGATACGGCGCGCCGTCTTCGGCGCCAAGTTCAGCAGGGCGCGGATGGCGCCGCCGGTCTGCTCACGAGCGCGGAGTTCGAGCACTTGGCCCAACAGCACCAGCACCGTGATGACGGCGGCCGCCTCGTAGTAGACGGCCACCACGCCATCCATGCCTCGGAAGCTCGGCGGAAAGATGCCCGGCAGGAACGTCGCGACCAGACTGAACACGTAGGCCACCCCGACGCCCAGCGCGATCAGGCTGAACATGTTCAGGCTGCGGTTCACGAACGACCGCCAGCCCCGCTCCAGCAGCGGCCCGCCCGCCCACAGCACCACCGGCGTCGCCAGCAGGAACTGGAGCCACAGGGAAGCCTGGGGCGAGATCAGGGTGTGGAGCCCGAGCCCCGGGAGGTGGGCGCCGAGTTCCAGGAGCACGAGCGGCACGGTCAGGGCGGTGCCGATCCAGAACCGCCGGGTCATGTCGATGAGTTCAGGGTTGGGCCCTTCCTCGAGGGTGGCTCCGACCGGCTCCAGGGCCATGCCGCAGATCGGGCAGTTGCCCGGCCCCTCCTGGCGGATCTCCGGGTGCATCGGGCAGGTGTAGATCACGCCCTTCTGCGGCGACGCCTGGGCGGCCTTCTCGGGAGCGGCGGGCTTTGCCTCCGGCTTCAGGTACCGCTCCGGGTCGGCGACGAACTTATCCCGGCAGCGCGCCGAGCAGAAGTGGAAGGTCTGGCCGCCGTGCCCGGCTTGGTGCCCGGTCCGCTCGGGATCGACCATCATGCCGCACACGGGGTCCTTCACCTTGGGCCGGTTGGCGGGACCGGCGTGGTGGTCGTGCCCACCGTGACCGCGGTGGTCAGGACGGTGTGCGTGGCTGCGGTGCTGGTCGTTCATGTTCGCTTCTCCCTTCGCATGCAGGCGTCGGTGCCTCCGCGTTCGTTCGCGCTTCCCGGCACCGGCGTGCGATGGCATCCATGAGACCAAGGCTCCGCCTTCCAATGACTGGAAGGTCAAGCGCGTTGTGTGGCCCGCTCGCGTCCGCTCCTCACTTCTTCGCGCGTTCGCTCAGGGCCGCGTGGCGATGACGGATCTCTTCGGGCCAAGAGCTTTTGATGAAGGCCAGGACCGCCCAGATCTCGGCATCGCTCAGCACGCCGCCGAAGGCGGGCATGTCGCTCTCGTAGTCGGGCGGGGCGAATTCGGCGACGCCTCGCTTGGTGATTTTGAAGAGGTCGGCATCGGGGTGGTGCCACGTGTGCCCGGAGGCGTCGTGCGGCGGCGCGGGCAGACGGCCGTCCGGCTTGCGGCTTTGCCACTCCGGCTGGCCCTCGAGCCGCGCGCCGTGGCACGACGCGCACTGCTCCGCGTAGACCGCCTTGCCCTGGGCAACCTGGGCGGCGTCGGTTGGATCGGCGCCTGCCTTGGGTCCAGCGAACAGGACGACGCCAGCCACCGCGATCGCCGCACCCATGGCCAAGCCAACGCCAATCTTCATCGCTTTCATCACTACATCCCCCGGCACATCACGACCGGAACGGTTTCCAGGTCTTCCCGGCGTCGCGGCTGATCTGGACGCTGCCGTAGTGCCCGTACAGCACCTTCGGGTCGGCCGGGCTGACGTCCATGGCGTGGAAGTCCACGGGTCCGTTCACACCCGCCGAGACCTGCTTCCAGGTCTTCGCGCCATCGGTCGAGACGAGGACGCCGAGGTTCCCGCCCTTCTCCGGATGGCCGCTGGCGAAGAAGGCGTCGGGCTGCGCCGGGTCGGGCGTGAAGCCCATGTAGTCCGACCGGTTGTCGGACACCCGCGTGGCCGTGCCGTCGGGGTTGGTCAGCCACACGCCGTGATGCGAGGCGAGATACAGGCGCGACGGGTCCGTGGGGTCCACGGCAATCCCGTGGAGGTGCGAGACCTCGTTCAGCTTGAGGGTCTCGGCCGCCCGGACCGGTCCGGCGACCACGGCACCGACCAGCAGGGCGGCAGCCATCGTGGCGAGTTTCTTCTTGGCGCTCATCGCGCATCTCCTTGCTTGCGGGGCGGCATGGGGCGGGGAGCCTCATGCCGCCCATACCGATCTCAGTGACCCGCGTGGCCCATCTCGAAGCGGGCCTGCACCGGCTTCTGGCCGGGCATGGTCAGCGCGGTGACCACCTTGACGCTGTCGTGCGCGCCGCCGAGGTTCGCCTGCCCCTTGAGGGCGTTGCCGCCCGCGGGTTCGAGCGCGACCTTCTGGGTCTGCTTGTTCGCCAGGACGGTCGCCTCGGCCTTGGCGCCGGTCACGTCGACCGGCTTGTCGGCGCCGTCGGTCACGTACAGGACGACGTCGTTGCCCTTGAGCACGACTTCGACATGGTAGGGGCCCGCGTCGGCGCGCTGGCCGCCGTTCGGGCCGATCTTCGGGCCGTCGGCGAAGGCCGTGCCCGGGGCGGTGAACAGGGCGGCGGCGAGGAGGAGGGTCGAGAACTTCACGGTGTGGTTTCCTTCTGGATGGACCGGGTGAGGGGGATCAGTAGGCCTCGGCCGGACGCAGCGAACCGGCCTGGGCGGCGACCAGGCGGTTCAGCGGCTTCTCGCCGAGCTTGAGGAAGAGGACCGGGGTCAGGACGGTGTCGAGCAGGGTCGCGCTGACCAGCCCGCCGAAGATGGTGACGGCGACCGGGTGCAGGATCTCCTTGCCCGGCGCGTCGGCGCCGATCATCAGCGGCACCAGCGCCACGCCCGCCGACAGCGCGGTCATCAGCACCGGCGTCAGGCGCTCCTGGCTGCCCCGGATCACCACGGCCTTGCCGAAGGTCTCGCCCTCGTGCAGGACCAGGTTGATGTAGTGGCTGATCTTCAGGATGCCGTTGCGCGTGCTGATGCCGGTCAACGTGATGAAACCGATCATCGAGGCGACCGACAGCGGCTGCCCGGCGATCCACAGCGCCGCGACGCTGCCGATGAGGGCCAGCGGCACGTTGCCCATGATGATCAGGGCGAGCACGGCCGACCGGTAGCGGCTGTAGAGCACCAGGAAGATCATCGCCAGCGACACCATCGACAGCGCGGCGATGGTCTTCGACGCCTCCTCCTGCGCCTGGAAGGTGCCCTCCAGGCTGGTGAAGTAGCCGGACGGCAACTGCGACGTGGAGACGACATTGCGGATGCCTGCGACGATCCGGGCCATGTCCGTCTGGCCGTCGGAGTTGCCGAGGATGACGATGCGGCGCTTGCCGTTCTCCCGGAGGATCTGGTTGGGGCCGTCCGTCTCCTCGACCGAGGCGAACAGGCTGAGCGGCACTCGGCCCGCCGGGGTCTCGACCAGCAGGTTCGCCAGGCCGCTGGTGGTGCGGTCCTCGTCCGACAGGCGCAGCACGACGTCGAAACGCCGGGTGCCGTCGACGATCTCCGACACCACGCGGCCGTTGGACAGGCTCTCCAGCGCCTCCGTCGCCATGGACGGGGTGACGCCGTAGAGCGCCGCCCGCTCGTAGTCCACGACCACCTGGACCTGCGGGATGCGGACCTGCTTCTCGATCTGGAGGTCGACCAGCCCGGGTACGCCCGCGAGCTTCTGCTGAAGCTGTCCGGCGAGGCTGCGCAAGGTGTCCAGATCCTCCCCGAAGACCTTCAACGCGATCTGGGCGCGGACCCCAGACAGCATGTGGTCGAGGCGGTGCGAGATCGGCTGGCCGATGTTCACCGACACCGGCAGGGCGGCCAGTCGGGTGCGGACATCGGCCAGCACCTCGGCCCGGCTGCGTTCGGACGGCTTCAGATCGACGTCGATCTCGCTGGAGTGGACGCCCTCTGCGTGCTCGTCGAGTTCGGCGCGGCCGGTGCGGCGCCCGACGGAGGCCACCTCGGGCACCTGCATGATCAGCCTCTCCGCCGCCAGCCCGACCCGGTTGGACTCGGCCAGCGAGATGCCGGGGTTCAGCACCATGGAGATGGTCAGCGTGCCCTCGTTGAACGGCGGCAGGAAGGCGCGTGGCAGGCTCGGCACCGTCGCCGCGGCGATCAGAACGGCGGTCCCCACCGTGGCGAACAGCGTCCCCGGGTTGGCGAAGGCCCAGCCCAGGAGCCGAGCGTTCCCGGCCTTCAGCTTTCGGACCAGCCAGCTGTCGTGCTCCTCCAGCCGCTTCAGCCTGGGGAGCAGGTAGTAGGACAGCACCGGCGTGACGGTGATGGCGGTGACGAGGCTGGCCAGGATGGAGACGATGTAGGCAACGCCCAGGGGCGCGAAGAGGCGTCCCTCGATGCCGGTCAACGCAAACAGCGGCACGAAGACCAGGATGATGATGATGGTGGCGTAGACGATGCCCGAGCGCACCTCCTGCGAGGCCGAGGCGACCACCTCCAGGACGGGCCGCGGGTTGCCCGCCCGCCGGTTCTCGCCGAGGCGCCGGTAGATGTTCTCAACGTCCACCACGGCGTCGTCGACGAGTTCACCAATGGCGATGGCGAGGCCGCCCAGCGTCATGGTGTTGATCGACATCCCGAACGCCTTGAACACCAGCACGGTGATCAGGATCGAGATCGGGATGGCGGTCAGCGAGATGAACGTCGTCCGCACGTTCAGCAGGAACAGGAAGAGGATCACCGCCACGACGGCGACCGCCTCCAGCAGGACCTTCTCCACGTTGCCGATGGAGGTCTGGATGAAATTGGCCTGCTTGAACAGGATCTCGTCGGCGTGGACGCCCTTCGGCAGGAACTTCGCCAAGTCGCCCAGGGCGGCTTCCACCTCGGCGGTCAATGTCGTGGTGTCGGCGCCGGGTTGCTTCTGGACGGACAGGATCACGGCGGGCTTGCCGTTGACGCCCGCGTCGCCGCGCTTCACGCGGGCGGCGAAATCCACGGCGGCGATCTGGTGGAGCAGGATGGGCTGCCCCATCTTGTAGGCGACGACGAGGTTGCGGAGGTCCTCCAGCCGGGTCGTCCGGCCGATGTTGCGGATCAGGTACTCCTGGGAATGCTGGTCGATGAAGCCGCCACCGGTGTTCGCCGAGAATTGCTGGAGCGCCTTCACGAGCTCGTCCGTGGTGATCTCCAGGTCGTGCAGGCGCGCCGGGTCGGGGGCGACGCGGTACTGCCGGATCTCCCCGCCGATCGGGATGACTTGGCTGACGCCGGGAATGGCGAGCAGCCGCGGCCGCACCACCCAGTCGGCGAGTTCACGGACCTCCATCGGGCTGACGCCGTCGCCGGACATGGCGATCAGCATGATTTCGCCCATGATGGAAGAGATCGGCCCCATCTGCGGCCGGACGTTGGGCGGAAGCTGCCCCTGGACGATGGCCAGACGCTCAGCGACCTGCTGGCGGTTGCGGTAGATGTCGGTGCCCCAGTCGAACTCGACGAAGACGATGCTGAGCCCGACGCCGGACACCGAGCGCACGCGGGTGATGCCCGGCATGCCGTTCATCGACGTTTCCAGCGGGAAGGAAACCAGCTGCTCGACCTCCTCCGGCGCCAGCCCCTCGGCCTCCGTCATCAGCGTGACCGTGGGCTTGTTCAGGTCGGGGAAGACGTCAATCGGCAGGTCTTTGAGGACGAACGAGCCGTAGACGACAAGGATCGCCGCGGCGGCCAGGACGAAGAGCCGGTTGCGCAGGCTGGTGTTGACGAGGACGTTGAACATGGCGGGGCGCTCCTCACCGGATCTGGTTGAGGAGACCGGCGCCGTCGGTGACGATGCGCGCCTCCGGCTCGACGCCCGCCAGGATCAGCACCGTGTTCCCGTCCACCGGCTGCGTGCGCACCGGGCGGGCGACGAAGCGTTGCGGGGTGTCGTGCTGCCAGACGATGGGCTGGCCGCTGGCGTTGCGCACCACGCTCTGCCGGGGCAGGACGATGCCGGACGCCTTCCCCTGGATCTGGGCGACGAGCCGGACCGGCTGGCCGACGCCGAGCCCCGACGGCGGATTGCCGATTCGGAAGAGCAGCGGGATCGCCTGTTGGCGCAGCGCGAGACTGGAGCCGAGGAGTTCCAGGGACAGGGTGGTGCCGTCGGCCGTCATCGCCGTGGCCGCCTTGATGGCGTTCGCCACCCGGGGATCGAAGGCGACCGCCTCGACCATCAGCCGCGACGGGTCGACGATCTCGAACAGCACCTGGTCGCGCCCCTCGACCACCTGTCCGGCCTTGATGTTGTTGGCCGTGACCACGCCGGAGATGGGCGCCCGCAGGGCTTCCTTGGTCGTCAGTGCGGGGGACAGAGCGGCCCGGCGTTTGCGCAGACCGTTGAGGTTGGCCTCCGCCTCTTCGATGTCGCGCTGTGGCACGCTGCCTTCCAGCTTCCGGAGCCGCTGGAGGCGGGATTCGGCGATGACGAGTTCCTGCTCGACCGTCGCGATCTGCTGCTGGATCCCGCTGCGGTCCACAAAGGTCACGGCGGGGGCAATGTAGGCGAGGGTTTGCCCGGCCTCGACCCGCTGGCCGACGTAGGGCAGCCCCTTGTCCCCCGGCTCGATGCGACCGCTCTGCGTGGCCTGGACGTGACCGCCGCCGTTGGGGTCGGCGATGACCTGACCGATCAACTGCACCGTCTGCGCCGCCTCCTGCGGCTTGGCTACGACGGTGCGGACCGACAGCAGACGCTGCGACGGCTTGGGCACGTACAGGCTGCCGTCCGGCAGGCGTCGCGGGCTCTCCGAAGCGCCGGTAGCCCCCATCGGGACGGCCGCCGTCGGTGCCTTGCCCTTGTCCTCGTCGCCGTGGCTGTGGTCCTCGCCGCCGTGGGCAAAGGCGGCGCCGCTCGCCAACAGCAGGCCGATGCCGACCAGCGCGGCGCCTGCGACCGTCCGCGTGCGTCCACGCTGGGTCAGGGCGACGGTGGTCAGGACCCCGAGCAGGAAGACCATGACCGCCCCCAGCATCAGGCCGGAATCGTTCCGGACCTGCCCGAGGACAGCGGAAACACCCTGCGCACCGCCGGTCTGTGCTTCGGCCGCGGACGCCGGAACCTCCAGTGTGCCGATCAGCAGGTCGGCCGCGTCGGCCGCGGTGACGGAGACGGTCACTTCATGTGATCCCGGCTTGGAGAGCCAGGACGGGTCGAGGCGGTAGACGCCCTCCTCCCCGGAGACGGGCGAGGCCGTCGTGGCCTCGCCATCGGCGCTCACCTCGACGGAGGCGCCGTTCACGGGCTCGTTGGTGGCGAAGCGGTCCAGATGGACGAGCAGGGTCTTTCCCTGGGCGACCGCCACGAGTTCGAAGTCGGATGAGGACGCTTCCAGGGTGGGGGCGGCCGTTGTGACGACCGGCTTCGGCTCCTCGCCGCCATGGGCGTGGCCCTCGTGGGCGAGAGCGGGAGCGGCGACCGGCGCGGCAAGGCTCGCGGCGACGACGGTCGCGGCAAGAAGGCGTCGGGTGGTCATGGAAGAACTCCGAGGGACTGGTTCATACGGGCGCGGGCGGCGCCGAGCTGGACTTCGGCGGTGGCGCGGGCGAGTTCGGCCTCGAAGGCCGCCTCCTGGGCGCGCACGTACTCGACGAGGCTGATCTCGCCCGCCCTCCGGGCGCGCTCGATGTTCGACAGGCGTGCCCTGAGGGCCGCAGCCCGGTCGCGCGCGATCGACAGGCGCTCGCTCGCCGCTTGGTGGGCGAGGCGGGCTTGCCGGATGTCGGACTCGACCGTGCGGGCGGCGTTGACCTGCTCGGCCTCGGAGCGGACGACCTCGCTCAGCGCCTCGGCCCGCTTGGGCGCGTTCACGGCCTCGACCGCGAACGGGATGCGGACGGAGACGCCGAACACGGTGTCGTAGCGTTCCTCGCGGCTGTCGCGCTCGCGGCGGGCCATCAGCCCGACCTCCGGGCTGTCGCGCGTCGTCAGGTCCACCAGTTGGCGCTGGGCCTGGGCCGAGCGGACGCCCAGCCGCGCCGCCTGCAGGGAGGGGTGCTGCTCAAGCGGCGGCTCGCCGATGTCCGGTTCCGGTGCCGCCTTCGGCGGCGCCATGCCGGTGAGCGTCCGGAACGCTTGGCGGGCCTCCTCCAGGGCCAGTTCCTCGTCGCGGAGGTCCGTGGCGACGGAGAGGGCTTCGGCGCGGGCCAGCTGGTGATCGGCCTCCGAGGTCTCCCCGGCCCGGGCGGTCCGCCGGGTGTCGGCCTCCAATTGGCGGGCGACCTTGAGGCGCTGGCGGGCGAGCTCGGCGCGGCGCTCCGCCAGCGCGACCTGCCACTGGGCCGTCCGGACGTCCCCGGCGACCGCCAGCTGGCGCGCGGCGATCTCGGCGTCGGTGCGCGCCAGAAGCGCGTCGCCCGCCCGGACGGTCGCCGTTCCCTGGCCGGGCAGCCAGAGCGGGACGCCGAGTTCGGCCTCGTACTCGCGCCGTCCGATGTTCCGGTTCAAGTAGTCGCTCGTGTGCCGCAGCGTGACCGCCGGGGCGGCCGGGACCAGCGCCTCTCCGGCGCCGCGCCGGGCGGTGGCCACGGCCCTCTGTGCCTCCAGGCTCCTGACTTCGGGGTTGAGCTTCCAGGCGCCCTCGACCGCGTCCCGAAGCGTCTGCGCTCCGGCCGGGAGCGCCAGCAGGCACACGGCGACGATCGTTGCCGCCGCTTGCTTCATGGGCTTCCAACCAGAATCACGCACCGAACGACCCTCCCACTCTGGGGTGGTTCGGCCTACGGGAGGAGAGATGCGGAAGCCAACCCGGAGTGACCGCGGCGTAACGCTCGTACTCGGCTCCGAACACCCGGAGGGCTTCCCGCTCCTCGGACCGGGCCAGACGGACGTACATCAGGACCAGCAGCGGGAACATCGCCAGCGTCAGGATGGTCGGCCACTGGAGCAGAAAGCCGAACAGGATGCCGATGAAAGCGATGTACTGCGGGTGCCGGACATGGGCGTACACGCCCGTCGTGGCGAGCCGGTCTTGCTTCTGCGCCGCGTGAAGCACTTTCCAGGCCGCCGAGAGCAGGACGAAGCCCGCAAGGATCAGGACGTTGCTGAGGATGTGCAGCACGTTGAAGTGCGGGTTGCCCTCCAGGCCGAGGACGGTCGACCAGAGGTGCCCGGCGTCGTGGGACAGGATGTCGAGGCTCGGGTAGCGGGTCTGGAGCCAGCCCGAGAGCAGGTAAATGGTCAGCGGAAAGCCGTACATCTCGGTGAACAGGGCCACGATGAAGGCGCTGAACGCCCCGAAGGACCGCCAGTCCCGCGGCGACTGCGGCTTGCCGAAGCTGAAGGCGAAGATGATGAAGATGGCCGAGTTGAGGGCGACCAGCACCCACAGGCCGTAGGCCGAGGCTTCGTGCGTCATGGCGTGCCCCGCTTGTTCGGCCGGTCGGCGTCACCGTTCCCGCCGTGGCCGCCATGCCCGTGGCCGCCATGCATGAACAGGTGCATCAGCGGGCACAGGAGCAGGACGAGAAGCGGAAGCGCGTCGAGCACATGGTCGACGTGGAAAAGCGACAGGTACACGGCCGCCAGGGCGGCCGCGCCGAGTCCGGCCAAGCCGGTCCAGGTCCGGTACCAGGGCGTGCGCGCCTGCGGCTCGGGAGCGTGATGGGTGTGTTCGTGGTGCGTCATGGCCGCCTCCTCACATCATGCCCATGGGGCCGGGGAGCAGCCGGTCCGCGAGCGTCTTCTGCTCGTCGGTCAGCACGGCGTAGAGCGGCTTGGCGGCGGACTCCAGCGCCTTCAGGGCGTCGAGCCGGGTGGCGAGCGCCTTCTGCTGGAAAGCGAGCCGGTCGGGCCAGGAGGAGGGCATGCCGCCTTTGGTCATCTGTTCGTGCATGGCCTGATGGGCCTTGGCGTTCGCCCGCAGGCTGTCGGCGAAGGCGTTCCACTGCGGCGCCTGGGCGTCGGTGATCTTGAGTTCGGCCTTCAGGAACGCGATGCGGCCTTCGACGTGCTCGAAGGGCAAGCCCATTCCGCCCTGCTGTCCCATCATCATCTGTCGCATCATGGACATCATGCCGGGCCCCATCATGCCTGATTGGCCGTCCTGCTGGCCCGACATGCCGCCCATCATCGAGCGCATCTGGTCCATGTTCATCATCATGCCGGGCTGGCCACCCTGTGCCTGGGCGCCGGGCTGGACGATGATGCCGCTGCCCATGCCCTGACCCATCATCGGCGCGTTGCCGGGCGCGCCGGGCTTTGCGCCCGGGGTCGGCTGCGTGGGAGCCGGGGTCGGGGTCGGAGCGGGCTGGGCCTGCGTCGTGGTCGCGGCACCGTCCGGATGATGGGCGTTGTGGTCCTGGTCTGTGGTGGTCTGGGCCTGGGCGACCGATATCATCGCGGTCAGCGCGAGTGCCGGGAGCATCTTGCGGGTGAGAGACGACATGGCGTCCTCCATCTGAACATCTGGTTCGAGCCATCCCGGACGGACTCCACGCGGGAGCGCCGGGGACGCAAAAGCCAAGCGCACGAGGGCCGGAACCGGCGTCCTTCGCCGAGCCGAGCCGAGGCTCAGGTCGGGCGTGGGCGGACTCGTGGCGTCAGATGGTCAGAGCGGGGGGCGGATAGCCGGGTCGATGCCGATGCCGTCCGGCGTGGCCAGGGCAGGCAGACGCTGGGACGTGTTCAGGCGCGGGGTGAACGCCTCGACCATCGCAGCGGGGAGGCCTCCGTTCATGGTAACGCACTGAGCGACGCTGCAGCAGGCCCCTTCGTCGAGCAGGCCAAGGTCCCCACACGGAGCTTCCTTGTGCTCGTGGTCCGGGACGGCCGCGATGGCGTCGCCATGGTTGTCGACCAGAACGTGCTCGTGAGGAGTCTGGGACGCATGGTGAGGCCCCAGGTTGGCGTGGCTCGGCGCGGCATAGACGAGCAGCGTGGCCAGCATCAGCAGGCTCACCACCACCCTCCTCACCGACGACCGCGTCGCACGCCACATGGCGTTTGCCTCATCTTGTGGTAGCCGTGCGGCACCCCAGTGCCCACCGCACCCTTATGGAAACCTACGACCGTTCCCAGCCCCCTGCAACAACAGATGGCTTCGGCAACGATCCCCTCCAAGCGTCGGAGAAGGAGTGCGTCGGAATGTCCCCCGCACTTTCGACCGGGCCGGAGATGCCACAAGAAGAACCCTGCGCCTTCCAGCCGCTGGAAGGTCAAGGACAAAGTCGAACACGTCTCCCGTCCGGTCACCGGCGCCGCCCTGCCGCAGGTGCAAGGCTCCACCGCCCGGTGACGTTTCACCCATGGCGTCTCCATAACCGGACCGAGACACGGGCGCCGGGTTGATGCCGATCAATTCCCGGACCGATGATAAGGGGCTACGCTTGGCATGGCCTGGGAGGTCCCAGGTCGTTGGTGACGATGGCAGACATGACGCGTTTGGGCCACATCTTCGCCGTTCTGGCGTTCGCCTTCGCGCTCCTGGTGGGCGCGGCGGGCGGAGCCATGGCGCATGTGGAGGCCCATGGCGGGCCGATCGACCACCGTTCCCACCACGCGCCATCGCCTTCGACCCCGTCGCACGGCGACTCCCACAAGGCCGCCCTCGTGGTCGTGGCTCCGTGTTGCCCGGCGGCCGAAGCCCCGGCGGACCATGTCGTCGCCGTCGCGGTGACGACGGTGGAGACGTCCTGGCACCCGCGGCCCGACTACGCCCCCAATGCCCAGGACATCGCGCCGGACACGCCTCCTCCGAAGACCGTCCTCTGACCGGCCGAGCGCCCTGACGCCGTCTGCGTCGGACGCCCGGCCACGCGCCGCCCGACCGGCGGCGTTCGCGAGCGATTCCGACCACGCGATCAGAGGACTCTCACGATGTCTGAGAGGCATTTCACGACCCGTCGCGGCTTCATCGCCGGGCTGGGCTTCGGCGCCGTCTCCCTGTACGGCGCCTGGGCGGCCTACGGAGCCGCCCCGCTTCCCTTCGGTGGTCACAAGGATACGGCTGCTCCGGAACCCGATGCCCATCGCGGCCATGGTGCCGCCGAAGCACCCGCCGAGGCCGGTGGCCACGGTGGTCACGGGGCTTCGGCGGGCATGGCGCCCGAGGAGTTCCGCTTCGAGCACGACTACTTCGTCCAACGCTACACCCAGGAGGGCGGCAGCGTGAACCCGCACGTCAGCGAGGCCACGCACAGCCACGCCACCGAGGGGCATGACCACGGCCATGACGCCGGAGGTGAGCCGGTGGACGTCTACCTGATGGCCCAGAAGTTCTCCTACAGCCCGGACACGTTGCGGCTGAAGGCCGGGCAGGCGTACCGGTTCCGCATGATGGCGGACGACATCACCCACGGTGCGTCGATCCAGCTGGGAGCCGCCAGCCGGATCATCCGTCTCCGCCCGAACACGGTCACCGAGCAGGTCATCACCTTCACCAGGCCGGGCGAGTACCTCGTGTACTGCACCGTCTACTGCGGCCAGGCGCACGACGCCATGCAGGGCCGCATCGTCGTCGCGTGACCCGGGGAGGACCCACCATGGATACCATCTCAACGAACGTCGCCCCGGTCGGCTCCAAGCCCGCCCTGGCGGCGCGCATCAAAGCCCTGCCGACGCCCGACAAGGCGCTCCTCAAGCTGCTGTTCGGTGCCGCCCTGCTGGCGCTGGTGCTGGGCTTGATCGGAGGCTTTGTGACCGCACTGGCCCGTGCCGGTGCGCTGACCTTCTTCCCGGACGACGCCTACCGCCTGCTCACCCTGCACGGCGTGTCGGTGTTCTTCTACTGGCTGTACCTGATCCAAGCGGGCCTCCTGCTTGTGCTCGCCGCTGCCGAGAACGGACGCGGGCTGGCGTTGCGCCCGTTCGCCTGGCTGGGTGCTGCGCTGATGCTGGCGGGCTTCGGTGTCAGCGAATGGATCTCCTACACCGGCACGCCGCTGCTCTACGACGGCAGCCCGGAACTCGACGCGGACGATCCGCGCTCGGTCGGTTTCTTCGCGCTGGGCTACCTGCTGCTCTCCGGCGGCCTGGTCGCCTCGGCGGTCAGTGGCATCGCGACGGTGCTCCAGCCCCGGCTGCGTGGCGAGGCGGACGCATTCACCTCCATCGGCTTCGCGCTGTTCGCCTGGGCGGGGTTTCTGGTGGTCAGCGCCATCGCGGCGACGAACGCCTTCCTGCCGGGCATGTTGTGGTCGCTGGGCGCCGGGCCATTCCCGGCCGACCACGGCACCGAGTGGCACATCCTGTTCCACAACCTGCACTACCTGCCGCTGATGGCGACCGTGCTGGTGTGGTACGTGCTGACCGAGCACCTGACCGGCGTGAAGTCCATCCACGGCGCCAGGATGTCGAAGATCGTCTTCGCGGCGTATCTGGTGTTCGTGCCGCCGACCAGCCTCTACCACATGTTCCTGGAGCCGAACCTGTCCGAAGGCGTGCGGGTCGTCGGCTCGCTGCTGTCGCTGTTCGTCTCGGTCCCGACGCTGGCGGCCTTCGCCATCATCGTCTCCTCGCTGGAAGCCAGCGCCCGGGCGCGTGGCGCAACCGGCTTCTTCGGCTGGATGCGCGGGCTGCCGTGGGACAACCCGGCCATGACGAACATGGGCTGGGCGGTGGTGAACATGATGATCGGCATCACCTTCGCCTTCGTCCTGATCCAGGGCGAACTGGCACCGATGCTGTCGGACACCTTCTTCGTGCCCGGCTACTTCCACTTCTTCGCGGTCGGCGTGCTGACCCAGACGTTCCTGGCCGCCATGATGGTCATGCTCCCGGCGTTGAGCGGCGGCAGCCTGTGGCGCCCGGCGGTGCTGAGAGGCATGCCGGTGGTCGTGACCATCGGTCTGCTCATCTTCGGCGCCGCGGGCATCACGGCCGGGTTCATGGGCGTGCCGCGCCGGGTGTTCGACGTGAGCTACGGAGGCATGGCCCCCGCGGCGTGGCCGGTGCTGATGGCCCTGGTCGGCGTTGGCGCCACGGTCTTCGCCGTGGCCATCTCGGTCACCGTCTACGGCGTCGTGCGCACGCTGCTGTCGCGGCGCGCGACGGCTGGACAGGTTCGCGTGGTCGATTGGCAGGCCGGGGCGCGCGGCGTCGGCGCCGCGCCCGCGTGGACCGGGCCGGTGTCGGTCGCCGCGCTGGTCGCCGCCATGTACGTCTTCACCATCGTCGCGTTCCAGCTGATCCAATCCCTGCCGATCATCGCCATCGGCGGCGGGCATGGGCACTGAGCGCGGGAGAAAAGCCATGAAGAACGACGAACTCTGGCTGACCCTGGCCATCGTCACGGTGTGGGCGGGGTTGGCCGCCGTCTACGCCTTCGTCCCCAGCCTCGGGATGCCCGGCTACGTCCGGGTCTGGGGCGGCGGCGCCATCGTGTTTCTGGTGCTCGCCGGGATGCTGTTCGCTGTCGGCCGCAAGGCGCGTAGGGGCTGAGCCGCTGCGCACGACGCCGCGGGGGTGAGGGCATTGCTCAGCCCCCGTGGCGCCCGATGTCACTTCTTGATGCCGAGGAGGTTCTCGGCCTGGGCGAGCGTAGCCTCCGACTCGGCATGCTTCCCCTGCTTGTGGAGCGCCTCGCCGTCGGCGCGGAGCTTTTTGACCTCGGCCAACTTCGCGGCGTCCAGCTTCGGATTGGCCGCGAGCGCCTGGTCGATGGCGGCCATGTGCCTGGGACAACTGTTGGCGAGCGCCGGGCCGGTGAGGGCGACGGCGAAGATGGTGACCAAGGCGATGTTCCTCAACATGCTTCTCCTCCCGTTTTGCGGCACGCGAGAGCACGCGGGCCTTTTGATGGACGTCGGAACAGCGCCAGATATTACAGCACCGGCGACCACGGTTAGCGACTGGGCAACAGTATAAAGCATCCAGGATGGCATTCCGCCGTTGTCCACTCCCAGGAGGGTGCCTTGAAGCTGGTTCGCGACGCGAGGACATTGAAGCTGAAGGCAATCGCCTCGCTTCGAACTGCCATGACGGGGTTCAACTCTTTTGGTCAGGCTGATCGCGAGCGATGATCCGGCAAAGGCCGGGGCCGTCCGCGAGGTCCACCTTCGCAAGCGATTCCACATGAGCGCCACGGACTTGGCGGCGAAGAGCGGGCTGACGCCGCCGAAGGCCAACGCGGTCCGGCAATGGTGCGGGATCGACGGCGATGCTCAGTGCTGCCGCGTTTTCCAGCACGGCAGCATGAAGTTTCCGTCCTACTCGGACCACGCCCTGACAAAGATGAAGAAAGTGGTCGAGGACCACGGGATCGACGCGATTTGGGCCGCGCACAAGGGGAAAGCAGCCAAACCGGTGCCCGAAGTGCGCGCGGCGTAGGGTCGGGTCCGGACCAGTCGCGTCGACCGTCCAACCGCTGTTCCTCGACCTCTCACAGATTGGTTGGCCGGTTGATTCGACCGAGGTCCGCCGCATCGGCCGCCATGCGCCTCACGCACCAGCGGGCGTAGATCCTGGCGAGCAGGACGCCAAGGATGCGCCCGTCCGGTGATGCGGGGCGAGAGAAGTCGATGAACACGCGCAGCGCCGAACCGTCCCCCTTGGGTTCAATCTCGAAGCCCATGCGGTACGGACCGATGACCAGAAGCCGGGGGCGCCCCATGGTTGAGATGGTCCCCGTTTTCCGGACAGTTCGCTAAGCTTGGTTCGCCCAGGATGAAGGACGGACCCGATGACGGGAAAACGGAAACGGTATTCGGCGGAGTTCAAGGCGAAGGTGGCGCTGGAGGCGATCCGGGGCGAGTTGACAGTGTCGGAGCTTGTCGCAAAGCACGGGGTGCACCAGACGCTGATCAACGCTTGGAAGAAGCAGGCCATCGAGGGGATGTCCGGGGTGTTCTCCGGCAAGGCGGAGGTCGCCGCAGCCAGCCATCAGGGCGAGGTGGAAAAGCTGCACGCGCTGATCGGCCAACTGGTCGTGGAACGCGATTTTTTGCGCAAGGCCTCCGGTCGATGAGCGTCGGCCGGAGGCGGGAGTTGATCGAGCCGGAGCATCCGCAGTTGTCGATCACCCGGCAGTGCGCGCTGATTTCCATCAGCCGATCCAGCTACTACGGGCCGGCCAAGGGCGAACCGGCTGCGAACCTGGGGTTGATGCGGCTGATCGACGAGCAGTTCCTGGAAACGCCCTGGTACGGCAGCCGGCAGATGACCCGGCATCTGCGCCGGCACGGCCATGAGATCAACCGCAAGCGGGTTCGCCGCCTGATGGCGCGGATGGGCTTGCAGGCGGTCTACCAGCGCCCAAAGACGAGCGTGCCGCATCCCGAGCACAAGATCTGGCCGTACCTGCTGCGCGACCTGTCCATCGACCGCCCCGACCAGGTGTGGTGCAGCGATATCACGTACCTCCCCATGCGCCGCGGCTTCCTGTACCTGGTCGCCGTGATGGACTGGGCGACACGCCGGGTGCTGGCGTGGCGGCTGTCGAACACCATGGACGTCGAGTTCTGCCTGGAGGCGGTGGAGGAGGCGATGGCGCGGCACGGCCGCCCGGAGATCTTCAACACCGATCAGGGCAGCCAGTTCACCAGCCCGCGCTTCACCGGGCTCTTGACCGCGGCCGGCATCCGGGTGTCGATGGACGGGCGCGGCCGATGGATGGACAACGTCTTCATCGAGCGGCTGTGGCGATCGATGAAATACGAGTGCGTCTACCTCCACGCCTTCGAAACGGGCAGCGAGGCCAGGGCCGGGATCGGCCGCTGGATCGATTACTACAACTCCGACCGCCCGCATTCGGCGCTCGGCGGCAAAACCCCGGACGAGGCCTATCAAGGCCCATCGGACCGGATCAGATTGGCGGCATGACACGAACCTGAACCAAGCTTATTCTAGCCGCAAATCTGTCCGGGAAACGGGGACCATCTCACCCATGGACGGCCCCTCTGAGCTGGTTTCTTCGACGACCTCAGCTTGCCACCGTTTCAAGAAGGTGGAAGGGCCGTCCACCACATCAGCTCAGCTCACCCCGTGTCCCGCAGCCGGCCGCCTCGACGCAACTCGGTCGCGCGAATAAGCATGGGAACGATCAAACGATGTTTGTTAGGTCCGGCACCGCCTCGAAGAGGTCGGCGACCAGACCGTAGTCCGCCACTTGGAAGATGGGCGCTTCCTCGTCCTTGTTGATCGCGACGATGACCTTGCTGTCCTTCATGCCGGCGAGGTGCTGGATGGCACCCGAAATGCCGACGGCGATGTACAGCTCCGGCGCGACGATCTTGCCGGTCTGGCCGACCTGATAGTCGTTCGGCACGAAGCCGGCGTCCACCGCCGCGCGGCTGGCGCCGACCGCGGCACCGAGCTTGTCGGCCAGCGCTTCCAGCAGCTTGAAGTTCTCGCCCGACTGCATGCCGCGGCCGCCCGACACCACGATCTTGGCCTGGGTCAGCTCCGGACGCTCCGACTTCGTCAGCTCCTGGCCGACGAACCTGGCCGAACCGGCCTCGCCCGTCCCGGCGATGCTCTCGACGGTGGCCGAACCGCCGGTCGTCGCCGCCTCGAAGGCGGTGGTGCGGACGGTGATCACCTTGATGGCGTCCGAGGACTGCACTGTGGCGATGGCGTTGCCGGCGTAGATCGGGCGCTCGAAGGTGTCGGCGGAAACCACGCCGGTGATGTCGGAGATCGCCGCCACGTCGAGCAGGGCCGCCACGCGCGGCAGGAGGTTCTTGCCCTCCGACGAGGCGGCGGCCAGCACATGGCCGTAGCCCTTGGCGAGGCCGACGACCAGCGGGGCCAGGTTCTCCGGCAGGGGGTGGGCGTAGGCCGCGTCGTCGGCCAGCAGCACCTTGGACACGCCGGCCACCTTGGACGCGGCGTCGGCGACGGCCTGCGCGCCCTGGCCGGCGACCAGCAGATGGATGTCGCCACCAATCTTGGCGGCGGCGCTGACCGCGTTCAGCGTGGCGGGCTTCAGCGCGGCGTTATCGTGTTCGGCGATGACGAGAATGGACATGTCAGATCACCCGCGCATCGTTCTTCAGCTTGTCGACCAGGGCGGCGACGTCGGCCACCTTCACGCCGGCCTTGCGCTTGGCCGGCTCGGCGACCTTCAGCGTCTTCAGCCGCGGCGCCACGTCCACGCCCAGGGCGTCGGGCGCGACGGTGTCGATCGGCTTCTTCTTGGCCTTCATGATGTTGGGCAGCGAGGCGTAGCGCGGCTCGTTCAGGCGGAGGTCCGCGGTGACCACGGCCGGGAGCGTCAGCTCCACCGTCTCCAGGCCGCCGTCGATCTCGCGGGTGACGGTCACCGCGCCCTCGCCGGCCACGACCTTGGAGGCGAAGGTGCCCTGCGGCCAGCCCAGCAGGGCGGCGAGCATCTGGCCGGTCTGGTTGCAGTCGTCGTCGATCGCCTGCTTGCCCAGGATGACCAGAGTCGGGCCTTCCTTGTCGACCAGGGCCTTTAGCACCTTGGCGACGGCCAGCGGCTGCGTCTCGGCGTCGGTCTGGACCAGGATGCCGCGGTCGGCGCCCATGGCCAGCGCCGTGCGCAGCGTCTCCTGCGCGGCGGTCGGGCCGACGGTGACCACGATGACCTCGGTCGCCTTGCCGGCTTCCTTCAGGCGTACCGCCTCTTCGACGGCGATTTCGTCGAAGGGGTTCATGCTCATCTTCACGTTGGCGGTCTCAACGCCCGAACCGTCCGCCTTGACGCGGATCTTGACGTTGTAATCGACCACCCGCTTGACCGGGACGAGGATTCTCATGAGGCTTGATCCTGGCTCTCGTTGCGATCAGGCGGTGCGTTCAAGGATGCTGACGTAGTTGGCGACCGCTGCCCCGCCCATGTTGAAGATGCCGGCGAACTGCGGATTTCTCACCTGCATGTCTCCAGCCTCACCGCACAGCTGCATGGCGGCGAGTGCGTGCATCGACACGCCGGTGGCGCCGATGGGATGGCCTTTGGCCTTCAGGCCGCCGGACGGATTGACCGGCAGCTTGCCGTCCTTGTGCGTCCACCCCTCAAGCACCGCGACGGCGCCTTGCCCTTCCGCCACAAGGCCCATGGCTTCGTACTCGATCAGCTCGGCGATGGTGAAGCAGTCGTGTGTTTCGACGAAGGACAGGTCCGAAAGCCAGAGACCAGCCTGCATCAGCGCGCGGTTCCATGCCCTGGCGCATCCTTCGAAGCGGATGATGTCGCGTTTCGACAAAGGCAGGAAATCCTGCACGTGGACGGCCGCCCGGAAGGCGACGGCGCGCGGCATGCGGGCGGCGAGGTCGTCGCTGGCGATGACCAGCGCGGCCGCCCCGTCGGACACCAGCGAGCAGTCGGTCCGCTTCAGCGGCCCGGCGACATGGGGGTTCTTCTCGCTTTCCTGGCGGCAGAATTCGAACCCGAGATCCCTGCGCATCTGCGCGTAGGGGTTGGCGACTCCGTTGGCGTGATTCTTGGCCGCAATGCTCGCCAGCGCATCGGATTGGTCGCCGTGACGCTGGAAATACTGATCGGCGATCCGGCCGAACACGCCCGCGAAGCCGGCCGGCGTGTTTGCGTCTTCTGGTAGATAAGACGCCTTCAGCAGGTTCCGGCCGACCTCGGCGCCGGGTGTGGCCGTCATCTGTTCGACACCGACCACGAGGACGGTGCGGGCGCGCTTGGACTGCACGGCGTGGATGGCTTGGTGCACAGCGGCGGAGCCGGTGGCGCAGGCGTTCTCGACGCGGGTTGCGGGCTTGAAACGGAACGCATCGCTGGCCTGCAGGACCAGTGATGCGGTGAAATCCTGCTGCGAGAAGCCGGCGTTGAAATGGCCGACGAAGATCTCGTCGACGTCTTGTGCCGCGATCCCGGCGTGGGCAAGGGCATCGGAGGCAACGCGAACGATCAAGCTTTCCAAAGTTTCGCCGTCCAGCTTTCCGAACGGCGTGTGAGCCCAACCGACGATGCAGGCGCTCATGGGCGATGTTCTCCTTGTCACTGGATGACTTTGCTGGCGCGCAAAGCGTGATCGCGTTCGGGTGCGAAAGACCGCTTGGGAAACGGCGAACCGCCATCGCCATAAGGCGTGCCGCCGGTCCACGCACGGTTATGCATGTTCTTGCAAACGTCGCCCCCGCTTGCGCGTCGGCGCGTCGTGGAGCGCTCTATACCCGATCTCCGACGGTTGTTCAAACGGTTGTTTGGTAACAGAGCGTTGGCCGGCATCCCGCCAGAGTGCGGGTTTGGACGGCCGAACCGCGAAAGACCCTGAAGCGCCCACGGTAACGCGCCAGATTTCTCCTCTTTTCGCACCTTCGAAGGTTTGCTTCATCAACGAATGATCCCGGTTGACCTCGGGTCTCAATTTGAACTATCGTTTGGTTGCTGGGGCGCAGACCTGCGGCGCCGCAAATCATCAATAAGGGGGGGAGCATGCTCGATCGAGCCGCGAATCCGCGCCGTCCGTCGCGGCGCGCCGTTCTCAAGGGGGGCGTTCTCGGGGCCGGGGCCCTGGCGGTCGGGGTCACTCTGCCACGCTTCGCCGGCGCGGCGGGCGGCGCCGACGGCGTTGTGCACATCGGGGCCTCGCTGCCGCTCACCGGTCCGTACGAGAAGGTGTCCCGGATCTGCAAGGACGCCTTCGATTTCTGGACCCGCACCTACGACGGCAAGATGGTCGTCGCCGGGCGCGAGCGCGCGGTCAAATGGACCATTTACGACGACGAGAACAACGCCTCGCGTGCGGCACAGCTCACGGAAAAGCTGATCAGCGACGACAAGGTCGACCTCATCGTCGGCACCTACGGAACCGACACGGTGCTGGCACAGGGCGCCATCGTCCGCAAGCACGGTCATGTCTTCGTGCAGTCCGGCGCGTCGTCGATCCGCGTGGACGAGGAACTCGGCGGCCACACCGCCTTCACCGCCAACGGCCGCGTCGGCACCTACTGCACCGGCGCTATGGACTTCCTGGCGTCCCGGACGCCCAAGCCGAAGAAGCTCGGGCTCGTGATCATGGACGATCCCGTCTACCACGAGATCGGCCAGGGCGTGAAAGACAAGTGCAAGCAGCACGGCATCGACGTGGTGACCGAGGTGGTGCTGCCGATGAACGTGCAGGACCTGCGGCCGACGGCGCTGAAACTGCGCGGGGCGGGCCAGCTCGACATCATCTACAACACCGGCTGGGACGTCATCTGCATCAAGCTGGCCGAGGAGATGTCGGCCATCGGCGTGAACCCGAAGGCGTTCGTCGGCGGGCACCTGACCACCAGCCCGGCGGTCAAGGACACGCTGGGCCCCAAGATGCAGGGCATCATCGGCTCTACCGTCTGGCTGCCGCAGTTCAAGTACCGTGACGAGAAGCACGCTTCGGCGCAGGAGTTCGCGGACAGGTTCAAGGCGACCTACGGCTACATGCCGACCTACCAGGCGGCCTTCTCCTACATCCTGCCCTACATCTACCAGCAGGCCCTGCGCGAGGCCGATCCGCAGGACCCGTTCAACCCCAAGACGCTGCGCGAGCGGCTGAGCCGGCTCGACCTGAAGGACACGATCTGGGGCCCGGTGTCGTTCGATGAGCGCGGGCGCATCCGCCGCGATTCCGCCCCCGCCGTGCAATGGACGGGCGACCCGGTCGCCGCGGCCATCGTGGCGCCGGCCGACATGGCGGAAACGGCGGGGGTCTATCCCAAGCCGGCGTGGTGAGCAGCCGCGGCGCGCCGGCCACACCGGGGCTCCAAGCCCCGGCGTCCGGCGCGACGCGCACAGATGGGATCAGGTCATGGAAGACGTGCTCGTGTACGGGCTGTTGCGGGGCGGCATCTACGCCCTGGCGGCCTTCGGTTTCAGTTTGGTGCTGGGGGTGATCGGAATTGTCAACTTCGCGCACGGCGCCCTGGTGGTGTTCGGCGGCCTGCTCACACAATACCTCGCCATAAAGTTCGGGGTGCCCTACGCCGCCGCGGTGGTCGGCGGTGCGCTCGGGACCGGACTGCTCGGCGCCGTCATCCAGCGCCTGTTCATCGCCCGGACGTTCAAGCTCGAACCGCTGATGGTGCTGGTGCAGACCTTCGGCATCGCCACCGTGGTGACCGAACTGGGCACGCTGGGCTGGGGCAGCGAGGAGCGCATGCTGCGCCTGAAGACCGGCCTGCCGCCGGGCTTCGAGCTTGGCAACACCTTCGTGCCCTCCTTCGACCTTGTCGTCTTCGCGGTCAGCCTGATGTCGGCCGCCGTGCTGTTCTTTGTGCTGGGCCGGACGGAGTTCGGGCGGGCGATCCGCGCCTGCCGCGACAACCGGGAGTCAGCGCAGCTCAGCGGCATCAACCTCGGACGGACCTTCGAGAAGACGATGTTCCTTTCCGGGACCTGGGCGGGCCTTGCCGGCGCCATGTTCGTGACGCTCAGCCCCGTGGCCCCGTACATGCATTTCACGTGGACGGTGGATTCCTTCCTCGTCATCACCATCGGCGGGCTCGGCAGCATGCTGGGCGCGCTCGTCGGCGGGCTGATCTTCGGCGTTCTCAGCTTCGGGGCGTCCTTCTACGCGCCGACCATCGCGCCGGCGATCACCTTCGGCGTGCTGCTGGTCTTCCTCGTCTTCCGGCCGCAAGGCCTGCTCGGGGCCGGCCCCGCCATCAGGAAGTGAGCATTCCCATGAACTTCGTCTCCATGGCTTACGCCATCCGCACCGGGCCGGTGCGCAACCAGCTGCTCTGCCTGGCGGTGTTCCTGCTGGTGGTGGCCCTTTGCCCGCTGGTCATGAACGATTACTGGCTGCGCCTGATGATCTTCGTGTTCGTCAACATCGGGTTGGCGAGTTCGTGGAACCTGATCGGCGGCTTCGGCGGCTACGCGAGCTTCGGGCACGGCGTCTTCTTCGGCATCGGCGCCTTCGCGGGCGCGGTGGGCATGGTGCGCTACGGCCTGCCCCTGCCCGTCGTCATGATGATCGGCGGGGTGCTGGCGGCGGCGCTGGCGGCGCTCTTCGTGCCGGTGTTCAAGCAGAAGGGCCTGTATTTCGCGCTGTCCACGCTGGCCGTCATGCTGGTGTTCGAGACGGTGCTGCAGCGCTGGACCTTCACCCGCGGCCTGCGCTCCCACGACCTCGGCTGGACGTTGGCGCCGTCGCTGCCGCTGGAAGGATTCTTCTACCTTTTCCTCGGGCTGCTGGGCCTGATCGTCGGGTCGATCATCGTGGTCGTCCGCTCGAAGATCGGCTACGCGCTCCACGCGATCCGCAAGGACGAGGTGCTGGCCTCCAGCATCGGCGTGCGCACCACCACCTACAAGGCCATCGCCTTCATGATCAGCGCGGCGTGGCCGGGCGTTCTGGGCGCGGCCTTCGCGCCGTTCCTCGCTTACGTCTCGGTGCAGAGCGTCTTCGACGTCTCGATCACGCTGAACATGATCCTGATCACCATCTTCGGCGGCGCCGGCACGGTGATCGGCCCGATCATCGGCGGCATCGCGCTCAGCGTCATCGACCAGATCGCCTGGGGCAACTTCCTGGAATACCACCGGCTGATCTACGGCGCGCTGATCGTCGCGATCACCACGCTGCACCCCGGCGGGCTGGCCAGCGTCTTCTGGGCCTGGGTCGAGCGCCGCCGCGCCGCCGCCAAGCCGGTGCCCCGGCCGTCCGCCCACGTCCGCGCCTAGGAGAGCACGATGGCAACCGCATCCCCCCCACCGCCCCCGCTGTTGCGCGTGGAGAACCTGTCCAAGGTCTTCGGCGGAGTCACCGCGCTGAACGGCGTCGGCTTCGAGGTTTATCCGGGCGAGGTCGTCGGGCTGATCGGCCCGAACGGGGCCGGCAAGACCACGCTGTTCAACGTCATCTCCGGGCTGCTGCCGCCGTCCGGAGGCACCATCGCCTTCTGCGGCCGCTCCATCGGCGGCCTGCGCCCGGACGAGATCTGCGCGCTGGGCGCCGTGCGGACCTTCCAGTCCGCATCGCTGCTGTCCGGCATGACGGTGTGGGACAACGTCCACGTCGCCAGCCTGTTCCGCCCGGCCGAGCGCGCCCGGACCGAGTCCGCCGCGGCCTGCACCCGCCGCGCGCTGGCCTTCTGCGGCCTGGAGGACTGTCGCGACGAGATCGCGGAGACGCTGTCCATCGGCGACCAGAAGCGGGTGGAGATCGCCCGCGCCATGGCGACCGGGCCGAAGCTGCTGATGACCGACGAGATCCTCGCCGGCCTCAACGCGGCGGACAGCGAGGGCATCCTGCAGATGCTTCAGGGGCTCAAGCGGGAAGGCATCAGCATCATCTTCGTCGAGCACGACGTGCGCTCGGTGATGCGGATCAGCGACCGCGTGGTGGTCATCGCGCAGGGCCGCAAACTCGCCGAGGGCGAGCCCGACGCAGTGGCGCGCATGCCCGAGGTCATCTCCGTCTATCTCGGAGGGCGTTATGCTCAAGGTGTCTAACTTCCGCGGCGGCTACCGCAAAGGCGTGGCCGTGGTCGACGGGCTGCAGATCGACCTGCGCCAGAGCGCGGTGACCAGCATCCTGGGGTCCAACGGCGCCGGCAAGACCAGCTTCCTGCGCGGCATCTGCGGCCTGTTGCCCTGGTGCACGGGCGAGGTGGTGCTGAACGGCGAGCGGGTCGACCGCCTCGCCCCGCACGACATCGCGCGGCTTGGCGTGCGCATGGTGTCGGAGGGACGCGGCACCTTCCCGACCCTGACGGTGGAGGAGAACCTGAAGGTCGGCGGCTACGGCCTGTCCGCCGCGGTGCTGGCGACCCGGCTGGAGCGCGAGTTCAACCGCTTCCCGCGCCTGCGCGAGCGGCGCGGCCAGATCGCCGGCATGATGTCGGGTGGCGAGCAGCAGATGCTGGCCATCGCGCGGGCGATGATGAGCGACCCGCGCGTGCTGATCCTCGACGAGCCGTCGCAGGGTCTGGCCCCGATCATCGTGGACCAGATCTTCGAGCTGATCCCCCGCCTGACCCGGGAAGGCGTCCAGGTGCTGCTGGTCGAGCAGGACGTCGGCCGCGGGCTGGAGGTCAGCGAGCAGGCGGTCGTCATCGAAAAGGGCCGCGCGACGCTGTCCGGTCCCAGCCGCGAGCTGCTGGCGGATCCGCGCGTGCGCGAGTCCTTCCTTGGGCTTTCCTGAGCCTGGGGGCTTTCCTGAGTTTTCGGAGGTATTTCGTGGATTGTGCAAACAGGAACGACGACGCGGGTGACGCAAACGGTCCGGCGCTGCTTTGGCAGCCGCTGACCCTGCGCGGGCTGACGCTGAAGAACCGCATCATGGTCTCGCCCATGGCGATGTACAGCGCGCAGGACGGCTTCGTCGACGACTTCCACCTCGTCCATCTCGGGCGTTTCGCGCTCGGCGGTGCCGGCTTGGTATTCATGGAGGCCGCCGCGGTCAGCCGGCAGGGACGCATCACGCAAGGCTGCGCCGGCCTGTGGCTCGACGCCCAGATTCCCGGCGTGCGGCGGATCGCTGAGTTCCTGCACCGTTTCGGGGCCGCCGCCGGGATCCAGCTCTGCCACAGCGGCCACAAGGGCTCCTCGCAGCGCCCGTGGGAGGGTGGCAAGCCGCTGTCCGGGCCACAGGCGTGGGAAACCGCCAGCGTCACGGCGGAGCCGTTCGACGCCGGCTGGCCCGCGCCGCACGCCATGACGGACGAGGATCTGGAGGCGGTAGAGGCCGACTTCGTGGCGGCCGCACGGCGGGCCGACGAGGCCGGGTTCGACGTGGTCGAGCTGCATTGCGCGCACGGCTACCTGCTGCACTCCTTCCTGTCGCCGATCACCAACACGCGCACCGACGGCTGGGGCGGCGACCTGACGGGCCGGATGCGCTACCCGTTGCGCGTCGCCGAGGCTGTACGCAAGGCATGGCCGGCGGACAAGCCGCTGTTCGTCCGGGTGTCGGCGGTGGACGGCGTGGACGTCGGCTGGGTGATGGACGACACCGTCGCCTTCGCCAGGGAACTGCGCGCACGCGGGATCGACGCGGTCGATTGCTCGTCGGGCGGCCAGCGGCTGACGCGCCAACAGATGCTGATCTCGCGGGTTCCCGGCTTCCAAGTGCCCTTCGCCGCCCGCGTGCGGCGCGAGGCGGGGATCGCGACAGTGGCGGTCGGCCTGATCCGCGACCCGGAACACGCCGACGCCGTGCTGCGGGCCGGCGACGCCGATCTGATCGCCGTCGCCCGCGAAGCGCTGGTGCAGCCGAACTGGGCGGCGCAGGCGGCGCTGGCGCTCGGCGGCGACGCGGGGTGGGGGGACTGGCCGGAGCAGTTCGGCTGGTGGCTGCAACGCCGCGCCCGGCAGCAGGGCGAGAGCTTCAACAAGCCGGTGCCGCGGCACCAGGGCTGAACCAACGCTGATTGGCACAGGAAGGAAACGACGATGGTGAAGCTGGTGTCGCTCTACAAGCGGCGTCCCGACGTGGCGGTGGAGGACTTCCACGCCCACCTGCTCGGGCTGGCCGACACGATGCAGGGGGCGGCCGGTGCGGTGCGCTACGTGCAGTCCCACACGTTGGTGCAGGGCTACAAGCGTGGCGAACTGCTGTTTGACGGCGTGAGCGAATGGACCTTCGACACGCTGGAGGCCGCCAGGGACGCCCGCCGGAACGCGGTCGACGTGCCGTTGGCCGACCCGGCGCGCACGGTGCACATGCTGGTCGACGTCCACGTCGCCAAGCCCGGCGCGGTCCCGGCGGGGGCGGTGAAGAACATCGAGTTCGTCAACCGCCGCCCCGGCATGGCGCTGGAGCCGTTCCGCCGCTATTGGCGCAAGGTGCACGGCCCGATCGGAGCGAAAATTGCCACCATCCTGCATTACGAGCAGAACCATCTGCACGCCGGCGAATACACGGACGGCACGGCGCCGCTCTTCGACGGGCTGGCGATCACCTGGTTCGCCTCGACGGCCGAGATGCGCCGCGGCGCCGAAACGCCGGAATACGAGGTGACCCGCGCGGACGAGGTGAACTTCCTCCCCGACGGGCATCTGCCGATCATCATCACGCGCGAGGTGGTGGACACGGGCGCCGCCTGACGCCGCCAGCCGCTGCGATGACGCGCCCTCCGGTCCCCATGGGCCGGAGGGCGCGTCCGCATGGATGGTTATGATTCAAACACGTTTTCCGGCCGTCATTCCAGCGAATGCTCTAAAGTATGCACACATCTCGCGTATGCTGTAAGTTATTGAGAATGCGATAAAAGGTCCCTCTTCCCTTGGGGGAAAGGGGTTGGGGTGAGGGGGCGTTACGGGCGGCAGCCCAGAACAAGCCGTGTTCTTGGTCGCGTTCAGATGCTTCCGGCCGGCCATAGGCCGGCGCCACCCTCACCCCAACCCGTGAAGCTTACGGACGCCTGCGGCCTCCTACAGCTTCACCCCCTCAAGGAAGAGGGGTTTTTCAGGTATCTCAGTCCCTTACAGCACTCGCGAAATGTGTGCATACTGTAGAGCCTTCGCTGGGATGACGGCGAGATCGCGGGAGATGGCGACCGGCTGCCATCCCTCGCGGAGGCGAATAGGCGCGCCCCTCAGACCTTCCGGATCGCGCCGGACTTCCAGTCGCGGGCGTACAGGGAGTCCCCGGCGTCGTGGGGCTTCAGGAACTGCTTCTGGACCTTGCCGTTGGCGGTCTTCGGCAGGGCGTCCCGGATCTCCAGGAAGCTGGGAACCCAGAAGCGCGGCATGGTCCGGTCGCAGAAGTCCCAGAACGCCTCGGCGGTGATCGCGCTGCCGGGCTTCGGCACGATCACCACCTTCACCTCATCCTCGCCGAGGTCGGACAGCACCGACACGGCGGCGCATTCCAGAACGTCGGGATGCTGGTTGACCGCGAACTCCAGTTCGTAGGAGGAAATGTTCTCGCCGCGCCGGCGGATTGCGTCCTTCTTGCGGTCGATGAAGTACAGGTAGCCGTCGCCGTCGATCTTCCCATTGTCGCCGGTGTGGAACCACAGATTGCGGAAGGCGTCGCGCGTCGCGTCGGGGCGGCCGTGATATTCCCGGAACATGCTGAAAGGCTCCTTCGGGCGGACGAGAATCTCGCCGACCGTGCCCGGCGGCACGGGCCGGTCGAGATCGTCGACGATGGCGACCTCGAAGGTCTCCGTGTTGGGCCGGCCGCAGGATTTCGGCACGCGCGCCTCGCCGATCGCCGTGGAGGCGACAATTCCGGTTTCGGTCGCGCCATAGGCCTCGACGATGCGGCAGCGGAACCGCTCCTCGAAGGCCGGGTTCTCGTTGCCGTTGTAGAAGGCGCGGGCCGGCTGGTCGGCGTCGTCGGGACGCGGCGGCTGCTTCAGCAGGATCGGCACCATGGAGAAGATGCCGTGGGCGATGTCCGCCTTCGCCGCGCGCACTTCGTCCCAGTAGGTCGAGGCTGAGAAGCGCGGCGCGATGGCGATGCGGGCGCCGTTGAGCAGGGTCGGGATCACGCCCAGCCAAGCGGCGATGGCGTGGAAGAGGGGCAGGGGCGTGTAGACCGCTTCATGAGGCTGGTAGGCGAGCGAGCGGCCCCAGTCGTGGCCGAACCGCACGACGTGCGCGTTGAGCGCCAGCACCCCCTTGGACGGGCCGGTCGTGCCCGAGGTGAAGCTGATGGCGTGCGGATCGTCGAAGGCGACGGTCACGCCGGGGTCGCTCTGGCTCCCGGCGCGCAGGCTGTCGAACGGTTGCACCGTGGTCAGCCGCGCCAGCCGTTCCGGTGCCTCGGCGGCTTGCGTGACCAGCACGTGGCGGAGGCGGGGCAGGGTGTCGATCACCGCGTCGAGGCGGTCCAGATAGTCGGGATCGACGACGATGTGCGTGACCTCGGCGTTGTCGAGCTGGTGGCGCAGCACCTCGCCGCGGTATTCCGTGTTGATCGGCACATAGAGCGCGCCGAGCTTCGCCGCGCTGAACCACGCCTCCAGGAACTCCGGCGAGTTGCGGCCGAAGATGGCCAGCCGGCCGCCCTTGCCCAGGCCGAGTTGGGTCAGGGAATTGGCGACGGCGTTGGTGCGCAGCTCGAAGCTGCCGTAGGTGAAAGCGGTCGACGGGAACTGCAGAAAGACGGAGTCCGGCGTCCGTTCGGCGGCGCGGCGCAGCTGAAGGCTGACGACCCGGTCTTCCAAGGCGATGTCCTGCATGGTTCTCCTCCCACTCACATCGCGCCGTTCGCGCGCAAGTCTTCGATGTCCGCGGCCGTGTAGCCGACCTCGCGCAGCAGCGCCTCGCCGTCGGCGCCGAGCCGGGGGACCGGGGCCAGGGCGTTGAAGGCGTGCCCGTCGAAGCGCAACGGGTTGCCAACGTGCCGCAGCGGTCCTTCCACCGGGTCGTCCACGGTGATCACGGAGCCGCGCGCCTTGGCGTGCGGGCTCTCCAGGGCTTCGCGGGTGGTCAGCACCGGGGTGACGCAGGCCTCGTGCTCGGCAAAGACGGCGAGCCAGTCATCGAGCGTCCTGCGCTTGAAGGCGGCGGCGATCGCCGCGCGCAGGCGGTCCTCCTCCTCACCCCCGCACCACTGCCGATCGAGCCACTCCGGCAGGTCCAGCGCGGCGCAGAGCGTCTGCCAGAATTTTTCCTCGTAGGCGCCGACGACCAGATGCCGGCCGTCGGCCGTCTCGTAGACGCTGTAGAAGGGCTTGTCGAACGGGGCGTCGAAGGGCACGTCGACGCCCTCCATGCCCGGAACGTTCCAGCAGGCCGTCATGAAGCCGACCCAGGAATAGAGCCCGTCGGCCACCGAGACGTCGACGAACCGCCCGCGTCCGCTGCTCCGCGCGTCGACCAGCGCGGCGAGGATGCCGCCGATGGCCATCAGCGCGCCCGCGCCGATGTCGCCGATCGGCAGGCCCGTGGCCCGCGGCGCGGCGGAACGGCCGTTGACGAGTTGGAGCAGGCCGGTCATGCCGACATAGTTCAGGTCGTGGGCCGCGACTTGCGCCCAGGGGCCGTCCTGGCCGAAGCCGGTCAGCGCGCAGACCACCAGCTTCGGGTTTCTGGCGTGCAGCGCCTCGGGGCTGAGCCCAAGCCGGCCCATGACCCCCGGCCGGAACCCCTCGATCAGGACGTCCGCCGTGGCGCACAGCCGGAGCAGGGCTTCGCGTCCGCCGTCGGTCTTCAGGTCCAGCGTGACGCTGCGCTTGCCGCGGTTGAGCGCCAGGAACTGGGCGCCCTGCGTGCGCACGGTGGGCGGCGACCAGCGCCAGTAATCGCCGCGGCCCGGCTGCTCGACCTTGATTACGTCGGCGCCGAGGTCGGCAAGCATTTGCGTGCAGTAGGCACCAGGCAGCAGGCGGGTCAGGTCCAGCACCCGGACTCCCATCAAAGGTCCGGCCGGGCTTGCGGCCTCTGCTGCGGATTTGCTGCGGTCGTCCACGGTTGTGGCCCTCCCGGCATCGATGGTCATGGGCGTCTCGTCCCCTTAAAACAAACGTATGTTTGGTAATTCAGCCGGCCAAGGCTCCAAGGAACGCCGGCTTCGGCGTCTCGTCATGCGGCGCCCGCACTCCCCGTGGCGCCCATCGGTGCTGACCTTGAGCCCCTCTCTCCCGGCGGGGCCGCGAGAGAGGGGAAGCTCGCGCTTGAAGATTAGGAGTCGGCCTGTGCGGTGTCGTTCCTCAGCATCCTGACCATGGTCTGCGCGATGACCTTCGGCGGGTCGCCGCCCGGACGGTACCAGACATAGGTCCAGGCCAGCATGCCCAGCAGCGCCAGACGCCAATAGCTTCGGTCGACCCCGTCCTTCAGCGGCAATTCGTCGACGATGTCGGCGAACAGGCGTTCGAAGCGCTGGCGGTGGCTGATCAGCTGTTCGCGCAGGTTGCGCGATCGGCGCCGCGGAAATTCAGTGACGATGATGCCCGCATACACGGAATCGTGCATCAGCATGCTTTCCAGATAGCCGGATGCCGCCTGCTCCAGACGGGTCCATGGGTCGGCCGCCGGGTCGATGGCACGGACCACGCTGTCGCAGATCTTCTGGATCGCCTCTTCATGCACCGCCGCGAACAGTTCTTCCTTCGACCGGAAATGGTAATAGAGAGAACCGGGGAGCATGCCCGTCAGCGAAGCAATGTCGCGCATGGTCGTGGCGTCGTAGCCAGCCTTGGCGAACTGCCGCGCGGCGGCCTCGATGATGGCATCCCGGCGGCTGCCGGGATCGGCCTTGGTGTATGCCATGCTTCCTGTTTCTCCAACGCTCACCGAAACTCTATAACGGTTCAAGCCCGCGCCGGGTGATGCGCAGGCCCGCTTGTTCGCAATCCCATGTGCCGTCCGTCCGGCCTTCGCTCCGCAGCTCGACCTTGCGAACCTTCATGGTCGGTGTGCGCGGCAGCTCGGCGCGGAACTCGACGAACCGGGGTACCATGAAGTAGGGCATGGTCTCCACGGCGAAACGCAGCAGCGCCTCGGGCGTCAGGCGCGAGCCCTCGCGCAGCACGACGATGGCCTTCACCTCGTCCTCGCCGACCTCCGACGGCACCGGCACGACCGCCGATTCCGCGACGTCCGGGTGGGCGTTCAGCATGCGCTCGACCTCGAAGGACGAGATGTTCTCGCCCCGGCGCCGGATGGCGTCCTTCATGCGGTCGAGGAAGAACACATAGCCGTCCTCGTTCATATAGGCACGGTCCCCCGTGTGGAGCCAGCAGCCGTCGAACGCCTCCAGCGTTTTCTCAGGCAACCCGAGATAGCCGGTCATCACGGTGCGCGGATGGCGCGGCCTGACGCAGATCTCCCCAGCTTCGCCGCGCGGCACCTCGTGGCCGTCCTCGTCGAGGATCACGACCTCGAAATGGTCGCTCGGTCGGCCGCAGGAGCCCCGCGGCGTGTCCTCGCCAAGGCGGCTGTAGGCCACGAGGTTGCTCTCGGTCCCGCCATAGCCTTCCACCAGCTCCAGTCCGAAGCGCGCCTCGAAGCGCTCCTTGAACTCCCAGGGGACGGGCACCGCATAGATCAGCCGCAGCGGGTTCTCCGCGTCGGTCGGGCGTTCCGGGGCGCTGTTCAGCAGGTGGCAGAGACCGCCGACCGCGACGCACACCGTGACGCCGTACTCGTGCACGTCGCTCCAGAAGCGCGACAGGCTGAACACCGGCCGCAAGGCCATCCGTCCGCCGGCCAGCATGGTGCCGAGGGTGAGGAACTTGGCGGCGATGTGAAAGAAGGGCAGGTAGTTGTAGGCGACGTCGTCGGCCCGGAATCCCGTGATCTCGGAGAAGAACAGCCCGAAGGACATCTGGTGGCGGTGGCTCATCACCACGCCCTTCGACGGCCCGGTCGTGCCGGAGGTGAAGATGATGCCGGCCGGGTCCCCGGCGGCAACATCGGCGCTGGCGAACGGACCGTCTTCGTCGGACTCAGTGAACAGAGCGTCGGGATCCAGCACGGCCGCGGGATCGACCAGCCCGTCGGACGCCTCAAGGAACACGGCGCGGTGGGCGTCCTCGACGATGGCGAGCCGAACCTGGGCGGTCTGGAGAACGTGCCGCAGCATCGCGCCGCGGTAGGCGCCGTTCACCGGAACCTCGACGGCGCCCAGCTTGGACACGGCAAACCACAGGGCGAGATAGGCGGGCGATCCGGCCATCATCACAAGGACATGGTCTCCCTTGCCGACGCCACGCCGCTTCAATCCATGAGCCAGGCGGCTCGCGTGCCGGTCGAGTTCGGCAAAGGTCCAGGTCTGTCCAGACGCCATGAGGAACGGGTGGTCCGGACGCTCGCTGGCCCGCATCTCCAGCAGGCTGTGCAGGGTGCGCGGCAAGCTGCGGATCCGGTTCTGGCTGGACATCTCCCCTCCTTGTCGAACGCTTGTTTGCTTGTAGTTCCATCAATAAGCCGGGGCTGGCGCCATTGCAACGGCTTTCAGCGCCCTCGCTCGCGGCCTGCCGAAAAAATCAAACAACCATTTGATTGATGATCAGCGCTGTGTATGATGGAGCCGGACCACAGTCGGAAACGCCGCCGCGGAAGACAAGAGGCTGGTCGGGTTGGGGCACGCATCGGTGCGACGAACGTGCACGGCCCTGCTCCGGCACGGTGCCGGTCTCGAACCCGCCGGTCTCGAACCCAATGCGCCCCACCGGGGGCAACCTCACCCAAAAAAGCAAACAATCGTTTGATTTCTGTTCCGCGAGGAGAAGGAAGGGAAAGATGGACTTCGAACTTGCCCCCGAGCAGATCGAGCTGCAGCGCATGGTGCGCGACTTCGCGCAGGCGGAAGTCGCGCCGGTCCAGGCCCGCATGGAGGCCGACCACGAGTTCCCCTACGAACTCTGGCGCAAGTGGAGCGACCTCGGCATGGCCGGGATCATGATCCCGCCGGAATACGGCGGAAGCGGCCTCGACTCGCTCAGCTACATCATCGCGATGGAGGAGATGGGGACGGTCAGCCAAACCTTCGCGCTGATCTGGCAGGTGCACGTGCTGGTCGCGAACATGTACGTGCAGCTCGGCACGCCGGAGCAGAAGGAACGTTGGCTACCGCCCTTTGCCCGCGGCGACAAGCTGGGCGCCATCGCGCTGACCGAGCCGGGCGCCGGTTCGGACGCCGGCGGCCTGCGCACCCGCGCCGTGCGCGACGGCGGCGGCGACGGGTGGGTGATCGACGGCAACAAGATCTTCATCAGCAACGCCGGGACGGCGATCAGCGACGGCACCGTGGTGATGGCGGTGACCGGCGAGCAGCCGAACGGCCGCAAGGCGATCTCCTCCTTCATCATCCCGACTGGCACGCCCGGCTATCAGCTCGGCCAGTCCTTCGACAAGATGGCCTGGCACGGCATGGACAACCGCGAACTGGTGTTCGAGGATTGCCGCGTTCCGGCCGACCACCTGCTCGGCCGCGAGGGCGCCGGGCTGAAGCAGGCGCTGGCCGGGCTGAACCTGGGCCGCATCGTCTTCGGCACGCTGGGCTGCGCGCTGACCCGCGCCTGCCTGGAGGAGACGCTGGCCTATGCCAAGGACCGCAAGCAGTTCGGGCAGCCGCTGAGCGCCTTCCAGCTCACCCAGGCCAAGCTCGCCAACATGGCGACGCACGCCGAGGGGACGCGCCGCTTCGCCCATTACGTCGCCTGGCTGCACGCGCAGGGGCGCGAGTGCCACACCGAGGCGGCGATGGTGAAGCTGATGGGCACGCGGCTGGCCGTCCAGGCCGCGCAGGACGCCTACCAGATCCACGGCGGCTACGGCTTCATGCACGACTACCGCGTCAACCGCCTCTACCGCGAGGCGCAGATCCTGGAGATCGGCGAGGGCACCAGCGAGATCCAGCAGATCCTCATCGCCCGCGCGCTCGGCTGCTGATCGGAAAGGGGATGGACGCCATGACCGTCTCGACTGAACTGGCCGCCCGGCTGTACCGCCTGATGTGGGAGGTGCGGACCTTCGAACTGATCGCCGCCGACCGCTACCGGGAGGGGGATCTGCCCGGCTTCATCCACCTTTCGCTCGGGCAGGAGGCCTGCGCCGTCGGTGCCTGCGCGGCGCTCGGCGCGGGCGACTTCATCACCAGCACCCACCGCGGCCACGGCCATTGCCTCGCCAAGGGCGCCGACCCCAGGCTGATGATGGCGGAACTGTTCGCCAAGTCGGCCGGCTACGGCAAGGGCCGCGGCGGCTCGATGCACATTGCCGACGTGGCGATGGGCGTGCTGGGCGCCAACGGCATCGTCGGCCAGTCGCTCGGGCTCGGCACCGGCGCGGCGCTGTCGCTGCAAATCCGCAAAGAACCCCACTGCGTCGTCGCCTTCTTCGGGGAAGGGGCATCGGGCACCGGCATCGCGCACGAGGCGATGAACATGGCGGCGATCTGGAAGCTGCCCATCGTCTTCTTCTGCGAGGCCAACCGCTATGCCGAGCTGTCGCCCTACGCGGTGCACGTCTCGGTCGAGCGCATCGCCGACCGCGCCGCGGCCTATGGCTTCCCCGGCGTGACGGTGGACGGCGAGGACGTGCTGGCGGTGCACGCCGCCGTCACGGAAGCCGCGGAGCGGGCCCGCGCCGGAGGGGGGCCGACGCTGATCGAGGCCAGGACCTACCGCTGGCATGGCCACTACGAGGGCGACCCGCAGGTCTACAAAACGCAGGCGGAGCGCGACACCGGCACGGACTTCGACCCGATCCTGCGCTTCGAGCGGCAGGGGGCGGGCGGGCTGCCGGCCGACGCGCTGTCCGGCCTGCGCGTCGAGGCGGAGGCGCGCATCCGCGAAGCCGCGGAGTGGGCCGCCGGCCTGCAAAGCCCGCCGGCCTCGGCCATCGGCGAAGACGTCTACGCGGGGTGAAGGATATGGCTCGCATCAAATATTACCAGGCCCTGACCCGCGCGCTGCGCGAGGAGATGGCGCGCGACGAGCGCGTCATCCTGATGGGCGAGGACGTGGGCGCCAGCGGCGGCATCTTCGCCCAGACGCGGGGGCTCTACCAGCAGTTCGGCGCCGACCGCGTGCGTGACACGCCGATCGCCGAGAACGGCTTCGTCTCGGCGGCGGTGGGGGCCGCCATGACCGGCCTGCGCCCGGTGGTGGAGATCGGCTTCGAGGACTTCCTGACCTGCTGCATGGATCCGCTGGTCAACCAGGCGGCCAAGCTGCGCTACATGCTCGGCGGGCAGGTCGGCGTGCCGCTGCTGCTCTACACCTTCGGCGGGGGCGGGGTGAACGCCGGGCCGCAGCATTCGCAGAGCTTTGCCGCCTGGTTCGCGCATGTGCCGGGGCTGAAGGTCGTTACCCCGGCGACGCCGGCCGACGTGCTGGGGCTGGTCAAGGCCGGCATCCGCGACGACAACCCGGTGCTCTGCCTGCTCAGCAAGAAGCTGATCGGCACGTCCGGCGAGGTGCCGGACGGCGAGGACGCGCTGCTGCCGCTGGGCGTGGCGGAGGTGAAGCGGCCCGGCCGCGACGTGACCATCGTCGCGCTGGGCCAGATGGTCGGCACGGCGCTCCAGGCCGCCGCCCTGCTCGCCGAACAGCGCATCGACGCGGAGGTGGTCGATCCCCGGACGGTGAGCCCGCTGGACGTCGCCACCATCCTGTCCTCCGTGGAGCGCACCGGACGGCTGTGCGTCGTCCATGAGGGGCACGCGCCCTGCGGGCTGGGCGCGGAGATCATCACGTCGGTGGTCGAGCGCGGCTTGCCGCTGCTGAAGGCGCCGCCCCGCCGCGTCACGCCGCCCTTCGCGCCCAGCCCCTTCGCCCCAGGGCTGGAATCGCTTTACCTGCCCACCCCCGCCTCCATCGCCGAGGCCGTGCAGGGGATGCTGGCGTCATGAGCGGGCCGGCGTATGAAACCATCGCCGTGGACACCCGCGGCGCCGCGCGCTGGATCACGCTGTCGCGCCCGCGCGTCCACAACGCGATGAACAGCCAGTGCATCCGCGAATGCCGGCAAGCCGTGGAGGAAGCCGGGGCCGACCCGGCGGTGCGCAGCATCGTCTTCACCGGCGCCGGCGACCGCGCCTTCACCGCCGGGGCCGACATCTCGGAGATGGTGGACTACGGCCCCAACGAGATGCTGACGTACAACCGGGGGTGGCTCGGCCTGTTCCGCGACATCGAGATGTGCCGGAAGCCGGTCATCGCCGCGGTGCACGGCTGGGCCACCGGCGGCGGCACCGAGCTGTCGCTCGCCTGCGACTTCGTGTTGTGCACGGAGGCCGCCCGCTTCGGGCTGGCGGAGATCAACATCGGGGTCATTCCGGGTGCGGGGGCGGCGGTGCGGCTGACCCGCTGGCTCGGCCGGCTGAAGGCCAAGGAACTGCTGATGCTCGGCCGGCTCGTCGAGGGGCGGGAGGCGGTGGAGTTGCAACTGGCCAACCGCTGCGTGCCGCCGGGTGAACTGCGTGAAGCGGCCCAGGCGTTGGCGGACGAGCTGGCCACGAAGGCGCCGCTGGCTCTCGGCGCAGCCAAGGCCAGCGTCAACGTCGGCGCCGACTCCGGCTTCGACGCGGCGCTCGAATATGAACTCCAGGAGTTCCTGCGTCTGTTCGCGACCGCGGACCAGAAGGAAGGCATGCGCGCCTTCCTGGAGAAGCGCAATCCGATTTACCGTGGAATGTGAGGGGAAAGTCATGAAGGTGCGTGTCAAGGTCCCGAAGCTCGGGCTGACCATTGAAGAGGTGACGCTCGCGGCGTGGGAAGCCGAGCTGGGCGCAACCGTCGAAGCGGGCGCCGTCATTGCGACCGTCGAGGCCGACAAGGCGACGTACGAGATCGTCGCTCCAACCACCGGGCGTCTGATCGCCCGCGCGGCCGAACCGGGAACGGTGCTTCCCATTGGGGCTGAACTCGCGGTCATCGATGCCTGAGGCGACAACCGGAGAAGCGGTGATGACCCGCGGTATGTTCTTCGAGGAGCTTGAGGAGGGCGCCCACTACCGGTCGGCTGGCGTGACGGTGACGGAGGAGTCCGTCATCCGCTTTGCGTTGGAATGGGACGCGCAGCCGTTCCATGTGGATCGGGAAGCAGCGGCGACGTCGATGTTCGGTTCGCTGATTTCCAGCGGCCTTCAGACGATCCTGCTCACCTACCGGATGTACTTCCAGCTGGCGCTGCTGGAGGGAACGGCGCTGGCCGGGCTCGGCATCGACGACGTCCGCTTTCTGAAGCCGGTCCGGCCGGGCGATACGCTGTATGTCGACGTGACCGTCGCCAAACTGAAGCCATCGAGCAGACCGGATCGTGGAGTCGTCACCTGTCGCCTTGAAACCAAAAATCATGGTGGCGAGACGGTGCTCACCATGGGGTTGTCGGCCCTTGTCGCCCGGCGCCCCGACGGGCCGGCCAACGGTGGAGCCCGTTCACGCGGAGTCCGGCAGCCATGACAGCGTTCGCCATCGGTTCACCGGCAAAGCTTCGCCACCCCGAAAAGGCCCACAAGCCGGACAACTCCATCCAGCGCAAGCCGGGCTGGATCCGGGTGAAGGCGCCGAACGGCCAGGAGTACGACGAGACCCGCCAGCTGATGCGCGGGCTGAAACTGAACACGGTGTGCGAGGAGGCGGCCTGCCCGAACATCGGGGAGTGCTGGACGCGCAAGCACGCCACCTTCATGATCCTGGGCTCTATCTGCACGCGCGGCTGCGCCTTCTGCAACGTCGAGACCGGCCGCCCGGACCAGCTGGATCCGCACGAGCCCGACAATGTCGGCGAGGCGGTCGCCCAGCTGAAGCTCAGCCACGTCGTGGTGACCTCGGTCGACCGCGACGACTTGGCGGACGGCGGGGCGGCGCATTTCGCGCGCACCATCCGCGCCATCCGCGCGGCGTCGCCCGGCACCACCATCGAGATCCTCACCCCCGACTTCCAGAAGAAGAAGGGCGCGCTTGAAGTGGTCGTCGAGGCCAGGCCCGACGTCTTCAACCACAATTTGGAGACGGCGCCGCGCCTCTACCCGAGGGTCCGTCCGGGGGCCCGCTACTTCACCTCACTGCAGCTGCTGTCGCGGGTGAAGGAGCTGGATCCGACGATCTTCACCAAGTCCGGCCTCATGGTGGGCCTGGGCGAGACGAAGGAGGAGGTCGGGCAGGTGATGGATGACCTACGCGCCGCCGACGTCGACTTCATGACGATCGGGCAGTACCTCCAGCCGACGCCCAAGCACGCGGCGGTAGACCGGTTCGTGACTCCCGAAGAATTCGAGAGCTACGCAACACTTGGCCGCGGCAAGGGCTTCCTGATGGTGGCCTCGACGCCGCTGACCCGCTCGTCCTACCACGCGGGTACGGATTTCGAGAAGCTGCAGCGGCTTCGGCTCGCCAACCGAGGCCATTTCTGACCCCAAGAACATGTTTATGGATGTCAGGCTCTGCTGTTTTCGGTTGCAAGACACTTCAAGCAGCGTGACAGGCATCGTCACGTTAACTTGAGCGTGGAGAGGGGAGGGGAGGTGGCCTGCAGCCGTCCAAAGCAGCGACCACGCAGCCTTGCGGACGCACGTCTCCTGAGGCGCTCATTGGTGCACCTTCGCGTTGGAAGGGGTGTTTCCAGCAACTCTGCGAAAATATACTGTAGCGTATTGCACGCCATATTGACCGGAGAGATCGACGCCGCGGGTTCTGGCGCGCCCGAGGGTCAGGCTTCGACCGGTTCCGGCAGGGTGAAGACGGGCATGATGCGGTTGACGAAGTAGACGCCGCTGGGCACGACGTGGCGGCGCTGGAGCGGCCAGACGTGGGTGAGATCGTCATCGGCGATGGCCAAGCCGTCGCTGCGCAGCTGGGTCACGATGCGCTCCATCTGCAGGGTGTTCCACAGCACCACGGCGTTGGACAGCAAGCTCAGGCAGCTGGCCTTGTTTATGATCGCCTCGACGTCGCCGGTGCGAAACTCGCCCTGGTTGGCGAAGAACAGCCAGCGGGCCAGGGCGTGGCGGGATTCACCGCGGTTGAGCTGAGCCTGGATCAGCCGGCGGAACGGGGCGTCGTGCAGATAGCGCAGAATGTTCCGCGTCTTCACGAGGCGGCCCAGCGCGGTCAGCGCCTTGGCGATGCGGTTGCTGGGTCCGCCGGCAGTCAGGCGTTGCAGTACGACGTGGGCCGGGGCGGTGCGGGCCTTGAGCGAGGCCGCGATGCGCACGAGCTGGTCCCAGTGCTCGACGATGAGAGCGGTGTCGATGGTCCCGGCGAACAGCCCGGCGACCGCGTCGGGAACCCGGGCGCCATCGGGGCGCCACAGCCGCTGGTCGGCCAAGTCCTTCAGCCGGGGCATGAAGTCGATCCCCAAAAGATGGCATAGACCCCACAGGGGCTCGGTAAACCCATGCGTATCGGTGGTGTGCAGAAGGGGCTCCAGGCCGCTGTCGTTGTCGAGCAGTCCGTCGAGCACGTAGGTCGCCTCGCGCGGGGCGCAGGAGATGACCTGGGTGGCGAAGACGCCGAGGCGGTCGCTGACGTGGGTGTAGACGGTGACGGCCTTGTCGTAATGGCCGAAGTAGCGGGGATGGTAGGCGCCGATCAGCGTGCCCGGCGGCGCCCGGAAACGCTGGCCGTCGGAGGAGGACAGCCGGCCGTCGCCCCAGAGCGCGGCGAAGTTCAGGCGGTGGAGAGCCTCGATGATCTGGGCGTTGGCCGCCTTCACCGTAGCCTCGCGCACCAGCCAGCGGGAGGTCTGCTGCAGATCGGCCGCGGTCAGGTCCTCCACGCTGTCGCCCATGGCGGTCAGGCCGAGGTTGGTGCCGTGGGCGATCAGCGTGGCGAGCAGGGCGCGGTAGGTGTCGCGGGCGCGCGGCTCGTAGCCGGCGAGCGGGCGGAAGGCGCGGGTGAAACCGCAACGCCGGTCGATGGCGAGCAGGATGTCCTCGATCCGCACCCGCGGCATCCGGCTTTCGATCTCCCGGCGCAAGTGACGGACTTCCAGCGACACGGGCAAGGCATCGGGTCGGCGCAGACACAGTTGGTCTTGTTCGATGGCGTCGAAATTGTTGCTGCCGAGGCCAGCGGAAAAGACCGCGGCGGCGGTCTCGATCGCCCGGGTCAGGTCGGTGAGGTGGTCGCCCGGCCGGTCGCACAGGCCGAGGTCGGCGTAGGCGGTGGTGCGGGCGGTGGCCCACAGCCGCTCGTCGAGCACCAGCGTCCAGAAGCCGGCATGGCGCCGGCTGTCGGGCAGGTGAAGGTCGTCGGAGCGCAGTGCGTCGCGAACCGCCAGGGCGAGCGCCATCTCCCACAGCGAGCGGCGCAGCCGGCCCTGGTCGTCGCGCAGCATCGCGCGCCAGCCGGCGGGGACGAAGTCGGTCGGCGCGTCGTCCGGCAAGGCCTTGAGGTCACCATGATCGAGCTGCCGGACCAGATCGATGGCCCGCAGCAGGCTGTCGTGTCCAGTGTCGGAGGCGAACGGCAGCGCCAGGAAGGCCGGCAGCGACTTGCGCAGATCCGGGTAGCGGGCGAGCACGGCGTCCACCACGCCGCGGCCGTCCTGCCGGGACACCGCCTCGCACGCCGCGACCGCACCGTGAAGCCGGTCGGCGCCGAGACGCTGGCGCAGCCCGCCCACCGATTCCGTGTGATCGCCGGCGAGCACCGCCTTGCCGGTATCGACCAGGGTCAGCAGGCCGTCCTCGGCGGCGCGCCGCAAGCGCTGGGCTTCCGCCTCGGCGGCATGGCGGGCGCGGCGCATCAGGCCGGTCATGTGGGTGTCGTGGGCCTGCACGAGGTCGTCGAGCAACCCCTGGCGCCGTTCGAACAGGAAGCAGACCAGCAGGCTGTGGCGCTTGGCGGGGCCAAAGCGCCGCAGGGCTCGCCCGTCATAGCGCCGGCACAACTGGCCGAGTTGCCGGCGAACCGCCTGGGGAACATCGGCGGGATCGGGCACGTCGGCCAGCAGAGCCGTGGTCTCGTCCAGCCGTTGGCAGGCTTTTCCTTGGCGTGCTTGCCCCGTGTGAAGGCGCCACCGATCAGCCGGTCGGCCATGTCGAGCACGGCGTCGATCAATCGGGATTCCAGATCGAACAGCACGGCAACCAGGGTTGCTCGCCGCCGTTGAGCGGTGTAGCGGCCGAGCAGATAGGCGGGCGATGCCTGACCTTCCCGGACGAACTGGCGGAACCGGACTTCGGGAATGCGCGTGTCGATATCGGATGCGATCCCAATGGCGCGGACGAACTGAAGCTTGTCGAGCAGATCACGGACATGTCCGGCTTTCGGCGCGCTCGGCATCGCCTTCAACCAGGAAAGAGGAGTCCCGCCGAGGTCAGGATCGACCACCGGCAGACGGTCGAGTTCGGCCAGTTGCTCGTCGGTGAGGCCGGCAAGCAGAGCATCCACCGCCCGCTTGCGGGCACGGGCGCGCCCAGCGGCGCCGGTGCGCTCGATCACCGGCAACACCGGTAGGATGAGGTTTTGGGAGCGGAGGGCGGAGACGAGGGCTGTGACGATCGGTTCCGGCCTGTTCGTGGTCCAGGCGGCCTGGGCGGCCGCTTCGATCATGAAGGGAAGATCGAGATTGGTGGATGGCCGCAACCCGAGCATGGCGGCGAGTTGCCGGGCATGATCGGTCATCGTCTGGGGCCGGCGCGCATAATCGGTGAACAGGTGCGCCGGCACATGGATCTGGGTGGCGATCCAGGCGACCAGAGCGTCGAGCGGTTCCTCGACTTGGGCAAGCGCACGGCCGGAATGCCGAAGCAGCGCCAGCTGCACGGCGAAGCCCAGCCGATTGGCCGCGCCCCGCCGTGTCAGAACGAGATCTTGGTCCGAAGAGGTGAGCGTGAAGTAACGCGCCAAGGCATCCCGATCCGTGGGAACGCCAAGAAGCCGTCGCAGGTCCACGTCGGGTAACAAGCGATGTCGCGGCACGCCATCTCCCTCTCCAGCCGGCGCCAGATCCTGAGGCTGGCATATGACCGGAGAGGGTTATGAACGAATGCAGGACCGCTTGTCACCGAACCGCGTTGTCCGACTGTCCGCATTGCCACCCTTTGACGGACATACGGGAAAATCCCATTCGTTTCTTCTCATTATTTCGAAAATCAAAGATAAATTTGTCCCAGACAGCCTCGCAGGAACCGGGCGACCGCCTGCTGGGCAACGTTGCCAACATCTTCCTGGGAAGCCGATTCGTATACACCCCACAGGCATTCCTCATGCAGACCGGCTTCACAGAGAGCCCGGAAATGAGCAGCAGCGCCGGGCAGTGCCAGAAAGTTCCAGCCGGGTACGTCAGTCTGCTCTGCCAAGCGCTGCAATATGGCTGCGATTTGACTTTCCGCGCGCCGAATTCCACGCTCGTAGAAGATGCGGCCAATCTCCGGAAAACGACCGGTTTCAGCCATCACGAGGCGGGTCACGGCAAGCGCTGAAGGGGACAGTATCAAGTCCAGATAGGCTCGCGCCGTGTCCTCCAGTACAGCCTCGGGTCCCTTTTTCTCCACCTGTACAGCGGCAAGAGCGGACCATGTCAAAGTCCAGATTTCCTCGACATAGGCTGCGAACAGCGCCGCTTTGGAAGGGAAATAACGATAGAGCGTGCTCTTGGAGCCGCCCACCTCGGCGGCGATACCATCCATCGAGGCATCGGCATAGCCCTGTCGAAGAAAGGTTCGGCCGGCGATCGTCAGGATTGCGGTCCGCCGGACGGATGTACCTGCTGGCATGGTCAAACACCCTCCGATCGACCAGTTCACGGTGTGGTCATGCCGCGGTCACGCGGCGGCAATATTTCGGACTTGCTCAGCAGCCGTATCCAGAAAGGCCTGAGCAAGGCCGGGATCGTTGACGACACGCGAGAGCGTCAGCGCGCCGACCATCAGTGAAAGAATTGCCATCGCCTTGCTTTTGAACTCCTCGCCCTGCGTTTCCGAAATCAGGCGTTCGAGGATGTCGAGATGGGTCCTGATCCCGGCTTCGAACGACGCCTTCACCACGATGCCGTGTCTGGCGGCATCGGAACCGAGCGCCACGATTGGGCAACCGTCGGACTTTTCCTCGCGGTGCCCGGCGCTGAGATAGAAGCCGATCACCGGGCCAAGCGGATCCTCTGGATTTGCAGTGGCCGCCGCCGTCCATCGGCAGTAAGCGCTTTCCAACGCCCGCGCCGACGCCTGAGCCGCCAAATCCTCCTTCGAGGCGAACTGCTTGTAGAAGGCACCCTGGGTCAGGCCCGCCGCCTCCATCAGATCCTTGAGACCGATGCCGTCGAAACCGTGCTCGCGAAAAAGACGGCTCGCGACGGTGATCACAGTCTGCCGGTTTTCCTCAGCCTGAACGCGACTCACACGCATGGTATGCCCCTTCTTAGATTTCAACCAACCTCTATAGGAGATGTGGATGACGGACACAATTCTCCACCTCGCCCTATTCCGCCGGACGTCTGCGGGGCACCGCCGGATGAGAGGCGTGATGCCGGCCCCACGCCCCACCCATCATCGCGGCGGCCGTCAGAAGCCCGTACGAAACCGCTGCCAGGGTCGTGATCTGGAACAGGGTCGAAAGTCCGGCACCGAACCAGATCACCGCCGCCCAGCCGATGAAGGCGGCGATGATCATGCGGACGGTGCCGGCCAGGACGGGAAACAGGACGCGCTTGGCTCCCTGGCTGGCGAAATAGAGCGCCAACCCCAACCCGACTGCACCGTAAGCCGGTGCCACGGTCCGCAGATAGAGGGTGCCCATCGCCAGCACCTGAGGATCATCGCTGAACAGGCCGATCCAGGCTTGCGGGAAGAGTGCGGCGGCAAGGCCGATGGTCTCGGTCATCCCGAAGGCGATGGCTGCGCCGGTCCAGGCTATGCTGCGCGCCCGTGCCGGCTGCCCGGCCCCGATGTTGTGGCCGACCATGGTGACCAAGGCGGTGCCGAGCCCGAAGATCAGCGGAATCTGGATGTAATCGAGCCGTGAGGCGATGCCGTACCCGGCGATGGCATCGGCGCCGAACCGGCCGACCGCGGCGGTGACGAGGGTGACGGTGAGATTGACCTGGACGGTGCCGATCGCCGACAGGAAACCGACCCCGAGGATATCCTTGAACAGGCGGGCGCGCAGGGGAACGACCCTGAGCTTCAGCAAGCTCCTCGAAGAGCGCAGATACAGCGTCAGTGCAAGCGCCGCGAACAGGTAGTAGACGACCACCGCAACCCCGCCGCCAGCAACGCCGAGACGGGGAAAAGGGCCCCAGCCGAAGATCAGGGCCGGCGACAGGAGGATGAGGAGCACGGTGCCGATCGAGATCACGAGCGCCGGCACCCTCACATTCCCGGCGCCGCGAAGGGCCGACGACAGCAGTGCGGTGATCCAGACCGGAATGGAGCCGGCGAACACGGCCCCGGAATAGGTGAGCGCCGCCGTCAGCGCCGGTCCGGTTCCCCCCATCGCCCGATAGAGGATCGGTCCGGCGAGGAGAGCCGCCACCATGAAGAGGATGCCGAATGCGCCGGCCAGGACGACCGCGTGCCAGACCAGCGCTTCGGCCTCCTCGCGGCGTTTCGCCCCCAAGGCCCGCGCGACAGCAGAGGAGACGCCGCCGCCGATGCCGCCATTCGCCATCATCTGCATGAGCATGAGCACGGGAAAGACCAGGGCGACCCCGGCGAGCGCATCGGTCCCGAGAAAGCCGACGAACCAAGTCTCGACCACCCCGACCAGCGTCTGGACGACCAGCACCAGGATCGTCGGCACCGCAAGGCGGAGCATTGTCGGCACCACCGGCCCGTCGAGAACGCCGGGCGGCACTGTGTAGGCGGGCGCCGGGGCCGCCGGACCCTCCCGACGGGACAGAGCGGTCATGGAATCTCCTCCTCTGCAGCGGATATGGCAGGTTTCCTCTTGAAACGGGCTCAGACCGGCAGCCGCAGCATCTTGCGCAGGCTCTTGTCGAAGGCGGCGGCCGGGACGAAGCGGCGCAGGACGCTGACCTGCCGGGCGAGTTTCCCGGCCGGGTAGCGCAGCTTCGGTTCGGTCTCCGTCGCGGCCTTGACGATGGTTTCGGCCACGGTCTCGGGCGTGTCGCCCTTCCTGATCGCATCCTCGACGGCCACGGTCACGTCGGCAATCGCCGACGCATAGGCGTCGAGCGAGCGGTCCGGCTTGATGAGGTTCCCGTCGAACGAGGTTCGGGTATAGGCGGGCTCGACCAGCGTGACCCGGATGCCGAGCGTGCGCAGTTCATGGTCAAGCGATTGGGAGTAGCCCTCCACCGCATGTTTCGTCGCCGCATAGAGCGCGAAATAGGGGACCGGAATGAATCCGTGCGCCGAACTCAGGTTGACGATCCGGCCGCTTTTCTGGCGCCGCATGATCGGCAGCACGGCGTTGCTCATGCGGATGACGCCGAACATGTTCACATCGAACAGGGACTGCGCCTGGGCGACCGAGGACTCCTCCGCACCGCCGAAAAGACCGACGCCGGCATTGTTGACCAGCAGATCGATGCGGCCGGCGTCGTCCAGCACCTTATCGACCAGGGCGGCCACGGAGGCGTCGTCGGTGACGTCGCAGGTCAGCATGGTGACGCCCTCGGGGCCCTTGGCATCCGCGTGACGGCTGGTTCCGAACACATCGAATCCTGCGGCTTGCAGGGCCTTGGCCGCCGCGTAGCCGATGCCGGACGACGCGCCCGTCACCAAGGCGATGCCGCGATCGATCTTTGCCATCGAACTCTCTCTTTCTTCCTTGTGTCGGGATCGGCCCCGGAAGCGCCGCCGATAGCGGTGCCGCCATGTGAGAGCGCCCCGTCATTTAGATTGCGTTTGACCTCTATAGTCGATATAGATGTCGTACGCAATCTAAAGCGACTGAGGCGGCGGGCATGAAAAAGAGACCCATGGTCGTAGCGGGTGGCATTCTGACGGCGGCGCTCGGCGCTGCCGCGGTCGTGACGCTGTCCATGCACACACAAGAGGCGTCGGCGGTGAGCGACCCCCGGCAGGAGGCGCCGATCGTCCGGCTTGCCGCGGCGGTTCCGGTCGCCGGATCCGAGCGCGGCTTCACCGGCGTCGTCGGGGCGAGGGTGCAGAGCAATCTCGGCTTCCGCGTCCCCGGCAAGATCATCGAGCGGCTGGCGACGGTCGGCCAGCCGGTCAAAGCCGGCCAGCCGCTGATGCGCATCGACGAGACGGACCTGCGCCTCGCGCTCACGGCGAAGCGCAACGCGGTCGCCGCGGCGCGGGCGACGGCTGTGCAGACCCAGGCGGACGAGCGGCGCTACGCCAGTCTGGTCAACGACGGCTGGGCCACCCGGCAGCGTCATGAACAGGCGAAGGCCGCGCTGGACACCGCGAGGGCGCAGCTCGCCAGTGCGGAAGCCGATGCGCGGGTCGCCGAGAACGAGGCGACCTATTCGATCCTGGTCGCCGACAGCGATGGCACGGTGGTCGAAACGCTCGGCGAGCCGGGGCAGGTCGTCGCCGCCGGCCAGACTGTCGTCCGGATCGCCCAGGCCGGCCCGCGCGAGGCGGTGGTGGCGCTGCCCGAAACCATCCGGCCGCAGATCGGCTCGCCGGCTGAGGCCAGCCTCTACGGCGCAGACGGGCAGCGCTACGGCGCGCATCTGCGGCAGCTGTCGGACGCCGCCGATGCCCAGACCCGCACCTACGAGGCGCGCTACGTGCTCGACGGCGACGCCGCCTCGGCACCGCTCGGGGCGACGGTCACCATCAGGCTGGCCGGATGGACGGCGGGCCGGGCAGTGGATCGGACGGGTCAGGCGGACATGCAGGTGCCGCTGGGCGCCGTGCTGGACGACGGCCGGAGGACCGGTGTCTGGACCCTGGACCGCGCCAGCTCGACGGTGCGCTTCCAACCGATCCGGTTGGTCCGGGTCAGCGGCGACACCGCCGTGATCTCCGGGCTCGGCTTTGGCGACCCAGTGGTGTCGCTCGGCGCCCATCTTCTCCAGGACGGGGTCCGCGTCAGGACCGCCGCCGAGAGCGGGGGCCAGTGATGAGCCTCAATCTTTCCGCCATCGCCGTCCGTGAACGGGCCGTCACCCTGTTCTTCATCCTCCTGCTGGCGGCGGGAGGCGCCTTCGCCTTCGTCATGCTCGGCCGGGCGGAGGATCCTTCCTTCACCATCAAGACCCTGACGGTCACCAGCGTGTGGCCGGGCGCTACCGCGCGCGAGATGCAGGATCTTGTCGCCGAACCGTTGGAGAAGCGCCTTCAGGAACTGACCTGGTACGACCGGGTGGAGACGACGACGCGGCCCGGCTACGCCTATATGACGCTCACGCTGAAGGACAGCACGCCGCCGGCCAAGGTGCAGGAGGAGTTCTATCAGGCTCGCAAGAAGATGGGCGACGAGACGCGCAACCTGCCGCCCGGCGTGCTCGGCCCCTTCGTCAACGACGAGTATTCCGACGTCAGCTTCGCGCTCTATGCGCTGAAGGCCAAGGGCCTGCCGATGCGCGAGCTGGCACGGCAGGCGGAGACGATCCGCCAGGACCTGCTGCATGTGCCGGGCGTCAAGAAGGTCAACATCCTGGGCGAGCGTCCGGAACGGATCTTCGTCGAGTTCTCCTATGCCAGGCTGGCGACCCTCGGCGTGTCGGCCCAGGACATCATCGCCGCCTTGCAGCGGCAGAACACCGTCACGCCGTCCGGTTCGATCGACACGCAGGGGCCGCAGGTCTTCATCCGGATCGACGGTGCCTATGACGGCGTGCAGGCGATCGCCGACACGCCGATCGTCGCCGCCGGTCGGACGCTGAAGCTGTCGGACATCGCGGAGGTCCGCCGCGGCTACGAGGATCCGCCGACCTACATCATCCGTCACCAGGGCGAGCCCACCGTTATGCTGGCGGTGGTCATGCAGGAGGGCTGGGACGGCTTGGCGCTCGGCAAGGCGCTGGAGGACAGGGCGGCCGTCAGCGCGCGGTCGCTGCCACTCGGGATGACGCTCGACAAGGTGACCGACCAAGCCGTCAACATCACCTCGGCGGTCGACGAATTCATGATCAAATTCGCCATGGCGCTGGGCGTGGTGCTGCTGGTCAGCCTGCTCAGCCTCGGCTGGCGCGTCGGCATCGTCGTGGCGGCGGCCGTGCCGCTGACGCTCGCCGTCGTCTTCCTCATCATGCTGGAAACCGGACGCTTCTTCGACCGCATCACGCTCGGCGCGCTGATCCTGTCGCTCGGCCTGCTGGTGGACGACGCCATCATCGCCATCGAGGTGATGGTGGTGAAGATGGAGGAGGGCGTCGACCGCATCAGGGCGGCGGCCTATGCCTGGAGCCACACGGCGGCGCCGATGCTGTCGGGAACGCTGGTGACGATCGCCGGTTTCCTGCCGGTGGGGTTCGCGCGCTCGACCGCCGGCGAATATGCCGGCAACATCTTCTGGGTCGTGGGATTCTCCCTCATCGTCTCCTGGATCGTGGCGGTGGTCTTCACCCCATATCTGGGCGTCAGGATGCTGCCGGCGATCAAACCGGTCGCCGGCGGTCACGAGGCGATCTACGGCACCCCGAACTACCAGCGCCTGCGGCGGGTCATCAGCTTCGCCGTGCGGCACAAGGCCTTGACCTGCGGCGTCGTCGGCCTCGCCTTTGCCGTTGCCATCGTCGGCATGGGCGGTGTGAAGCAACAGTTCTTCCCGACCTCCGACCGTCCCGAGGTGCTGGTGGAGGTCCGCCTGCCGGAAGGCACCAGCATCGAGACGACGACGGCCTCGGTCGAGAAGATCGAACGCTGGCTGGCCGATCAGCCGGAGGCGAAGATCGTCACCAGCTATATCGGCCAGGGCGCTCCCCGCTTCTTCATCGCCCTGTCGCCCGAACTGCCCGATCCTGCCTTCGCCAAGATCGTCGTGCTGACGCCGGACGCCGAGACGCGCGAGGCCTTGAAGCACCGGCTGCGGCAGACGGTGGCGCAGGGACTGGTGCCCGAGGCCTATGTCCGCGTCACCCAGCTCGTGTTCGGCCCCTACACGCCGTTCCCAATCGAATTCCGGGTGATGGGCCCCAATGCGGCAAAGCTCTACGACATTTCCGAAAAGGCCCTCGCCATCATGCGGAGCGTGCCGGATGTCCGGCAGGCCAATCGGGATTGGGGCAACCGCACGCCGGTGCTCCGCTTCACGCCCGACCAGGATCGCCTGAACCTCATCGGCCTCTCACCGGCGGAGGTCGGGCAGCAACTCCAGTTCCTTCTGACCGGGATCGCCGTCACCCAGGTGCGCGAGGACATCCGCAATGTCCCCATCGTGGCGCGCAGCGCCGGCGGCGAACGCCTGGACCCGGCGCGTCTGGCGGATTTCTCGCTGACGAGCCGGACCGGCCAGCAAATCCCGCTAGACCAGATCGGCCACGCCGATATCTGCCTGGAGGAGCCGATGATGAAGCGCCGGGACCGGACATCCGTCATCACGATCCGTTCGGACTACAACGAGGCGACCCAGCCGCCGGAGGTCTCCAAGCAGATCATGACGGCCCTTCAGCCGCTGATTGCCTCGCTTCCGACCGGCTATCGCATCGAAGTGGGCGGGTCGATCGAGGAGGCCAACAAGGCCAACACCGCCCTCGGCAAGGTCTTCCCGGTCATGATCGCCGCCATGCTGGTCTTCATCATGCTGCAGGTGCGGTCCTTCTCGATGATGGCAATGGTCCTGCTGACCGCACCGCTCGGCGTCGTCGGCGTCGTGCCCATGCTGCTCGCCTTCAACCAGCCCTTCGGTTTCAACGCCATCCTCGGGCTGATCGGTCTGGCCGGCATCCTGATGCGCAACACTCTGATCCTGACCGAACAGATCAAGGAGAACCAGGCGGCCGGCCTCGACGATTATCACGCCGTCATCGAAGCCACTGTGCAGCGGACGCGGCCGGTGATCCTGACCGCCCTCGCTGCGGTGCTGGCCTTCATCCCCCTCACGCACTCGGTCTTCTGGGGGTCGATGGCCTACACGCTGATCGGCGGCACGGCGGTCGGCACGGTACTGATCCTGCTGTTCCTCCCCGCTCTCTATGCGGCATGGTTCCGCATCAAGCCGGCAGCTGTCAGCGACACGTCAAGCTCCCATGCCCGTCAGCAAGGGTGTCCAGACCGCCATTTGGCGTAAGGAGCAATTAAAATGGCGCCAGATGCCAATGATATGGCGTGTCGATGCGAATAGGGTTGTTCCCATCCGGTGCGGCCTTTTGGCGATCGCGCCGAATGGACCACCACTGGAACGCGAAATCCAAATGGACACCAAAGTCGCACTCGTCACGGGCGCCTCCTCCGGTATTGGGGAGGCCACTGCACGGAAACTGAAGGAACTCGGCTACACCGTCTATGGCGCCGCCCGGCGCGTGGAGCGGATGCAGCAGTTGGCAGGGGCCGGCATCCGCACCCTGGCGATGGACGTCACCAACGATGCCTCCATGCAGGCGGGGGCTGTGTGATGGCGGAACGTTGTTGGGATCCGGTCTGTTGGGCCATTCAGGACTACAGCTGCTGGATCAAAGGGCGCCTGGCCGCGGACCGGCCGTGAGGCGGGTCCCGGCGCAGTGTCCTCCGTCGTCGCCATGACGAGCCCCAAGCGCCCGTCGCGCGGCGGCCGGTCAACCCCGAAGCCGCCTCCGGCGGTGGCCCGCCAGGGCCAGGGTTGACGGGCCGACCGCGGCGGGCATCATCCCTTGTGGCGGCGACGGGGAGCCCTTCGGTGCCAGCCGGAAGGGGGCCGCCATGTTCCAGATCCACCCCAACGCCCGCACCACCCCGGCCGTGCGCGCCGCCATCGCCGCCTCCGCGGAGCCCTCGGGGATGCTGGCCAAGCGCTACGGCGTCAGCAGCGAAACCATCCGCAAATGGCGCAAGCGCGGTCCGGACGACGTCCAAGATCATCCCTCGCGGCCCCAACATCTGCGCTGGAGAGCCTCCGACGAAGAACGGGCCATCGTCTGCGAGTTGCGCCGGAGCACTGGCTTTGCTCTGGACGACCTCACCTTTACACTCCGCCACTTCCTGCCGCACCTCAACCGCGACTCCATCTACCGCATCCTGAAAGCTGAAGGCCTGGGCCGGCTGCCGGCCCCATCGGTCACGGCGCCCAAGAAGGGCACCAAACGGTTCAAGGAGTACGACCTCGGCTTCCTGCACATCGACATCAAACACCTGCCCAAACTGCATGTGATCGGCTCCGGCCCCCGCAAACGCTACCTCTACGTCGCCATCGACCGCGCTTCGCGGATGGTCCACCTAGCGGTCAAGGACGAGGAGACGGAAGCCGCCGCCTCCGCCTTCCTCAAAGAGGCCGTCGCCGCCTTTCCCTTCCAGGTCACCCACGTCCTGACCGACCGCGGCAGCTGCTTCACCGCCGCCGGCTTCGAGGCCGCCTGCCGCGCCCTGGGCGTGCAGCACCGCACGACCAAGCCCTACACGCCGCAAACCAACGGCATGGTCGAACGCTTCAACGGCCGCATCGGACGGGAGGTGCTGGTCATGTGCATCGGCACTCACGACGCCTTGGAGCGCCTGCTGAACGGCTACCGGCTCGCCTACAACGCCCGCCGACAGCGCGTCCTCACCGGCCGCTCCCCCAACGACGTCGTCCGTGAGCGCCTCGCCGACAAACCCGAACTGGCCAACCCGGCCTATCGGTCGCCCAGTCCGTGCGACCTCACGAAAACCAAGCTGGCCGCCCAGCTCACGGTGTATGCCGCCAAGGACGTGTCACCACCGGACAATTAGCCAAGGCGTCGAGTTGCAGGGCCGGATCCTGATCGGCAGTCGAGACTCTGGCATAGCCGATGTTCGCCATCGCCCGCTCCGTTTGTCCGGAAACCCGTCCGATAAACTATGTGTCCGGAAAGCCGTCGTCAACGCGGGTTTCCGGACACTTTGGTGGCTGGCCGTCAAACGGCCAGTTCATGGAACCAGCGCTTCAAGGCGTCGGACGAGCCGGCCGCCAGGGAGCGCGGGCGCTGTTTGTTGTTGCGGACGTCGCGCGGCGTCATCCCGAACGCGGATCGGAACGCCCGGCTGAAGGCGGCCTCGGAGCGGAAGCCCCAGCGGTGCGCGATCTCGGCGATGCGGAGGCCCCCATGCGCCGCGGTCAGTTCAGCGAGGCAGCGGTCGAGCCGACGCCGCAGGATGTAGGCGGACACCCCGCCGAGCGGCTCGAACAGCCGGTACAGGGTCGGGCGGGACAGGCCGAACGCTTCGGCGACCTGGACCGCTCCGAAATCAGGATCGCCGAGACGCGCGTCGATGTGGCGCTTGATGGCCGCCATGCGGGACGCCTGCATCTGCGGCCGGACGAGATCCAGCGCATCGACGGTCGGGCCCAGGCACCCGGCGACGAAGGCGGCGCTGCCTTTGGTCAGGATCAGGGCCTCGCGGGCCGACAAAGCGTCGGCCGCCCGGTACAGCGATTGGATGTGACCGGAAAGCAGGGCGCCGAGCGGCGTGTCGCCGTGCAGAACCATCCCGTGCAATTCATCCGGCGCGCTCACCAGCGGGGCCAGCATCTCCCGCGGCAGGCAGAGCGTCAGAGTGTCCATGTCGGTGTCGACCGTGTGGACGGTCTGCGCCAGATCCAGGACGCAGACGTCGCCCGGACCGACCTGGACGTCGCGCCGCCCCATCGTCCCGCAGGAACCGCCCCGGCGCTGCACCTGGATCAGGTAATGGTCGATGCCGCTGCGGGTGATGACCTGGGGGGTGCGGTGGAAGGTTTGCGTCACCGAGGCGCAGCGGCCGAGCAGCACGCCGCCCAGATGATAGGTCTGCAACGTTCCGCGGAACGCGCCGACCTCCTCCTTGGGCAGGCTGATGTCGAAGACCGGCGACATCTGGTCCCGCCACAGCCAGAATCCTTCTTCTCCCGGACTCTCCAGGCTGTCGAAGGAAAGAAACGGAGCGGTGCCGTGGGTTGTATCGGCCATCAATGGTACCCAAACAATTCCCTTCGGGAAGGAAAGCCACTCGTCCGCACCGCTGTCAAGATTCAACGGGCATGGCTTTTATAAGCAACAGTGGCTTGGCCGGGCCGAACTTTGGCCCGGATGGATAAGCTCCGACTTGCAACGACGCCCCCTTCGACGGGCGGAGGCGGTGCTGTATTCAATCTTTGCAAGAACAGGAGTGGGTGAACATTATCTTTCCAGCCAATCAATCAGCGCTCCCGGCGCGCGATGGCGCACGGCTTCATGGCTTGGTGAGAACAGACATGGGCCGGAACGGCGAGAGTCAGGACGGCAAGCCGCCCGGGGTCAGGGAGCGTATCCACCGTTCGAGAACACGCTCCGCCGCCCCATCGTCCTTCGGCGCGGACTGCCGCATGCGTTCGGCGGTGTCCCGCGCCTCGCCCGGCGCCATGCCGTAGGCGGCGCGGAACGCCCGGCTGAACGCGGCTTCCGACCCGAATCCCCAGTGATAGGCGATGTCGGCGATCCGGGGCCGGTCCGGTTGGGGCGCCGCCAGATCGTGCAGCGCCCGCGCCAGCCGACGGTCGCGGACATGCTTCGCCACCCCGCCCAGCGGCTCGAACAGGCGGTAGAGGGTCGAGCGCGACAGGCCGAAGGCGTCGCAGATCAGATCGGTCCCGAGGTCGGCGGCGTCGAGCTTCCGGTCGATGAAGCCCGTGATGCGGTCGAGCAGGGCTCCCTGCGGCTCGTCGAACGGGCCGCGGGCGTCGAGCGCCGAACCGATGCCCGCGGCGATCACCCCGATGGTGCCGCCGGCCACCGTGGCGGCCACCTTGATGCTCAGGCCGGGGAGTTGGGCGTGGAGGTTGCGGACATGGTCGTTCAGCAGCGTTCCCACCGCCGACGCGGCCGGCAGCACCAGCCCGTGCAGGACCTCCGGCGCCTTGTTCGGGGAAATCAGGGCCGCGCGGGGGATCACCAGCGTCAGGGCGCTGAAAGCCGTGGTCTCGACGGCCAGCGGCCGGGCGAAATCCAGAACGCCGACATCGCCGGCCCGCATCGCGAACGCCCGTTCGCCCGCCGTGCCGGTGCAGCCCCCGTCGAGATAGACCTGGATCAGGCAGTGGTCCACGGCGCCGCGGGCGATGGTGGCGCTCGTGCGGCGCAGGGTCGCCGGCGGCCCGTCGATGCGAGCCATCAGCAAGCTGCCGAGGTGGTGGGTCGTCATCGACCCGGCGAAGCCGGACCCGCCGTCCTCCGTGTGGTCTTCCTTGTCGTCTATCGCGCCGACCGGCTCGGCGTCGAAGAAGACCGACAGGATGTCGCGCCACTGGCGGACGCGCTCCCGGCCCGACAGGCCATCGGGAGGGAAGCGCAGCACCGGGATCGCGGGTTTGTCGGCGGGCACCGCAGGGCTTCCCATGACGGGGACGGAGGCGGTGTCCTTTAGCAAGCTCCGCCCACCGCCCGCAACAGGACGTTGGGCCGGGCCGCCGCCGTGAGACGCGGTGCCAAGTTTTTGGGACGGATCGTCGGGCGGGGGCGGGACCGATCCGATAAATTTCCCTCTCCATAAGGAGTAAGCCGTGGGCCGGTCGGTCGATGGGGAGCGGGATTGCGGCCGTGTCGTGGCCGCACCCGGCGCGCCCGGACCACGCTGCCGCCCATGCCGACAGGGACCGGTGCCAAGGGAATGCAAAACGTGACGACGGGGCGCCGGCGCTCCACCGGACGGACCATCGGCCGTGGCAGCCTGCTGTTCCTTCTGCTGAGCGGCACGGCGCTCACTCCCCTGCATTCGGCCGCTGCCGACGACGCGCTGCCGACCGGCGGGCGCTTCACCGCCGGGAGCGGGCGCATCGCCGAGCAGGCCGGCGGGCTGCGCATCGACCAGGGCTCGCGCACCGGCATCGTCGAATGGCAGGGCTTCTCCATCGGCGCCGGGAAGTCGGTCCACATCGACAACGGCGCCGGCGCCACCCTGAACCGCGTCACCGGCGCTCTGCCCTCGCGCATCGACGGGTCGCTGACGGCGACCGGCTCCGCCTATCTCGTCAACCGCGCCGGGATCGTGGTCGGCAAGGAGGGGCGGGTCGCGACCGGCGGCAGCTTCATCGCGTCCACCCACGACGTGCCCGACGCCGCCTTCGCCGCCCGGGGCGACCTGACCTTCGCGGGGACGTCGAAGGCCGCCGTGGTCAACATGGGGACGATCGCCTCGCGGGGCGGCGACGTGGCGCTGATCGCCCGCTCCGTGCGCAACGAGGGCACCATCGCGGCGCCCAAGGGAACCGCCGCCCTGGTGGCGGGCTACGAGGTGCTGGCGAAGGAGAAGGCCGACGCCGACGGTCGGTTCGTCGTCAGGATCGGCGGGGCGGACACCGAGGCGGTCAACGCCGGAACGCTGGCGGCGGCCAACGCCGAGATGCGGGCGAACGGCGGCAACCTCTACGCGCTGGCCGGCAACACCGGCGGCGTGGTCAAGGCGACGGGGGCCGCCACGCGGGACGGCCGCGTCTTCCTGACGGCGGGGGACGGCGGCGCGGTGACCGTCGACAGCCCGGTGGTGGCGCAGCGCCGGACCGCCGAGGCCAACCCGAAGCCGGACCGCCCGAAGCCGGAGCGCCCGACGCTGGAGGTCCGGGAGCCGGGGCGGAGGGACGGGGCGGCCAAGCGGCCGCCGCGGCCGTCACGGCGGCCGGACGTGTCGGGCGGCGACATCCGGGTGTCCGGCGAGTCGGTGAGGGTCGCCGGAACGCTCGACGCCTCGGGAACGACCGGACGGGGCGGGACGCTGGTGGCGACCGGCGGGACGGTGGTGCTGTCCGGGACGGCGGCGCTGGACGTGTCCGGGACGGCGGGCGGCACGCTGCTGGTCGGCGGCGACTACCAGGGCGGACGGAACGCGGCGACGCGCTACCTCGCCGAGCCGGTGGCGACGGCGCGGACGGTGACGGTGGAGGCGGGGGCGCAGCTCCGCGCCGACGGCACGCGGGGGGACGGCGGCCGGGTCGTGCTGTGGTCCGACCGCGACACCGCCTTCGCCGGGGCGATCTCGGCGCGGGGCGCCGCCAAGGGCGGCGACGCGGAGGTGTCGGGCAAGGCGCGTCTGGCCTTCACCGGCACGGCGGACCTGCGCGGGACGGCGGGCTTCGGCACGCTGCTGCTCGACCCCTACAACCTGACCATCTCCGACGCCGCCGACAGCGGAATGTCCGGTTTCAGCGCCAGCGGCGACGACAGCGTGCTGAACGTGAACACGCTGAAGTCGGCGTTGAACTTCGCCAACGTTCTGGTGACGACGGGGGAGGGCGGAACCCAGGCCGGCGACATCACGGTGGCGGCACCGCTCACCTGGAACGCGTCGACGACGCTCACCCTGTCGGCCTACCGGGACATCACGGTGAACGCCGCCCTCACCGCGCAAGGCAGCGAGGGGATGATCGTGCTGATGGCCGGTCGCGACGTCGCGGTGAACGCGGCCGTCACCGGCGAAAACAGGTCCGATGTTTCGCTGCTGGCAAAGCGCGACGTCGCGGTGAACACCGCCGTGAGCGGGGCGAAGGTGGTGCTGTGGTCGGATTACGGCGGCATCGGGACGGGAACGGTGCGGTTCGGCGCGGGAGCCACCGTCACGGCCTCCGGCGGAGCGTCCATCCTCTACAACCCCACCGCCTACACCGCGCCGACCGATTATTCCGGCATCGCCGGGGCGGGCACGGTGGTGACCGGCTACATGCTGGTGAACACGGCGGAAAATCTGCAGGCCATCGGCACCAATCTGGCGGGCACCTACGCGCTGGGCCGCGACATCGACGCGCAGGCCACCGCCGGCTGGAACAGCGGCGCCGGCTTCGCCCCGCTGGGCAGCGCCGCCACCCCCTTCACAGGGCGGTTCGACGGCCGGGATCATGCCATCGACGGGCTGACGATCAACCGGCCGGGCAGCGACGATGTCGGCCTGTTCGGCGTCGTCGGCACCAGCGGCGCGGTGCGGGACGTCCGCATGGTGGGCGGCAGCGTGCTTGGGGCGAACAGGGTCGGAGCCCTGGCCGGCAGCAATGCCGGGACGGTGACCTGGGCGTCGGCCACCGGCACGGTGACCGGGCGGGGCGGCGAGGTCGGCGGGCTGGTCGGCAGCAATGCCGGGACGGTCGGCCAGTCCTTCGCCACCGGCGCGGTGACGGCACAGGGTGGTGCTGTCGGCGGACTGGCCGGCAGCAACAGCGGGACGATCCTCCAGGCCTATGCCAGCGGCGCCGTGACGGCGGGGGGCGATCAGGTGGGCGGGCTGGTCGGACGGATGACCGCAGGGTCCGTGACCGAAGCCTACGCCCTGGGCAGCGTGACGGGAACGAGGTCGGTCGGCGGCCTGATCGGCGACAATGGCGGCACGGTGACCGAGAGCTACGCCACCGGCGCCGTGACGGGGCAGGATGCCGGCGGGCTGATCGGTGCCAACGGCGGCACGGTCGAATGGTCCTTTTGGGACACGCAGACCACCGGCCTTGGGAATAATGGCATCGGCACCGGCAGCGGCACGGCCAACGGAATAAGAGGCCTGACCTCAGACGAGATCCGGACTTCCGACTCGGTGGTGCAGGACGGCCAGTATTTTGCCGTCGGTACTAGCAAATGGTACCTGAATTTCTACTACCCCGATCCGGACTTCAGGCCCATTGGGATGTGGGAGGCGCCCAGGAAGGGAGCGGACGGTTATGCCGTCGTCAGCAATCTGCATCAGCTCGTCCTGATAAACGCAGCCACCGATTGGTTTCAATATTACAGTGGCAACTATCGGCTGGGCATGGACATCGACGCGTCCGAGACCGCCGGCCTCAACCCTGCAGGCATCTGGGGCACGCGCGGATTCGTCCCGATTGGGGTAGGGGACGTTACATTCCGTGGGACCTTCGACGGGAATGGCCATGTAATCAACAATCTTTTTATCAATCGTCCACAAATCTCGAACTTGGGATTCTTTGGTCGGGCGTCAGGATCGGCTAGCAGAAGTGCCATCATCAAAAATATCGGGATTGTCAATGGCCAATTCTCTGGGGCGTCATCAATCTTTGTCGGAGGTCTTGTCGGTAGCACAGCTGGAGGAGTGATTGTCGAGAACTCCTACTTCATTGGAACTGTTTCCGGCCACAGTGTTGTTGGAGGGCTTGTTGGAGCCGCAAGCTCTACGGACCGGATCAAACGATCCTACGCGGCCGCATCGGTCACCGCTGCAGGAAGCTCGGCTGGAGGGCTTGTCGGAAGAAGTTCCGCAGAGATCAACGAATCGTACGCTTCCGGCCGTGTGACGGGAGCCAGCAACGTCGGCGGCTTTATCGGCCAGCATACTCAAGGCACCATCACCAACTCCTATTGGGACACGCAGACCAGCGGGCAGCAGAATGGCGTCGGCAACAAGGTGGTGACCGGCCTGACCGGGCTGACCACCGCCGAGGCGCGCCAGGCATCCTCCTATGTCGGCTGGGATTTCGCCAAGGACTGGTACCAGTCCGCGGACATGCGGCCCATCGGGCGGTGGGAGGCGGCGACGCCGGGAAGCGATGGCGTCGCCACCGTCACCAACCTCCACCAGCTCCAACTGATCGACGCGAACCCGGCGGGGTCCTACCGGCTCGGGGCGGACATCGACGCGCAGGCGACGTCAGGCGCCGATGCGGCCGGCGTCTGGGGAGCGGGCGGCTTCACGCCCTTGGGGACGGGGGGCGCCGGCTTCACCGGTCGGTTCGACGGGCGCGGCCATCTGATCCGCGGGCTGACCATCAACCGTCCGACGAGCGACGACGTCGGGCTGTTCGGCGGGATCGGCTCGGGCGGGACGGTGGGCTACGTCGGGTTGGACGCGACCAGCACCGTGACCGGCCGCGACCGGGTCGGGGCCATCGCCGGATTGAACGGCGGCACCATCCTCCAGTCCTTCTCGTGGGCCGGCGTGAGCGGGCAGGGCCTCGGCACCGGCGGGCTGGTGGGCCTCAACACCGCCACCATCCGCCAGTCCTACGCCACAGGCGCGGTGACCGGGCAGGGCGACGGCGTCGGCGGGCTGGTGGGCGACAACAACGTGGGCGGCTCCATCGCCCAGTCCTACGCCACCGGGGCAGTGACCGGGCAGGGCCTCGGCACCGGCGGGCTGGTGGGGAACAACGGCGCGGGCAGCTCCATCACCCAATCCTACGCCACGGGCGCGGTGTCCGGGCAGGGCGCCGCGCTCGGCGGGCTGGTCGGGCGCAACGACGGCACGACCACGCTGTCCTACTGGAACACGCAGACCAGCGGCATGGCGACCGGCGCCGGGGCCGGGTCGGTCACCGGCGTGACCGGTCTGGACAGCGCGGGGATGCGCGACGCGAGCAGCTTCACCGGCTTCGACCGCATGGTCTGGGCGCCGGCTGACGGAACGGACGCGCCCCTGCTGTATGGCGTGTCCGGCGTGGTCGGCGTGGTGCAGTCCGCCGTCTATGGCGACGATCCGCAGACGGTGCCCGTGTCCCTGCTGGGCGGTTGGGCCTGGAGCCGGGTCACCGGCTCGGCGTCGAGCACTCTGGCGGCCGGTACGAATGTCGGAACCTATTTGAACTTCCTCGACACATCGGGGGTTTCCGCCACCTTCAGCGCGGGCGGGGCGGCCCGTGTGGTGAATGTGGGCGCCGTGGTGACGCCGGCGACGCTGACGGTGACGGCCGCCAACGGGACGATGGTCTACGGCAATGCCGTGCCGTCGCTGGGCTACACGACGTCCGGCTGGAAGAACGGCCAGAGCGGCGCTCTGCTGTCTGGCGTGGCCGTGTCGACGAGCGCCACCGCGCTGTCGGACGTCGGGGACTACGCCAGCACGGCGACGGGTGGGGTTCTGTCCGGCGCGGCGGTGGGCAACTACACGATTGTCCACACGACCGGCACCGTCTCGATCACACCGGCGACGCTGACGGTGACGGCGGACAACGGCACGATGGTCTACGGCGACGCTATGCCGTCGCTGGGCTACACGACGTCCGGCTGGAAGAACGGCCAGAGCGGGGCGTTGCTGTCCGGTGTCGGCGTGTCCACCAACGCCACCGCGCTGTCGGACGTGGGGAGCGCTTATACCACCACGGCGACGGGCGGGACGCTGTCGGGCGCGGCGGCGGGAAATTACACCCTCAGCCATGTCGGCGGCAGCTTCTCGGTGACGCCGGCGACGCTGACGGTGACGGCGGCTGACGGGACGATGGTCTACGGCGACGCCGTGCCGTCGCTGAGCTACGCGACGTCCGGCTGGAAGAACGGCCAGAGCGGCGCGCTGCTGTCCGGCGTCACCGTCTCCACGGACGCCACGTCCTTGTCGAATGTCGGAACCGCCTACACCACCACGGCAACAGGCGGCACGCTGTCGGGCGCAGCGGCCGGCAACTACACGCTCAGCCATGTCGGCGGCAGCTTCTCGATCACACCGGCGACGCTGACCGTGACGGCGGACAATGGGACGATGGTCTACGGCGACGCCGTCCCGTCGCTGGGCTACAGCGTGTCGGGGTGGAAGAACGGCCAGAGCGGGGCGCTGCTGTCCGGTGTGGGCGTGTCCACCAACGCCACGTCACTGTCGAATGTCGGAACCGCCTACACCACCACAGCAACAGGCGGCACGCTGTCAGGCGCAGCGGCGGGCAACTACACGCTCAGCCACGTCAATGGGTCCTTCTCGGTGACTCCGGCGACGCTGACGGTGACGGCGGCCGACGGCACGATGGTTTACGGCGACACCGTGCCGTCGCTGGGCTACACGACGTCCGGCTGGAAGAACGGCCAGAGCGGCGCCTTGCTGTCCGGTGTCGGGGTGTCCACCAACGCCACCGCGCTGTCGGATGTGGGGAGCGCCTATGTCACGACGGCGACGGGCGGGACACTGTCGGGCGCGGCGGCGGGCAACTACACCCTCAGCCACGTCAATGGGTCCTTCTCGGTGACGCCGGCGACGCTGACGGTGACGGCGGCCAACGGGACGATGGTCTACGGCGATGCCGTGCCGTCGCTGGGCTACACGACATCGGGTTGGAAGAACGGCCAGAGCGGAGCGCTGCTGTCCAGCGTCGGCGTGTCCACCAACGCCACCACGCTGTCGGACGTGGGGAGCGCTTATACCACCACGGCAACAGGCGGCACGCTGTCGGGCGCGGCGGCCGGCAACTATACCATCAGCCATGTGGGCGGTTCCTTCTCGGTGACCCCGGCGACGCTGACAGTAACGGCAGGCAACGGCATGATGGTCTACGGCGACGCCGTGCCGTCGCTGGGCTACACGACGTCCGGTTGGAGGAACGGACAGGGCGGCGCTCTCTTGTCCGGCGTCGGCGTTTCCATCAACGCCACAGCGCTGTCGAATGTCGGGAACTACACCAGCACGGCGACCGGTGGAACGCTGTCCGGAGCAGCGGCCGGCAATTACACGCTCAGCTACGTCGACGGTGCCTTCTCGGTGACGCCGGCGACGCTGACGGTAACGGCGGCCAATGGGACGATGGTCTACGGCGACGCCGTACCGTCGCTGGGCTACACGACGTCGGGCTGGAGGAATGGCCAGAGCGATGCCCTGCTCTCGGCGGTCGCCGCCTCGACAAACGCCACCACGCTGTCAAACGTTGGGATCTACACCAGCACGGCGACCGGTGGGACGTTGTTGGGCGCTGCAGCCGGCAACTATACGCTCAGCCATGCGACCGGCACCGTCACGATCACCCCGGCGCCGCTGACGGTGACGGCTGCCGACGGCACGATGGTCTACGGCGATGCCGTGCCGTCGCTGGGTTACAGTGTGTCGGGGTGGAAGAACGGCCAGGGTGACGCCTCGCTCCCGGGCATCAGCGTCTCCGCAAGCGCTACATCCGTGTCGAACGTTGGTGCTTATACCACCATGGCGACGGGCGGCACGCTGTCCGGGGGGGCGGCAGGGAATTACACGCTCAGCTACGTCAACGGTTCCTTCGCGGTGACTCCGGCCACCCTGACGGTGACGGCTGCCAACGGCACGATGATCTATGGCGACACCGTACCCTCGCTGGGCTACACGATTTCGGGATGGAAGAACGGCCAGAGCGATGCGCTGCTCTCCGGCGTCACCGTCTCGAGCGACGCCACGTCACTGTCGGATGTGGGAACCGCCTACATCACCACAGCGACGGGCGGCACGTTGGCGGGCGCGGCAACCGGCAACTATACCATCAGCCATGTCGGCGGCAGCTTCTCGGTGACTCCGGCCGCGCTGACGGTGACGGCGGGCAACGGCATGATGGTCTACGGCGATGCCGTGCCGTCGCTGGGCTACACCAGCTCCGGCTGGAAGAACGGCCAGAGCGGGGCGCTGCTCTCGGCGGTCGCAGTCTCCACCAACGCCACCACGCTGTCCGACGTGGGGAGCGCCTATGTCACGACAGCGACGGGCGGCACGCTGTCCGGGTCGGCGGCGGGCAACTACACGCTCAGCCATGTTGGCGGCACCTTCTCGGTGACGCCGGCGACGCTGACCGTGACGGCGGCTAACGGGACGTTGGTCTATGGCGACGCCGTACCGTCGCTTGGCTACAGCGTGGCAGGGTGGAGGAACGGCCAGAGCGACGCGCTGCTTTCCGGGGTCATCGTCTCCGCCGACGCCACGTCGCTGTCGAACGTCGGGGTCTACGCCAGCACGGCAGCGGGCGGCACGCTGTCGGGCGCGGCAACCGGGAACTATGTGCTCCGCCATGTGGACGGCAGCTTTTCGGTGACCCCGGCGACGCTAACGGTGACCGCCGCCAATGGCGCAATGGTCTACGGTGACACGGCGCCGTCGGTGGGCTACAGCGTGGCGGGCTGGAAGAACGGCCAGGGGGAGGCGCTGCTCTCCGGGGTCACCGTCTCCACCGACGCCACGTCGCTGTCGAACGTCGGGCTCTACACCTCCTCCACAACGGGAGGAATCTTGTCGGGCGCGGCGGCGGGCAATTACACACTCAGCCGTGCGACCGGCACCGTCACGATCACCCCGGCGACGCTGACGGTGACCGCCGCCAATGGCGCGATGGTCTACGGCGATGCCGCGCCGACGCTTGGCTACGGCGTGTCGGGCTGGCGGAACGGCCAGAGCGACGCCCTGCTGTCAGGGGTCACGGTCTCCACCAACGCATCATCCCTGTCGGACGTCGGAACCTTCTACCTCACCACGGCGACGGGCGGAGCGTTGTCCGGAGCGGCCGTCGGCAACTACACCCTCAGCTACGTCGGTGGCTCCCTCTCGGTGACGCCGGCGATCCTGACGGTGACCGCTGCCAATGGCGCGATGGTCTACGGCGATGCCGTGCCGTCGCTGGGCTACACCAGTTCTGGTTGGAAGAACGGCCAAGGCGACGCTCTCTTGTCCGGCGTCGGCGTTTCCACCGACGCCACCACGCTGTCGGATGTGGGGGCCGCCTACACCACCACGGCGATGGGCGGAACGCTGGCGGGCGCGGCGGCGGGAAACTACACTCTCGCCTACGTCGGGGGGGCCTTCTCGGTGACGCCGGCGGCGCTGACGGTGACGGCGGCCAGCGGCACGATGGTTTACGGCGATGCCGTGCCGTCGCTGGGCTACGCCATCTCCGGCTGGAAGAACGGCCAAGGCGACGCTCTCTTGTCCGGCGTCGGCGTTTCCACCGACGCCACGTCGCTGTCGAATGTCGGGAACTACGCCAGCACGGCGACCGGTGGAACGCTGTCCGGAGCAGCGGCCGGCAATTACACGCTCAACCACGTCAACGGCGCTTTCTCCGTGATTCCGGCGACGCTGACGGTGACGGCGGCCAATGGGACGATGGTCTACGGCGATGCCGTGCCGTCGCTGGGCTACACGACGTCGGGCTGGAGAAACGGTCAGGGCGGCGCTCTGCTCTCGGCCGTCACCGTCTCCACGGACGCCGCGTCCTTGTCGAATGTAGGGGCCGCCTACACCACCACGGCGATGGGCGGAACGCTGTCCGGGCCGGCGGCGGGCAACTACACGCTCAGCTACGTCGACGGTGCCTTCTCGGTGACGCCGGCGACGCTGACCGTGACAGCGGCCAATGGGACGATGGTCTATGGCGATGCCGTACCGTCGCTGGGCTACACGACGTCGGGCTGGAGGAACGGCCAGAGCGACGCCCTGCTGCCCGGCGTCGGCATCTCTACGGACGCCACGTCCTTGTCGAATGTCGGAACCTCGTACCTTACCATGGCGACGGGCGGAGTGCTGTCGGGCGGCGCGACGGGCAACTACACTCTCGCCTACGTTGGGGGTGCCTTCTCGGTGACGCCGGCGACGTTGACGGTGACGGCAGCCGACGCGACGATGATCTACGGCGAGAACGTCCCGGCATTGGGCTACACCACATCGGGGTGGAAGAACGGCCAGGGTGACGCCTCGCTCTCGGGCATCAGTGTCTCCACCGGCGCCACATCCCTGTCGAATGTTGGGACTTACGCCAGCACCGCGACGGGCGGGATGTTGTCGGGCGCGGCGGCCGGCAATTACACGCTCAGCCATGTGGGCGGCACCGTCTTGATCAGCCCGGCGCCGTTGACCGTGACCGCCGGCAACGGCGCGAGGGTCTACGGTGACGCCGTGCCGTCGCTGGGCTACAGCGTGTCGGGGTGGAAGAACAGCCAGGGCGACGCGTTGCTGTCCGGCGTCACCGTGTCCACCAACGCCACGGCTCTGTCCGACGTCGGCAGCGCCTACCTCACGTCGGCGACAGACGGGACGCTGTCCGGGGCGGCGGCCGGCAACTACACGCTCAGCTATGTCAACGGCGCCTTCTCGGTGACGCCGGCGGTGCTGACGGTGACCGCGGCCAACGGCACGATGGCCTATGGAGATGCCGTGCCGTCACTGGGCTACAGCGTATCGGGCTGGAGGAACGGCCAGAACGGGGCCTTGCTGTCCGGCGTCGGCGTCTCTACCAACGCCACGTCCTTGTCGAATGTCGGAACCGCCTACATCACCACGGCGACGGGCGGGGTTCTGTCAGGCGCCGCGGCTGGAAACTACACGCTCACTCATCTGGGCGGTACCTTCGCGGTGACGCCGGCGACGCTGACGGTGACGGCGGCCGACGGCACAATGGTCTACGGCGATGCCGTGCCGGCGTTGGGCTACACCACATCGGGTTGGAAGAACGGCCAGGGTGACGCCCTGATCTCCGGCATCGGCGTCTCCACCGCCGTTACGTCGCTGTCGAATGCCGGAGCCTATGTCAGCACAGTTACGGGCGGTGTCCTGTCCGGAGCGGCGGTGGGCAACTACAGTCTCAGCCATATAACCGGCACCGTCACAGTGACCCCGGCGCCACTGACCGTGACGGCGGGCAACGGCATGATGGTCTACGGCGACGCCGTGCCGTCGCTGGGCTACGGCGTGTCGGGCTGGAGAAACGGCCAAAGCGACGCCCTGCTGTCCGGTGTCATCGTCTCCACCAACGCCACCGCGCTGTCGAACGTCGGGGCCTATGCCAGTGCGGCGACGGGTGGAACGCTGTCGGGTGCGGCGGCCGGCAACTACACGATCCGCTACGTCAACGGTGCCTTCGCGGTGACCCCGGCGCCGCTGACCGTGACCGCAGCCAACGGCACGATGGTCCTTGGTGACAGCGTGCCGTCGCTGGGCTACAGCGTGTCGGGCTGGAAGAATGGTCAAGGCGACGCCCTGTTGTCCGGCGTCGGCGTCTCCACCAGCGCCACATCTCTGTCGAGCGTCGGACGATACGTCAGCACGGCGACGGGCGGGGTCCTCTCCGGAGATGCGGCAGGAAACTACACGCTTCGCTATGTCGATGGTAACCTGGTGATCGTCCAGCCCCCGCCGGTGGTGGTCGTTGACGACCCGTCCCGTCCGGCCGGCACCGACAATCCGCCGTCCACCGATCGTCCAACCGCAAGCGATCCGCGCGCCACCCCGGGCGTGCCGGTGGAGTTGCCTCCGCCGTCCGGGATCGCCGCCTTCTTGCCTGCGCGTTTCATCGATCCGGTCGCGCCGTCTCCGGCTGCGCCCCCCGTTGCAGGCCGCTCGGGAAGCGAAGCCGGATCGCCGGGCCTCGCATCAGAACAGGATGGGGGCGGCGATGGAACCCAGGACGCCTGCGGCGCGGCCGGCGGCGAAGGCTGTGCATCCCTTCCCCACCCCGCCAACCGGGTTCTGGGAACCTTCCTGAGCGTGAAATCCCCGTGATGCCGTCAAACCCTTGCCGTTTCCCCATCCAAGCCTTCGCCCTGGGTGTCCTGGTCCTGGTCCTGTCGGGCGGCGGCGCGCTCGCGCAGTCCGTGCCGGTCGAACGGAACCCGCCGCCGGAGCAGGCGGCGCCGTCCGCCACAATCACGGTCGATCCTGGCAGCCGCGTGGCGGCGGACCCAACGCCGCTCGGCGTCTCGCTGCGCGCCTTCCGCCTGATCGGCCGCGATGCGGCCGCCCCGCTTCCAGAGGGGGACGAGGTCGTCATCGGCCGGATCGGCCTGGGAGGTGTGGAGCCCGATCCGGCCTTGCGGAGCGAGTTGCGCGCGGCACTCGCCGGCTTCATCGGCCGGCCGCTGTCCATGGCGCTGATCGCCGATGCGCAAGCGGCCGTCGCGGGGGTCTATCGGGACGTCGGCTACCCGTTCGTCTCGGTCAGCGTTCCCCCGCAGGAAATTTCCGCCGGCATCCTCAGCCTGCAGGTGATCGAGTTCGCATTGGGCCGGGTCTCCACCCAGGGGGAAGAGGATGAACCCGGCGCTTCCGTCGCGGAGCGGATTCGTGGCGCCGAGGGTGAGCGGATCGAGGCGGCGCGGATCGACGAGGATTTGCGTTGGCTCAACCGCTATCCCTACCGCCGGGTGCAGGGCGTCTTTTCACCCGGCGACGGTTTCGGCCGGTCCGATCTGACGCTGGAAGTGACCCGGCAGAAGCCTTGGCAGGTCTTCGCCGGCTATTCCAACACCGGCACGCGCGAGACCGACCGCAACCGCCTGTTCGTCGGCGGCGGGTTCGGCCTTGCCGGGCTCAACCACGCCTACGGCTCCTGGCAGACGACCGGATCGCGCGACCTGTTCTCCGATGCCGGGCGTCTGTTTCCGGGTGACGGCGACCGCGCCCGCTATCTCAGCCATTCGGCCCGCTTCGTTCTGCCGACCGGCGATCGCCAGGCGATCGAGGTCAGCCCGAACTTTGTGGCGACGCGTCAGAAGACGGATCCCTTCACCTCCGACAACACCTTCTTCGAGCTGCCGGTCTACTACCGTTCCGCGCTTTCCGACCTTCTCCCTGGCGTCCACTTCGGCGACGTCCAAGCCGGAATCGAGATCAAGAGGCTGGAGCGGCGGGTCGCGTTCCAGGATGTGTGGCTGGGCCGGGCGCGCGTGGACCTCTTCCAGATCGGTCTCGGCTGGGACCGGAGCTGGAGCGACCGCCTGGGGACGACGGCGATCGGCCTGACCGGCAAGGCCAATCCCGGCGGCGTCCTGACCGGCAACGACGACCAGGGCTGGAGCGCTTTCTCGAACGGCCGGGTGCGGCGTCTGGACTACGCGTACATGACCGGCGTGGCGAGCCGCAGCACGGACCTCGGCGACGGCTTCGGCCTCGTCAACGAGCTGACGGTCCAACTCGCCGGGCGGGCGCTGCCCGATACGGAGCAGATCGCGCTCGGCGGTCTCTACGCGGTGCGCGGATACGACCTTGGGGACGGCGTGGCCGATCGCGGCCTCATCCTGCGCAACGACCTGCGTTTGCCCGGCTTCCCGCTGATCCGGGACGATGCCGTACACCCCTTCGCCTTCCTGGACGGCGCCATCGGAACCGACTTCGGAGGGCGCCGCACGCTTTCCCTCGCGGGTACCGGCCTCGGCCTCGACTACCGCTTCGCCGGTCATCTGACGATGGGGCTGACCGCGGGCGTCGCCCTGCTTGACGAGGATAAGCGGCGTGCCGGCGATCTCGACCTGAGGGTCCGGATCTCCACCATCTACTGACCCTATGCAACCCTCTTGAGAAGGCCACCGATGATCGCAACCATGACCCGCCCGAGTGTTGCCCTTCTGTCGCTGATGCTTTGCGTTGCCGCCGGTGCCGCATCGGCGCAGCAGCCGGCACCGAACCGGACGACGGCCAACTATGACGATTGGATCGTGCGCTGCGAAATGGGGCGCGACGGTGCCAAGGACACGAAGGTCTGTGAGAGCGTGCAGACGGTTGCCGGGCCGGATGGGCGCATCATCGCGCAGACAGTGATCGGCCGGCCGGCCGGAGCCGCCAGCGACAAGATCCTCGTCGAGTTGCCAGCCGGCGTGTGGCTGCCTGACGGGGCGACCATTCGCGTCGGTGACAAGCCGGTTGTCTCGCTCGCCTTCCGTCGGTGCCTGCAATCCTGCTACGCCGACGCGGATCTCTCGAAACAGAGTCTGGATGCCCTGGCGACGGCATCCCAGCCGATCAGCCTGGGTTTTTCCGACGGTCCCGGCAAGGCGATGACCCTGCCGCTGTCCGCCAAGGGGCTGCGCAACGCCTACGCGGCCAGCGTAGGAAAGCAGGGAGGCTGAAGCGATATGGTGAACGACCCTTGGGACTTCCGGGATCTCTCAGCGTGATGCAGGACGCGGGCGTCAGTCACATTACCGAGACGGTTTGCATGAGTTGCAGTCGTCACGTCCAGCGGCTCGCGGAATACAGTCGCATGAGGCGCAGGGACGCCATTGGCGCAGAGGAATCGGCCAATTGCTCAACGATGCGGACTGGCAGGCGGCGTTTCGGGATCGCCAAAGCGATGCTTTGGCACTCGGTGGTGCCGCCAGAGCGCTGGTTGCCAAGCCGACGCTGCCGCCCGTCGATTGTAAGCATCCGCTGAGTGCCGCGGTCAGGCAGCTTTCGTCTGCTCGCGGATTTCCTTCCATTCCCAGGGGAGGAGTTCGTGCAGGCGGGTTTGGGGGATGTCGTTGATGCGCGCCAGCACATCGGCGAGCCATGCCTGGGGATCGACGTCGTTGAGCTTCGCCGTGGTGATCAGGCCGTACATGATCGCCGCCCGCTGCCCGCTGCCCGCCGCGATCGGAGCCGCAGAACAGCCACGCTTTCCGGCCCAAAGCGATCCCGCGCAGGCCACGCTCGGCGGAATTGTTCGTCAGGCACAGCCGGCCGTCGCCGAGGAACCGGGTGAAGCCGTCCCAGCGGGTCAACATGTAGTCCATCGCCTTGGCCACGGGCGCATGGCGGGAGAGCCGGGCGCGCTCCGTCCGCAACCAGCTCTCCAGCGCGGCTACCAGGGTGACGCCGTGTTCCTGGCGTGCCGCTAGCCGCTCGGCCGCCGGCTTGCCGTTCAAGGCGCGCTCGAGATCGAAAATGGCGTCGATGCGCGTCACGGCCTCCAGCGCCAGCGGCGAGATCGGCGGGGCATCCTTGCCGCGTTTCGTGTTCGCAGCGATGTCGGCCAGCTTGAAGAAGCCGCGCCGGGCATGCGCCCAGCACAGCGCGGCCCTGATCGGCCCCGGCCGGCGGTCGGGTTCGTACAGCCGGTTGTAGCCGGCGAACGCATCGGCCTGGAGCCAGCCCGTGAAGCCGGCCAGGTGCCGTTCGGGGTGTTCGCCCTTACGGTCGCGCGAATAGTGAAACAGCGCAGCCGGCGGCCTGGCTGGCTCGACCCCTCGGTCCGCTCCTGCGTTGCCGCCTACGCCTACCTTCTCGGCAACTTCGATTCCTTTCACCAGCTCGGGTCGTTCAATTGTTTCGCGCTGATCTGGCGGGTGTTCGGGCGTGCGGCCGTGGATCGGGCCATTGATGAGGTCGCGGGCACGCTGACCCGCCTGGGCTACCGCTCCGGATTGGATGATCCGATGATCCGCACAACCGTCTGTGAACTCCTGCTCCGAAACCGCAGTCCTCGCCTCCAGGATCTCACCGACGACGCTCTCGCACGCCTGCGCGCCGATGCCGGGTTCGCCGCGTGGGCGGGTGGCCGGCTGTATGCCGTTCACCGGGCGCTCGCGGCGCTGGGAGTCGCCACCCCGCCCGCGATCCCGGCCTACGGGCAGTCGATGCCGGTCGAGGGCGTACCGGCAGCATGGCTCGACGTGGTGGACCGCTGGTTCGCCACCGCCACGCAGACGCCCGAGGTTCGACGCGAGTATCCGGTCGAACTCGTGCGCGCGCTCGCGATCACTTGGCTTTTCGCCGCCCAGCGCAGCGACGAGATCGTCCGCCTGCGCGTGGGCTGCGTACGTTGGCAGCCGGACGCAGCCGACCCGGCAGCCCCGCCGGTGTGCCTACTCGACGTGCCGGTCCACAAGACCGGCACGGCGTTCACCAAGCCGGTCGACCCGCTGGTGGGCTGAACCGCCCCGGGTTTCCCGGAGGCTGATTTTGTTGAGTCACGCCGCGATGGCGACATTCTCGGCTTGGGCATGGTAGCGCGCTTCGGCCTCGGCGGGGGAATGTTGCCGATGGGTTCGAGTAGACGTCGGTGGTTGAACCAGTCGACCCATTCCAGGGTGGCGAACTCGACGGCCTCCAGTGTGCGCCAGGGTCCGCGGCGCCGAATCACCTCGGTCTTGTAGAGGCCTTTGATCGTCTCGGCCAAGGCGTTGTCGTAGCTGTCGCCGACGCTGCCGACCGACGGTTCGACGCCGGCCTCGGTGAGGCGTTCCGTATACCGAATAGCAACATATTGCGCCCCACGATCCGAGTGGTGAATGAGACCGCTACCCTTAACCGGTCGGCGGTCGTAAAGCGCCTGCTCCAGGGCATCCAGAACGAAGCCGGCGCAGGCGGTGGGCGACACCCGCCAGCCCACGATCTTGCGGGCGAATGCGTCGATGACGAAGGCGACGTAGACGAAGCCCTGCCACGTGGCGACGTACGTGAAATCGGCCACCCACATGGCATTCGGACGCGGCGCCTGGAACTGGCGGTTCACCCGGTCGGCGGGGCATGGCATCGCCCGGTCGCTGATCGTGGTGCGCATCGCCTTGCCGCGTGTCACCCCCTTCAGACCCATGTGCTTCATCAGCCGGGCCACCGTGCAGCGCGCCACATCGATGCCTTCCCGTCGCAGCTGCCGCCAGACTTTCCGTACCCCATAGACCTGGAAGTTTGCATCCCAGACCCGTCGGATAGCCAAACTCAGCTCCGCGTCGCTTCGCGAGCGGGCCAGCGCCTTGGACGGATCGGCCCGCCGGGTGGCATGGGCGCGGTAGGTCGACGGGGCGATCGGCAGCGCCTTGCAGATCGGCTCGACCCCGTGGACGGCGCGGTGTGCGTCGATGAAGGCGATCATTTCCGAAACGGGCGGTCAAGCTCCGCCTGGGCGAAATACGCCGACGCCTTGCGCAGGATCTCGTTCGCCTGACGCAGTTCCCGGACCTCGCGCTCCAGCGCCTTGATCCGCTCCTGCTCGTCCGTCGTCGGGCCGGGCCGCTTGCCCTGGTCGCGCTCGGCCTGCCGGACCCAGCCCCGCAGCGTCTCCGCCATGCAGCCGATCTTGGACGCGACCGAGCCGATCGCCGCCCCCTGCGAGGCGTGATCCCCCTCATGCTCGAACACCATCCGAACCGCGCGCTCGCGGACTTCAGGGGCGTATTTCGCTGATCTCTGCTTCGTCATGATGACTCCATCTTCTCAAGAAATGGAGCCTCCGACAAACCCGGCGCGGTTCAGGCAACGATTCCGCTGACCGAGGACGAGCAGGCCGCCGTCGAAAACGACCGTGATGCGCTCGACCGCTTGCTGGAGCGGCTGGCCGACACCCCGACGCCGGCCGGTCCGACTCCCCGCGAACTGACCAGGGTCCCTGCACCGTCAGCCGGGGCCGCTTTTGACGGAACAGCGACCCGTGCCCCTGCATCCGATAGTGGAACAAAACCGCCTGACGACAGGCCCTTGTCAAGCCCAACGCCGCCTCCGGCGGTGGCCCGCCAGGGCCAGGCTTGACCAGGGGCTGGCTAAGGCGGACCATCCGGCCCGGATGCCGGAGGCGCTGTCCAACACCGCCGGACTACGGCCATTTTGCTGGACAGACAGATTCCACATAACCCTGGACTGGCTGCGCGATCCGGCGCTGCGGCGGCGGGCCAACGCCGGGCTCAACAAGGGCGAGGCGCGCAACGCCTTGGCGCGGGCCATCTTCTTCAACCGGCTCGGCGAAATGCGCGACCGCAACTTCGAGAACCAAGCCTACCGCGCCTCGGGACTGAACCTGCTCGTGTCGGCAATCATCCTGTGGAACACCCGGTATCTGCAGGCCGCCCTGGAGGAATCTCGGTCAGAGTGGAATTGATGTCCGGCCGGAATTGGCCCGCCACGTCGCGCCGCTCGGCTGGGAACACATCGGCCTCACCGGCGACTACGTCTAGGGCGCCGACCCGATGCCAACAGAGGGACTACGGCCGCTCCGCCGGCCGATGTCTCTGCTGGCAGCATAGTTTCTGGTCCGTTCTCACGAACCGGACAATCTGTTCGTTCGACTTTGCGCATTTTGGGACAGCCGTCTCGGTTGGGAGCCGGTTCACACATCCAGCAGCAGTGCGGGGTGACGGGGGTTACGGCGCGGAGCAGGCGACGTCGACGAGCCGTCGAAGGAGAGGCGGCGGCGTTCTGAGCATGTCGCCTTTCGGGCGACATGGCGGCCTGTTCGAACCACAGGTGCTGGCGCAGACGGGCCAAGGCGTCGGCGAATGTGGGCGCTGGTTTCGGATACCAGATGGCGCGTCGGGGCGAGAGAGCGAGGCGGCCGGCATTCTGATGGACGTACAGCGTGATCAACGAGTAAAGCCCGAACAGCAGCGGTGCGGTGCGAAACACCGCCGGGTCAGCCCACTGTCGCTGGGTTTCGATGCCGAGAAGGGCCCGGCTCTCCTCATAGGTCGTCTCCATCGCCCAGCGGCGGTTGAACCATTCCAGCACCGTACGTGGCGGCACCGACAGGTCGGTGCACAGAAAGGC
>NZ_JBHSLC010000112.1:0-69272 GCF_042657465.1 Azospirillum himalayense | reverse complement strand
CGAAGCATCCACTTGACAGGGCCGCTCAACGCGACCTCACCCAAGCTTTCGAAACTGTTCGTCTCTTACTGCTTGACCGAGATGCTCAAGCGACCCGCGACGCCAGTCCCTTCCGGAACCGGTCCGCGGCCAACGGTCAAAACCGCCGCCTGCGCATCCCTTCTCACAACACGGTATCAACGATATCCAAGATCCCGCGGCCCTTAGGAGAACCGCAACACCCCGCGCCCATTCCCTTCGAGGAGTGGGCCGCCAGGGCCAGAATGTCTCTGTGTTTCCGACCCGTCAGCGCCTCGTTGGCGGCCACCGCGTCGGTGGAGGGGGTTATAGGCGCCTCCCCCACGAACACGCAAGCGCTTTTTTGACAGGGTGATGAAAATTCTGCCCTATCGTGAAAAATCAATGGGTTGGCAGGCCGCAGCCGGGCGAACCGACTACAGCAGGCCGAGCAAGCGCAGTTCGGCGGCCAGATGGGCGGGCAGTTCATCGCCCTGCCCGCCCGCTTCGGACAGGTCCCTGGGCGCCGTTTCCGGATTGAGGTAGCGCCATCCCTGGAACGGGCGGTGGGGCGTCGGCACGGTGGCGACGAGTTGCGGGTCCATTCCAAGAATGCAGCAGCTCTCCCCTTCCTCGTCCACGGTGGTGTCGATGGAAATCACCCGCTGGCGGGCGGCAACCGAACCGCGAACCACCCAATAGATCGATCCGCCGGCGAGGATTTCCTCCCGCCGCTTCGGGACGCGGCGCGTGAACACGGGAATCATCGAGCGGCCGTCGACGGCCTGCGCGCGGCGCGCCTGCACCGCCGCCAAATGGTCGAGGTCGTCGATCCCGACGGCGAGCTTGATGAGATGCAACGGCATGAACGGCTCAGGGAGAAAGGTTGGCGGAACGGGTTCGCTGCCGCAGATGGGAATCCACGGCAACGTTTCCAGCCATACACTGTTGAAAGCGAGGCGCGCAGGGTCAGGCCGGCACGTTGTTGAGGGACCGGCAACGCTCTTCGAACGGCGGAGTGACGAAGTCCGGCTTCTTGAAGAGGCCGCGCATCCAGGCCGTCAGCGTGCAGAGGTCTTCCAACCGCACAGTTTCGTTCAGGGTGTTCTCGGGGAAGGTCAGCTCGAAGGTCTCAGCGATGTGGTCCAGAACCTGTTCGAGCTGCTCGGCGGTGAGACCGATTCCGCCGTCCAGGACAGCGTTGCGGGTCAGGACCTTTTCATCCACACCGTATTCGTCACGGATCAGCTTCACGATCCAGCGGAACAGATGCATCCAATTGGTGATCCCGAGGATCGGCTCCGACATACCCCGCCCCTTGTGTACCGCGACCTTGGCACGAAGAATGGCACGCATTCTTTGCAAATTCATTGCGTGAAATTGCCGCTTCCGTAAGACAGCGCCAGCGCCCATAGAATGCGGCCCATGCGCGCCGCTTATCTCAACCTCGCCCTGTCGATGACCCTGGTCGGCCTGTCGGTTCCGGCGTCCAAGGTGATCGTATCCCATGTCCCACCCCTTGTGGCTGCGGAAATGCGCTTCGCGCTTGTCGCTGTGCTGCTGGCGCCCTTGGCGCTCAGGGGTGGCGCGGCGGCGTTTCCGCGCAACGGCCGCGACTGGACGAGCCTCATCCTGCTCTCCCTGTTCGGCATGGTGCTGTTCAACCTGTTCCTTCTCTACGGGCTGCGCGAGACCAGCGCGGTTGCCGCCGGAATCATCACCAGCACCATTCCCGCCATGACGGCGCTGGGGGCGGCGCTGATCCTGCGCGAGCGGATCGGGGCCGGCAGTGCCGCGGCCATCGCCTTGGCGGTCGTTGGCATGGTCGCGCTGAACCTGCGGCCCGGCGGCGGCGGCGGACCCGACGATTCTCTCGTTGGCAACGCGTTGGTGTTCGGCGCGGTGGTGTCGGAGGGGTTGTACGGAGTCTTCGCGCGGCAGCTCGGCGGGCGGATTCCGCCTTTGGCGCTGACCTGTCTGGCGAACGTCCTGGCGGCCGCGATGATGGCGCCGGGTGCCCTGGCGACGCTGGGCGGCTTCGATCCTGCCGCGGTGCCCGGCTGGGTCTGGCTGCTGTTCGTGGGGTCCGGCCTGACCGGCGGCTTGCTGGCGGTGGTGCTGTGGATGCGCGGGATCGCCCATGTGCCGGCCAACCGGGCCGGGCTGTTCACCGGACTGATTCCGGCGGCGGGTGTGCTGGCCGCCGTGCTGTTCCTGGGCGAGGCCTTCACGCTCGCCCACGCCGCCGGGTTGCTGTGCGTCCTGTTCGGAATCGCGATGGGGACGGGGGCGCTGCGCCTGCCCAAGCGCTTCACGCCGGGGTAGTGAGCAGCGCCCATCCGAATCACATTGATTCCTGGACCAGGGCCACCCCCTTGACCTGGGCATACACCGGCTGGCCCGGCGACAGGCCGAGGGCGTCCCAGCTCTTGCGGGTGACGCGGGCGAGCATGCGAGCGCCCCTGCCCTCCTCGCCCAGAGCCACAACGGCCATCATCTGCACCTCGTCCTGCCGCTCCGCCGCGACGATGCGGGCGGGGAGCGCGTTCAGGATGGTGCTGCCCTCCGGCGGGTTGCGGGCGAGGCTGACGTCGGACGCCGCGATGCGGGCGCGCCGCGCCGTTCCCTGCGGCCCGAGATCGCCCGGAACGAGCAGATGGCCGCCGTCCAGCCGCAGCAGGGTCAGGCCGTAGGCGTCCTCCCGCCCCGCCACCACCGCGGGCAGGGTCACCCCGGCTTCGGGCATGCGGGCGATGGGCAGGGTGGGATCGGCCTGAAGCTCCTGCATCGGGCCGGCGGCGACGACGCGCCCCTGGCGCAGCAGCACCAGATGGTCGGCCAGCCGCTCGACCTCCGCGATGTCGTGGCTGACATAGAGGACGGGGACGGACAGGACGCCGTGCAGCCGCTCCAGATAGGGAAGGATCTCCTCCTTGCTGAAGCGGTCGAGCGCCGCCAGGGGCTCGTCCATCAGCAGCAGGCGCGGCTGCGAGAGCAGCGCGCGCCCCACCCCGACCCGCTGGCGCTCGCCGCCGGACAGATGCTCCGGCGAGCGGTCGAGCAGATGCCCCAGCCCCAGCAGGTCCACCACGTCGTCCAGGCGGATGTGCTCCGGCACGCCGCGCCCCACCGTCCGGCGATGGCCGAACAGCAGGTTGGTGCGCACCGACAGATGGGGGAACAGGCTGGCTTCCTGGAAGACGTAGCCGATGGGCCGCTTGTGCGTCGGCCGGAAGGTCCGCCCCTCCTGCCAGACGTCGCCGTCCAGGGCGAAGCGCCCGTTCAGCCGCTGCAATCCGGCCGCGCAACGCAGCACCGAGGTCTTGCCGCAACCGGACGGGCCGAACAGCGCGGTGATGCCGCGGCCCGGCGCCTCGAACGCCACGTCCAGGGCGAACTGGCCGAGCGTCCCGTGGAAATGCACCGACAGGCTCATCGCCCGCCCCGCCCGATGCGCTTTTCCAGCATCATCATCGTCAGGATCACCGTGAAGGAGAAGACCAGCATGCCACCGGCCAGCAGATGGGCCTCGTCCCATTGCAGCATCTCGACATAATCGTAGATGGCCACCGAGAGGACCTTGGTCTGGCCGGGAATGTTGCCGCCGATCATCAGCACGACGCCGAACTCGCCCATGGTGTGGGCGAAGCCCAGCACGGCGCCGGTCAGGAAGCCGCGACGGGCCAGCGGCACCGCCACGGTGAAGAAGGTGTCGAGCGGCGAGGCGCGCAGCGTCGCCGCCGCCTCCAGCGGGCGGTCGCCGAACGCCTCGAAGGCGTTGCGGATCGGCTGCACCACGAAGGGCATGGAATACAGCACCGACCCGATGACCAGCCCTTCGAAGGTGAAGGCCATGGAGCGGGCGCCCCACAGGGAGGCCAGCCAACCGCCGGGGCCGTTCGGTCCCAGCAGCATCAGCAGGTAGAAGCCCAAAACCGTCGGCGGCAGGACCAGGGGCAGCGCCACCACCGTGGCCACCGCCTCCTTCCACCAGGCTCCGGACCGCGCCAGCCACCAGGCCAGGGGGGTGCCGGCGATCAGCAGGATGACCGTCGTCAGCGCCGCCAGTTCCAGGGTCAGGATGATCGGTTGCCAGCTCATCGGCGGGCGGTCCCTACCAGGGAGTTCGGCATGGTCAGTTCGGCGCCCTCGTGCCGTAGCCGTACTTGGAGATCACCGCGGCGGCCTCCGGCCCCTTCAGGAAGGCGAGGAAGGCCGCGGCCGCCTCGTTGCCGGCGCCCTTCTTCAGCAGGACGGCGTCCTGGAAGATCGGGTCGTGCAGCGCCTCCGGAACCGGCCAGCGGGTGCCGTCCGGCTTGGCGATCACCTGGGATAGGGCCACGAAGGCCAGCTCGGCGGCGCCGGTCTCGGCGAACTGGAAGGCCTGGGCGATGCTGTTGCCCTGGACGATCTTCGGCTGGATCGCCTCGTAGACGCCCATCTTCTTCATGGCCTGCACGGCGGCGGCGCCATAGGGGGCCGTCGCCGGGTTGGCGATCGACAGCTTCTCGAAAGCGCCCTTGCGCAGCGTGTCCTCGCCCAGCGGCGCGTCGCCGGCCTTGGTCCACAGCACCAGACGGCCGACGGCGTAGGTGAAGCGGGAGTCCGGAACGGCCAAGCCCTCCTCCACCGCCTTCTTCGGGGTCTCGTCGTCGGCGGCGAGGAAGACGACGAAGGGCGCGTCCTGCTTGATCTGAGCGTAGAACTGGCCGGTCGCGCCGAAGCTCAGGACGGCCTTGTGGCCGGTCTTCTGCTCGAAGGCGGTGGCGATCTCCTTCGCCGGAGCGGTGAAGTTCGCGGCGACCGCGACGTTGAATTCGTCGGCCCGGGCCGTCGCCGAGACGGACAGCAGCGCGACGGCGGCAAGCAGGAAACGCGTCATTCGAAAACTCCTTCCGATCTATCGTCAATCCACCGCAAGAATGATGTGCGATGCGTCGATCAGCGCGCAGGCCGGGTCGCCAGGCTTCAGGCCGATGTCGTCGGCGCTGCGCAGCGTGATGATGGCGGTCAGCGTCTTGCCGCCGCCGATGTCCAGGGTGATCTCGCTGTTGACCGCGCCGTCTTCGCGACGGGACACCACGCCTTCCACGCGGTTGCGCATCGAGGTGCGCTTCGCCTCGTCCGCCGGGGCGAGGATCACGAAGGGCGCCTTGATCAGGGCCGTCGCCGCGCGCCCCGGAAACAGTCCCAGGTCGCGCACGCTGTCGCGGGTGATGATCGCAACGATCGAGGTCTGGTCCGAGACGGCCAGGGTGATTTCGGCGTTCACCGCCCCGTCGGTGATGGCGGTGACGGTTCCGCGAAGGGCGTTGCGGGCACTGGTGCGCATGAAGAATCCCCACATCAGGCTGGCCGCCGACAGGCCGGTGCCGTTGAGTTCCGGTTCCAGCACCTGGAAGGCGCGGACCATCTCGCTCTGCAGACGGTGGAAGGTGGCGACCAGCCGCACGCCGTCCGGCGTCAGGGCGGTTCCGCCGCCGCGCTTTCCGCCGGCCTGCGCCTCGACCAGCGGGCGGCCGAACAGGTTGTTCATGGCGTCGATGGCGTCCCAGGCCGCCTTGTAGGTAACCCCGACCGACCGCGCCGCGCCGGAAATGCTGCCCTCGCGCCCCACCGCCTCCAAAAGCCGGATGCGCTCCGCGCCGATCGGCGACGCGTGCGGCCCGGCGAACGACACCTGCGGTTGGACGGACATGAGCGGGCACCCCAAATTCGCTATATATGCTGGCTATATAACCATGCTCCGCGCAGGTGAACCAGCGCTTTTTGCCAGAACCACCATTTTTTTGAGGGATATCGGTGCGGGGGTGCAGGAAGCCAATCCAAACGATGAATCAACCCGCGACATGCATCGTGCAGACGATGCACGCCATCTGTCCATCCTGCTGAATTTCTGTGCGTATTCTGCCGCCAAACGAGGGTTTATTGTTTTCTTGGCGGCGTGATCGACGGATTAAAGGAGCTGGATTGCCGGTGCCGAGGTCTTCACGGCTCTCAGACCAATCGCACGCCGTACCGTCCGCTGCCTGAAGGACCGGGAACGGCCGGATGCGGCGAATCCAATATATAGATGATCTATACAGCGAGAGGGTGGGCGGAGCGCCGCCACCCCGTCAATCCACCAGTTCCCAGTCGAGCGTGGACACGACGCGGACGATCTTGTCGATCTGCCGGCTTTCCATGATGCCGGGGGCCTCGTCGCGGGCGAGGATCTGGAACAGGCCCTGGTTGGCGCGGCGGATGCCGCCCAGCGTCGCACCGCTGTCGGTCGCGAACTGGGTTGCCGCCTCGCGCGCCTTGGCGGTCGCCTCGGCGATCATCTCGGTCTTCACGTCGTTCAGCCGGGTGAACAGGTAATTGGGGCCGGAGCCCATGCCCGGCTCCCCGCCCAGGGTTACGCCCTGGTCCAACAGCTCCGCCAGATTCTGGCTGGCGCGGTCGACCCGCTCCACGTCGGGGCTGCGGACCATCAGGGTGCGGGTGAGGATGTAGCGCTGATCCGCCGGCCCCTGGCGGTAGGCCTGGGCGAGCAGGTCCACGAGATCGAGCGAGCGCGCGACGACGGCGTCGGCACCCAGCCCGTAACGCTCCAGAAAGGCCAGCACGGCCTTCTCGTCCGCCGCCGTCTTCGCCTGGACGGCGGACAGGTCGTCGCCGGTGGCGACGAAGCGGACCGGCCAGAGCGCGAGGTTCGCCTTGACCTCGCGCTCGGCGGAGCCCTTGACGGTGACGAAGCGGTCGGCCAGCCGGACCTGGGCGACCTCCCGCCCCGCCGACCAGCCCGCCACCGCGATCCCGATGGCGAGAAACGCCGCAGCCGCCAGCGCCGTCCGGTTTCCGATCATCCCACTCTCCCTCGTCGCTCTTCGCGGAGCATGACGGAGGATTGTGGCGAAGCTCAGGCCGGGGCGGCGCCCCCCAACTGGATCACGGCGCCGGGCTCACACCGTCGTCAGCCAGACGCACAGCAGCAAGTAGGCGACGGGGAAGACCACCAGGGACCAGCGGTCCAGGATCAGGGCCTTCGCCGCGTTCCGCTCGTAGATCATCAGCGACACCGCGCTCTGCATCAGGCTGAGGAAGATCATGCCCATGGAGGCAAGGTTGACCCGGTCCGACAGGGTGAAGCCGCTGCTGCGCGGCAGGTCGCTGGCGATGACGAAGTAGCAGGCGACCACGGCGAACAGAGCGCCGATGCCCAGGCCGAAGCGGGGGTCTAGGTCCACCGGCTTCACCAGGAAGGCCAGGAAGGCCACCAGCGAGGAGATGAAGATGGTCGAGAAGGTCTTGATGTAGTAGACCGAATCCGGCCGCTCCAGGGTGACCGCGTGGGTGTAGCGGGAGTAGACCGACTCGTGGTTCTTCGGCAGGGTGATGTCGCCGTAGTTGGTCCGGTATCGGTGCGCCGAGATGGTGGCGCCGTTGTTGATCAACGTGTAGCCGGAGACGTCGACGTCGGGATCGACGGTGCTGTTGTCGGTGTCCGGCACGTAGACGACGTATTCGGCCGTCAGGTCGCTGTCCTCGATCACCAGACGGATGGTCTGGGTGTCCAGGGGGAAGCGGCTCACGTCCCAGGGCTGGTTCAGAACGGCCTGGACGCGCGCCTGCCCATAGTTGGTGTCCTTCAGCTTGCGGACCGGGGTGGGCGTGCGGGACTCGATCCGCCCGTTCATCAGTTCGAACGTCTCCAGCGGGTTCAGAGAGTCGTCGTCCCAGCGGAACCAGACGTAGAAGTCCACATTGACCTGATTGTCGCGGAGATTCACCCCGGTGATCTGGTTGACGTAGGTGCCGACCACCACCTTCGCCGGCTCGGCCTTCGACGCCCCGGGCAGGCCGGTCAGAAGGATGGCGAGGAACGCCAGCGCGTACCGAATCATGATGCCCTCTCCTTTCCTGCCGGATGTCAGTGCGCGTGGCTCTTCTTGACCAGCACGTCCATGGTCGCCAGCAGCACGCCGGAGACGATGAAGGTAACGTGGATGGCGACCAGCCACATCAGGTCGCGGTCGGAGACCTCCGACACGTTCATGAAGGTCTTCAGGATCTGGATGGAGGAGATCGCCACGATGCTGGCGATCAGCTTCACCTTCAGCGCGCTGAAGTCCAGCTTGCCCATCCATTCCGGACGGTCGGCGTGGCCGGCGACGTCGATCTTCGAGACGAAGTTCTCGTAGCCGCTGAAGATCACCATCAGCACGAGGTTGCCGACCATCGTCAGGTCGACCAGCCCGAGCACGATCAGGATGATGTCGTTCTCCGTGCCATGCATGAGAAGCGGCAGCGCGTGCACCAGTTCCAGCGCGAAGCGCCAGCCGATCATCAGCAGCGCGCCCACCAGACCGACATAGAGCGGCGCCAGAAGCCAGCGGCTCTGGAACATCACCTGCTCCAGGAAATGCTCGGCCCGGCGCCCTGGGCGGCGGCGCCCCTCGCCGTTGCGGGACAGGAGGGTGGTGTCGCCGGTCAGGGCCGACGGGTTCGACTGGGTCATGACTTGCTCGCCAATGTGATGTCGCCACGGATTTGGCCGATTTTCCGGCCGTCGATCTGGTGCTGGTAGGTCATCTGCAACTGGTCGAAGGCCAGCGAGATGGTCTCGGTGCCGTTGCTGCTGTCGTCGTCGTCGACCGACAGCACGTACTCCGTGATCTGCGTGTTCTTCAGGATGATGGTCAGGTACGGCTCGGCGAAGATGTCGCTTTCACCGAAATGCTCGCCGCCCTGCAACTGCGCGAAGGTGCGGAAGAAGTGGATCGTCGCGGTGACGTCCTTCTTCTGCGGATCGAAGGCCGCCTGCATCAGCTTGGGCGAGGCGAGGTCGAAGTGACGCTCCAGCTTCAGGCTGTCGACGCCGAGCTTGTCCTGCTTCTGCGCCTTCCGGCCGCTGAAATAAGAGTTGTCCTCGATCGGGTCGTCGTAGTTGAAACCGCCGACCTCGCGCTTGCCCGAGGACAGGTCGAAACTGACGCAATCGGCCAGATTTTTGTAGTTGCGGATTAGCGACTCGCCCTTGATGCCGGGGTAATCGAGCAGGATGCGGGGCATGGCTCAGCGCTCCTCAAGCCGCAGAAGGCCGAAGATCCGCCCGACCTCGCCGCGGTCGCCCAGCAGTTCGGCGTAAAGCTCCGGCAGGGATAGGTTCCCCCAGGCGGCGGCGCGGCGGACAAGGTAGGAGGTCGGGCTGTGCGGCTCCTCCCGCGCCAGGAAATCGGCGATCTGGTGCAGCATCGCGTAGGCTTCCTGCCGGGTCCGCGGCCCGCCGGGGCGGGCGAAGGCGGCGGCGGGGATGATCTCGGCGGACGCGTCGATGGTGGCCCCCTCCCCGCCCTCGGCCTCCTCCGTCACGGCGGCGGCGCCGTCCGGATCGATGCCGCGCTTGGCGAGCGCCTCGCGGTGGAACTGGATCAGGCTTTCCAGGGTCTTCAGCAGCTGGCTGAAGCCGGGGGCGGCGCGCCCGGCCACGGCGTCCAGCTCCGCCGCCAGGGTGCGCACCGCCGTCACCGTGTCGCGCAGATGACCGTGCTGGGTTTGGTAGAAGTCCGGCGGCGTGCGGTCCTGGGCGGCGAGGATCTGCTCGACCGTCACCTCGCCGTCATCGACCGCCGCGTGGAAGGCGCGCGGGTCGCGGGTGGCGAGCTTGCGCAGGCGCTGCGCGTTCTGCCAGTCCTGGAAACGGTGCGTCTCGTCGGTGTGCGGCCCCGGCTGGGTGATGGCGGTCGCCATCAGGTCGCGCGACAACTGGCTGTCCAGCCAGACCAGCGGCGCCAGCCGCGGCTCCGGGTCGCCGTCGTCCAGGCGCGGGTAGAGGCCGTCCCAGAAATCCTCGACCAGCCCGTGGACCAGCAGGAGCCCCGGCGCCAGCCCCGCCGGACCGTGCAGGTGGCCTAGCGCCTGGACCAGCCACGCCGCGACCTGGAGGTCCTTGGTGCGGGTCGTCAGCAGGTCCGACGCCTGCTGGAAGACGCCCTTCCAGTCCGCCTTCTTGATGGTGGTCTGCCAGATGCCCTGGTCCAGATCGTCGTCCATCCGGCGCGCCTCGGTCAGCGCGTCGAATTCCGGGCCGTGGCGCAGGTCGTCGCCCGCCGGGTCGTCGCCGGGGATGGGCTGGAGCAGGGCGCCGATGTCGATCAGCGGGTGGGATGCGGTCATTTGGCTGCTCACGGGAAGCGTTGGGCCGCGGGGCGGAGCATCGGGGATTGGGTCGGGGCGTTGCCCAGATCGAAGAAGGCGCGGTCCGCCGGGGCCACCGCGCCCGACGGCGCCGGCCAGCCGGCCAAGCCCGGCATCCGCCGCATGGTGCCGACCGGGGCCAGCGGCGGCGCCTGCGCGGGCAGCGCCGGCACGGCCACCTTCTCTTCGCGCGGCGGCTTGCCGTCGGCCAGGACGGTGCGCTTGACCGCCAGCGCCATGAAGACCCGCACGTTGGGCTTCACCGCCGGCGCCGGAGCCGCCTGGACCGCCGGGGCGATCGGCAGCGGGGCGGCGGCAGCCTCCTTGACCGGGCCGCTGGCCGTGGCCTCGAACAGCAGCAGCGGCTCGGTGTCCGGGCCGGGGCGGCGGTCGCGCTGCGGCGCGGCCTGCCGGCCGGCCAGGGCGAACAGCGCCCAGGGGCCGTCATAGTCGAAGCGCAGCGACGGCCCGTCCACCGTCACCCCCGCACCGACGCCGGACACGGGAAGCACCGTGCCGTCCTTGGCCCAGCGCAGCGTCACGCTCAGCTTGTCGCCCGGATACCAGCGCAGCGGCGTCCGCGGCAGCATGCTGGACAGGGCGCCGTTCGGCGTGGCGAGCTTCCATTCGATGATGTCGCTGCCCCCGGCCTCACGCCCGCGGTTGACACGGAAGGCGGGGTCGAGCGCCAGCCCACCGCTCTGGTCCGGGGTCACCGCGGCGATCAGCAGCGGACGCGCCCGCTCCATGGTCTCCACGAAGCGCAGCGCCTCGCGACCGGCGGTGCCGAACCGCTCGCCGCGGCGCAACCCCTCCAGCACGAAGGCCGACCGCGCGTCGAACCGCTCGTAGAAGGCGCGCACCGCCGCCGGATCGGCCTCCTCGCCCGCCACGGCGGCGGCGGCGAAGGGGAAACGTCCGGCCAACATCTCGTTGAAGGACGCGGCCATGTCGACATAGGCGTCGTAGACGCGGGCGTCGGCGGCCAGCACGCAGCGCGTGGCGATCCACTGCTTCAGCTCGGCCAGACGGCTGCGGAAGAAGTCGTCCGGCACCCCGTCGATGGCGCCGAGATTCTGGCAACCGGCGGCGTCCACCGCGGCGCTTTCCACCGTCACGAACTTTTCGAGTTGCGCCAGTGAGCTGTTCGGCCGCCCGCCGTCGTACTTGTCCAGCTCGGCAATGATGCGCGCCCACTTGGACGCGGCGCCCGAACCGGTCCCGGCACCCATCACCGGGCGCTCCAGGATCTCCACCACCGGGGCGGCGATGTCGCGGGCGAGCACCGTCACCTCCTGCCGGGCGTTGCCGAGATAGAGCGCCAGCCCGGCCGGCGTGGTCTGCCCGAACAGCAGGTGCGGCACCAGAGGCCCGTCCACCCAGACGTCCAGCGCGTGGGCGTCGGGCCGGTAGAGCTGGTCGCCCTCCAGCAACCGGTCGGCCTGGGCCAGCACGGCGTTGGCCTGCCGGGCGACCGTGTCGCGGATGGTGTCGGCGGAGGTGGTCAGCCCGATCTGGCGGAAGGACTGCATCGTCTCGGCCAGCACCGGGAAAGCGGTGCGCAGCGCGTGGGCCGAGGCGCGGAGCTGCGCCAGCCCACCCGCCCGGTCCACCCCGCCGCCCGCCGGGCTGCCGGCCAAAGCGCGGGCGAGGATGCGCTCCACCCCCTGGCGGAGCTGATGCTGCGCCGCCGCCCGCATGGAGGTGCGGAGCATGGCCGGCGCCTGCGGCAGGTCCTTGGCGTCGAACAGCAGATAGTCCTCGACCAGCGGCGGGATGCTGTCCAGCGCGGCGCGGTCCCAGCCGGCGCCCACGGCGGGCATCGCCAGCGCGCCGCTGTCGTCCGTCTTCATGAAGCGGCGGGCCATCCACACCGCCAGGGTGCGGCGAAGCTGCTCCGCCGCCGGGGCCAGCCGGGCGCCGCCGTTCGGCGCCTGTTCCAGCAGGCGGCCGATCACGGAGTCCAGGCTGCGCGCGCCGACGCCCGCCTCGTCGTAGCGGCGCTGCGCCAAGTCCAGGATGTCGGCACGCAAATTGGGGCCGAGCAGGTCGGACTTCTCCAGCCGGCCCAGCAGCGCCTCGAACTCCGGCGGCAGGACGGGGCCGTTGGCGCCGATCCAGGCGCCACGCTCCGCCCCCAGGCCGCGGGCGGCGTCCTCCAGGCTCGACAGCACCTCGGCGTAGGCCGCCGCCGCGTCGGCGCCGGAGCGCGCCCCGCCGGCCAGCAGCTCCAGCTCGCTGGCGGCGACCGACAGCCGTGCGGCGGCGAGGCCGCCCATGGCGAGGTCGCGCAGATAAGCGTCGGCGTACTGCCGGAAACGGCGGCTGACCTCCGCCCGGTGGGCAGTCAGATCAATGGGGCGCTGCGCCCCCGGTCCCGGCGCCGGGATGGCGGTGCCGCCCGGCGGCTGGTCGATCTCCCAGCCGTGCAGCCGCGCCGAGAAGCCGCGCGCCACTCCAGAGCCCAGCGCGAAGTCCAGCACCTCGTCCAGCGGCAGGGTCGGATCGCGGGCGTCCACGTTGTTGTAGGCGCGGGCCAGCCCCTCGGCGATGCCGATCTCGCCCGCGAAGGCGCGCAGCCGCTCGAAGGCGCCCGCTCCCGCCGGCCCGACCCCGCCATCGCGGGTCAGGCGGCGCAGCCGGTCCTCGGCCACATCGCGCACGGTCGACAGGGCCAGCCGGCGGTAGCCGACGGCCAACGCCCCCGACACCGAATCCGGGACGCCGCTGATCCACGACGCCGGCAGCGGGTTGAAGGTCCAGTCGGTGGGCAGCATGGTCACGCCCTGCACGAAGCGGGCGGCGGGATCGCCGTAGGCGGCGGTCATCGGCGCCCCGGCTTCGACCGCCGGGCGCTGGTCGGCGAGCTGCTGGAGCCCGCCCGGAATGTCGGCCAGGACCGGAACCAGCCGGTCCGACAGGGTGGAGGCGCGCTGCACCCCCATCCACAGCAGCAGGACGGCGACCACGGCGGCAACCCCCGTCCCCACCGGCCAGGAATAGCGGCGCCACGCGCGGGACGCGGCCAGCGCGCGGGTCGGCTTGGGCAGGCCGGCCTCGGGGAAGATCTTGCGGTTCAGCAGGTCGCGCCCGAACAGCGCCGCCGCGTCCGGATCGGGACGGCCCGTGAAGTAGAGGCCGCGGACGTAGAGCGTTTCCTGATAGGCGGTGCGCTTGAAGGCGGTGCCGAGCAGGGCGCGCAAGGCCGCCTCCGTCCCGGTCAGCCGCTCCGTCAGGGCGAACAGCGGAGCGCCGTCCGGCGTGGCCGCAGCACCGAACACCTCCAGTTCCACCGCCAGCAGGCCGTCCGCCAGCGACTGCAGCGCCTCGCTCACGAAGTCGGGGGAGAAGGCGGTCTCCAGCGCGTAGGGGCTCGACCAGCCGAGCATCCCGCCGGTCAGGGTCGGGGGCAGAGCCTCGGCCAGCGCCGCGAAGCCGGGGGCCTCCTCGCAGCCCGTCACCACCACATAGACCGGCAGGGCGAAGCCCAGCGTGCGCTGGATCTCCCACAGCCGGGAGTACAGCTCCGTCCCGCGCGCGGTGGCGCGGCGCACATCGTCCAGCTCGGCCAGCGGGATGGTCAGGATCAGCCCGTCGGCGGGCAGCATCGGGCGGCGGCGCCCCAGCAGATCCAGCACGCCGGCCCAGGCGGCGCGGGGATCGTCGACGTCGATAACCACCGCCCGGTCGTAGAAGCGCCAGGAGAAGCCGGCGTGCCGCTCGGCGGTCACCGGGGGACGAACCTCCTCCGCGCAGGACAGCAGGCCGGCGTCGTCCGACGCGGCGACGCCGGTGCGCAGGTACCAGGGCACCAGATAGACGTTGCGCGACAGCGTCTCGCGATAGGCCGCCAGACCGTCGCGGAACAGCCGGCGGATGTCGCGGATGGTGACGTCCGGCGCGGTGGCGGCCAGCGCCGGGACCGCCCCGCCCTCCTCCGCCGTCGCGTCGGGCGGCGGCAGGGCCGCCGGTTCCGCCGGGGCGGGCGGCGCCGCGCTGCGGGCACGCAGCAGGATCGCCGCCATCACCGCGATGATCAGCAGCACGAGGACGAGAAGCCCCGCGAAGACCCAGATCTGGTTGCCGGCGATGCCGGACAGGACCGCTGCCAGGAGTTCCATGACCGTCCTCTCCCGTCAGCGGGTCACGCGGACCGATGCCTGAAGCACCGCGTCCGCCGCGTTGGAAAGCTGTGCGGTGGACATCCACCAGAGCGCTTGACCCAGCACCAGCCACAGCCCGGCGATGGCCCCTAGGACCAGCGGCCAGCGCGGCCCGCGCGCCAGCGTGCGCGCCTTGCCGTCGGTCAGCGTGCAGGCGTAGGCGGCCGGGATCAGCGTGCGCCCGCCGGGCAGCACCCCGGCGCCCAGCTCGGACTCGCGGCCGGCGATGAATTCGAACAGGCGGGCGCTGTAGTCGCGCAGGGTGGACTCGCCGCCCGGCACCCGGCAGCGCCCCTTGAAGCCCATGCCGAGCACGCAGAGATAGACCGCCGCGAGCTGGACCAGCCGCCGGTCGTTGCTGGCGAGCAGCGCCTCCATGCGGTCGAACACCCGCTCGCCGGCCAGCCGGGTTCGGAACACCGCCTGCTCCAGCAGCACGCTGCGCCACAGCTCCCGCCCGTTCCACTCCACGTCGTGGATGAACAGGTCGTCGGCCAGCGCCGCCATGGCGTATTGCGCCTCGCGGTGCTGGCTGATCATCAGGTCGGTGCCGGTGCGCCCGACCTGGACCGCCTGCGCCTCCAGGAAGTCCTGAAGGCGGCGGATGATGATCTCGGCGTCGGGCTCCAGCGCCAGGGCCGGGACCGCCGCGGCGGCACCGCGGGGCGCCGGGATCGCCAGGGCGTCCTCGGTCAGGAAGGCCGGCAGGCTGTCCGCCGTCTCCCCAGCGGCGCCTTCGGGCTTCGCGGCGGCGGCGGGACGACCCGCCCCGACCGCGGCGCGGTGCTTCCGGAGTTCCCGCGCGAAGGCGAGGAAGTGATCGACCAAGTCCCGGCGGTGCAGCATGGCGGTCATTCCCAGCCTCAGGCGCTGACGAAGAGGGTGATCTCGACGGGGCGGAAGCGGCTGCCCAGCGAGTCCGGATTCCAGATCTCCAGCCGCTCGCCGGGGACGATGTAGCGGGGATCGACCTTGATCTCGAACGGCACCACGCCGCGCGGGGCGGCCACCCCGCCCTCGCCGCTGTCGTCCAGCGCGACGCGCTCCGCCCCCTTGACGCGCAGGCCGGACAGCGTCTCCAGCCGCGAGCGGGAAGCGACGATGCAGTTCTCCATCCAGGCGGCGACCTCGCTGACCGGGGCGGAGGCCGGGCCGCGCACGCCGACGACCAGCCGGCCCTTCAGCCAGGCCTCGTCCATCGGCAGCCCGAACATGCCGTCCTCGAAGGTGAAGGGGATGCGGGCGACGCCCTCCTTCACGCGGTCGATCATGCGCAGGATGAAGTCGCGCACCTCGCCGAAGCTCGCCATCGGGTCGTCGTGGTCGTAGCGCGACAGCTTGGCCGGCACGGCGCCGCTGGCGAAGGCCGACAGGTGCCCGGCCAGCGTGCACAGCGACATGTAGACGTCGAAGGGGTGGCAGACGCCGACGCCGAGCTGCGCCTCCAGCGGCGGCAGGCCGGTGACGAGGCTGCGGATCTCCGCCCGCGCCGCCTCGGCCAGCTCGGTCGCCGGGTTCCCGTTGCCGACGCCGGAGCGCTCGGCCAGGAACAGCGCCTTCTCGCGCACGCGCCGCACCACCTCCGCCCCCAGCCGGCCGAGCGGCGCGTTGGCGGCGACGGTCAGCGCCGGCGGCACGAAGTCGGTCAGCACGAAGGCGTCGTTGCGGAAGGTCGCCTGCGCGATCGGCATCGAGACGAACTTCTGCGGCGGCTTCTGCGTCGGGCCGGTGGTGGCGAACAGGGCCAGCCGCGGGCGCAGCCGGGCGATCGACAGCTCCTCCCCGCCATGCTGGTCGGCGACCGGCGCGCCCTCGACCGAGACGTAGCGCGGCGTTTCCCCCGGCCCCGGCGCGCGGTCGCCGCGGGCGGCGGGAACGATCAGGTGGATGGTGATCTGCGTCTGCCCCACCGGGTCGGCGTAGGCGGAGATGTCCACCTCCAGCGGCTCGTCGATCCCGGCGCGGTAGTCCACGACGAGTCCGTCGGGCAGGATCGCCTCCAGCTCCCGCACCTGGACCAGCCCGGAGACGAGCTGCACGCGGTCGACCTGGAGATGGACGACGCCCCAATGGAAGGGCCGCGCCTGCCGGACATGGTAGGTCAGCTGCCGCTCGTGCCGCAGCGCCTGCTGCTGGAAATGCTGCGGGGCCAGCAGCATCCCGTCGTGCCAGTCGATGGCGTCGGGAATGTCGCGCGCCTCGGTCATTCGGCCCTCACGGAGAAGGAAAGAACATCACGGAACCAGTTCGACATCCTTGTCCCCGGCGGTGAGGGTCAGCGTTCGTGTGTCGGGCACGCGCAGGCGGTGCGGCCCCGGCGTGGAATAGTTGGCGAAGACCAGCAGTGCCCAGGCCGGCTCGCCCGGCGGAAGGTCCGTCTTCAGCGTCTGGCCGGGGACCAGCTCCCAGCTCGTCACGCCGAGCGTGGTCGGATGGTCGCGCATGGACTGCTCACGCTGGCCGAACCACTCCGCGGCGGTCAGCGCGCCCAGCTTGTCCACCAGCGCCTTGTCGCGGACGGCAACGAGGTCGATGGCGACCGGGGTGGTGTCGTTGGCGGCGGGGGCGACCGTGAAGGACACGCTGTCCAGCGCGGCGCGCGGCTTCTCGGCGCAGCCGGCGGCGAGCAGCGCCAGCGCCAGGGCGCCGGCCGTTCCCAATCGCATTCCCATTCGTTTTCCGTTCACCGGAATCATGGCGTTCAACGCTCTCCCGCATCGGCAAGGGTGACGACGGTTCCGGACACGCCGTTGGCCCGCATGAGCGCGTCGAGCGCGCGGGCGGCCTCGTCGGCGGCGACGTAGCGCCCGGTGCGCACGGCGTAGGGGGCGTTGCCGCCGGGCAGCGGCGCGAAATCAACCGTGCCGCGCACGCCGCGCTGGGCGGCGGCGGCGGCGAAGGACTCCGCGTTGGCAGGCGTGGCGAAGCGCCCGAGTTCGATGGCGTAGTGGCGGACCGGCGCCGGGCCATCCTCCTTCAGGGCGTCCAGCCGGTCGTTCAGCGTGTCCTCGACGACGCCTTCCACGCTGTTGCCGGCGAATTCGGTGACGCGGTAGGCGGATTTCTCGATGACGTGGGCGGCGGTGCCCGCCATCCAGCCGGGCAGGAAGCGGCGGGCCGCGTCCGCGGCGCTGCGGGTCACCGGCTCGGTCGCCGAAATCGCCCGTCCGCGCGCCTCGTCGCTGAAGATGTCGGCCGTCTCGATCACGCCCTGGCGGGCCTCGAAGCTGTCGGCGATGTTGCTCCGTGCCATCGCGCCCAGTCCGCCGCCAGCGGCGGGCGCCGCGGCAGACGCGGCGGCTGGAGCGGAGACCGACGCCATGGGCGCGTCACCGCTGCCGGTCAGAATCAGCGCCGCCATCACCGCGCCGAGCAGGAGGGCCACGACGGTTAGCACGGCGACGCCGGCGGCCAGAGCCGCCACCTGCCATCGTCCGAGCGTGATCGTGGTCATCGCGGGAATTCCTGGGGAAGAAACCGTCGGGCGGACCGCTCGCCGTGCAGGGTGGCGGCCCAGCCTGATAGAAGCATCCCGGCGGCCCAAATCCGCGCGCTGTCTGGTTCGTTCTGGCGTAGTCCGGCGGGGGTTTCGCGGCGATGGACCGGAAGCCCACCCCGTCCTGCGGAGAAGCCCGCAAATCCGGCGGGTTACCCCCTTGGTCCGAACTGGATCATTCGCCGCCGCCGGCCTTCGCGGGCTGGGCGGCGGCAAGCGGCTCCTCGACCACCACGCCGCCGATCCCGGCGGTCCGCTCGAAGGACGGGCGGCGCGCCTCGGCCTGCCAACGGTCGGCGAAGGCGCCGGCGCGCACGCGGTGCCATTGCCCGCCGGCGGCGTCCATGGTCTCCACGATCTCCACCGGAAGGCCCCGCCCGGCCAGCGCCGCCGCGAAATCCTGGGCGTTCCCGGCGGAGCGGAAAACGCCGAGTTCGATGGAGAAGCGCGCCGTCGCTGCCTTCACGGCAGCGACCGGACGGACCGGGACGGCGGCCGGAGCAGCCTTCTCCGGCTCGGCCTTCGCCGCATCCTGCGGTGCGGCGGCGGCGGGCGTGGCGGGCGCTGCCTTCGCCTCGGCGGGCGCGGGGTCCTCCGCGCCTCCCGGCACGCTGCCCCCGGCCAGGAAATAGCCGCCCGCGAAGGCCACCAGGAGGAGGAGCAGCGCCAGCACGCCGACCAGGAGTTTCTTCATGGCACCGCGCTCACGATTCCGGGCCGCCGCACAGCCGGCGCATCTCCGCCGTCTCGCGCTGATAGCCGAGCCGCACCCGCCGGTCGAGCACGAGGCAAAGGTAGGTGTCCTGCGCCGTCGGGTCGCTGGCGTGGTAGCGGCGCACCGCCTCCGTCCAGGAGCCGTGGCGGTCGTACAGCTCCCGCAGGAAGCGGGCGGCATAGGCGACGTTGACCGCGGGGTCGAGCATGTCCTCGCCCCCCGCGAAGGAACCGGCGTGCCAGCGCGTGTGGATCTGCATGCAGCCGACCGCCACGTCGCCGCGCAGGCCCCCCTCGCCGTCCTGCATCAGCCGCAGCGCCTCGCGCCGCGTCGACGGATAGTGCGGGCGCCCCGAGACGTTCAGCGCCCAGGGCCAGGGCATCCCGGCCCGCCCGGATTCCACGACGCTCATGGCGTGCAGAATGCCCGGAGGAATGCCGTAGAGCGCCTCCCCGTTGCGGAGGTAGCGGCTGCATTGGAACAGCGCCGGTCCACCGTCGGACGCCGGGGCCAGTTCCGCCGCCGCCGGACCGGCAAGCAGGGCGCCCATCATTCCCAGAACACCGGCGAAAAGGCGCCCCGCCCGCCAACCCCTCTCCCGCCCCGGGAGAGGGAGGGGCCCGCCGCGTCGCGGCGGGAGGGTGAGGGTGCGGCCAAGAATCCGCGCCACCATCCTTGCACGACCCTCACCCGGCGCCATTGGCGCCACCCTCTCCCGGGACGGGAGAGGGAATGGAGGTCCGCCGGCCCTCATGCCCGCACCCGCAGGGCGACGCACAGCCGGTCCACCGCCATCGCGGCGCCGCCGCCATGCTCGGCCAGCCCGGCGGACACCGCCGCGGTGACGCTGGCGGCGGACAGGTCGTCGAGGTTGCCGAGGATGCCGCTCAGCCGCGCCCGCCCGAAGGCGACGCCGAAGCGGTTCTCGCCGTCCAGCAGCCCGCCGTTGCACAGCACCAGAGTCGAGGGCACCGGCAGGTCGAGCGCGGTCTCCACCGCCGTCATCACGGGATCGAGGCCGAGCGGCGGGTTTGCCGCCACCGGCAGATCCACCACATCGCCGAAGCGTCGCAGCAGGAAGGGCTCCGGCACGCCCGCGGCGGCAAAGACCAGCCGGCGCGAGCGCGGCGACACGATGCCCATGGCGAGCCCGATCGACAGGCCCGCGGCGTTGTCCGCCGCCAGCAGCCGGTTTGCACCGGTCAGGCAGGCCGCCGGCCCGAGCCCGGCCGCCGCGAGCGTCCGCAGCGCGGCGCGCGCCGTCACCGTCATGAAGCCCGCCGCCAGCCCGCCGCCCGACACCTGCCCGATCAGCACCGCCAGCGACCCGTCCGCCGTCAGGAAAAAATCGTAGAAGCTGCCGTCGAATTCCGCCGCCGGTCGCATCAGGCCCGACGCCTCCAGATCGGGGGCCGTGGTCAGGTCGGGTGGCAGGATCGCCGCCTGCATGCGCCGGGCGATCTCAAACTGCTTCTGCAGTTCCACAAGCTCGGTGCGGGTGTCCAGCGCGGACTGAAGCTGCCGGACCATGGCGTCGAGCGCGGTGTGCTGGTCACGCACGCGCTCCGCCATCACCTCGAAGGCGACGGCGAGCGCGCCGGGATCGTCGGTGCGGGCGCAGGGCGTCCTGCCCTCCGACGCGGCCTCGATGCGGGCGAGGTCGGCGAGGAGTTCCCGCCGGCCCTGCTCCGGCAGGGTTTCGGACAGGCGCAGCATCTGACGGCGGATGAAGGACTGCTGGCGCAGCCAGTGACGGGCGCGCCGCTCCTCGGCGTCGCGCAGCGCGCGGCTGCGGCTGCGGAAGACCTCCACGGTGCGGGCGAGTTGCCCGGCTTCGTCGGTGCGCTCCGCCCCCAGCACGGCGACGCCGGTGTCACCCGCCGCCAAAGCCGACAAGGCGGACATCGAGGCGTAGACCGGCGTGAAGACCCGCCGGAAATACCAGTCCAGCCCCAGCGTTCCCGCCACCAGCACCATCAGCACCACCAGAATAGCCGAACTGTCCAGCAGGCTGTCCGCCATGGCGGCGAGCGTGGTCTCGCGCACGGTGACGAGGTACAGCGTGCCGTCCCCCTCGGTGCCGGCCACCTTGGGCAGGCGCAGCTTGCGCACGCCGTAGCCGCGGGCGCCGATGGTCGCTTGCGCCTCCTCGCCACGCTCCGCGGCGGGACGCACATCGGCCCAGGCCAGCGGCCCGGCGTGGCCGTACAACGTGCCGTCGCTGCCGACCAGGAAGGCGGAGCCGCCGAGGACGCCGGCCAGAGCCTCCAGGCTGCCCGTCAGCGGACGGATGGCGACCAGCGCCCGGTCGGCCGGCCGCTGCGCGCCGAAGGGGCGGGCGAGCAGAAGCTGGGCGGCACCGCCGGTCAGCACCAGACCGTCCTGCGTGTCGTTGCGGGCCAGCACCTGCCCGATGCGCCGTTCGTCGAGAAGGCGGATCGGCTGGTCGGCCGGGACGGCGAGCAGGGTCTGCCCCGCGCCGTTGACCACCGTCACCGCGGTAAACCCCAGCGCGCCGAGCCGCTCCATCGCCGCTGCGGCGTTGCCGCGCTCCAGCGCTTCGGTGAGGCGGGGATCGCCCACCGCCACCCGAGCGGCCGCGGCGGACTGGTCGAGCAGCCCTTCCCACAGCCGCAGGGTCAGCCGCCCCTCATCCTCGGCGTGACGGGTGGCGCCGCTCTCGATGCGCAGCAGCGCGAAGACGGCGGCGGTGACGAGCACGGCGAGGACCACCGCGGCGGCGGCCACCGTCATGCGCTGGCGAAGACCGGTCATCGCGCGGCCTCCCCTTCGACCGGAACGCGCCGGCGTGGCGTGGCGTGGCGCCACAGGGCCAGCGCCAGCGGCGGCAGCGCGGCGATCCCGGCGAGCATGGCGAGGGAGGGCAGCGTTCCGGCGGCCACCACCGTGTTGCTCCCGCCGGACAGCCACAGCACGCCGAGCGTTCCGGCCAGGGTCAGCGCGGCGCGGACCGCGGTCAGCCCACCCCAGTTCCCCGACGCCGCGAATCCCGCATGGCCGGCGCCAAGCGCCGCGGCGATGCCCAGCGCGACGGCCGTTCCCGGCTCCACCGGACCGAGCGCCAGGAGAAGCCCGACCGCCGCCGTCGCACCCAAACTCAGCAGCCCCACAGCCCACCGCGGCACCAGCACCGCGACCAGCGCGGCGGCCAGCCAAGCCGGGGTGGCGTGCAGCCAGAAGAGTTCCGCGACCCGGCGGGCGTCCATCGCCCCACCGCCGTCGGCCCGGCTCAACACCGCCAAGGCCAGCGCTGTGACCAGCCACAGCCCCCAACCCTTGGGACGCAGCGTCCCGTCCGCCCACCAACGGTCCACCGCCAGCAGAGCGCGGAGGGTCACGCGCGGCAGCGTCAGACCACTCCGCCGCTCCAGCCGGACGGCGGCCAGCAGACCGGCCAATCCGAACAGCACCGCGCCGGCCATGAGAACGCCCGGCGCGCCACCGCCGATGCACAGGACCGACAACCCCGTCCCGGCGACCAGACCGCCCGCGGCGGACACCGCCGGTCCGGCGCGCAGACTTTCCGCGGCAGGGCGCGCCGCCTGGAAGGGAAGCGCCGCGGAAAGCCCGCCCAGCACCACCCCGCTCAGCCAGACAACCACTCCGTCGCCCAGCCCGTTCAGCAGCGCCCAACCGCCCAGCGCCAGCGCTCCCGCGACGGGTGCGCGGCGGCCGAGCGCGAAGGCGAGCGGAACCGCCGCGGCCATGCCCAGAACCACCCCGCCAAGCGCGATGCCCGCCGGCAGGTGCCGCGCCGCCATGGCCGCGGCGGCGGCCGCAACCACACCGGCGCAGAAGGCGGTGGCGTAGGGCAACGATCCGGCGTCCGGTGGCGCCAGCGCGGTCAGCCGGTCGGGCGAGAAGCGGCCCAGCCGCTCGATCCGCTCGATCAGCGGCGCCACCTCCGCCGCGGCGTCCTTGTTGAAGCTGAGGTCGCGCACCTCGGCCAGATAGCTTCGCAGGCGGGCGAAGCGGTCGTTCACGCCGGTCACCACCCGGTTCATCTCGGCCAGCAGAGTGCCGATCAGGCTCTGCTCCACCGGCGGGGCGATGCGGTCGTAGGCGGAGCGCGCGAGGTTGGCCTCCAACGACACCGCCAGCCGCAGCGGCGCCATCACCTGGGCGTTCAGCATGGTGCGCAGCGCCAGCCCGCCGAGCGCCAGCGCGATGCTCAGCGCCACCGCAAAGTCGATCAGGATGCGCGGCGCGTTGGCCGGCTGCGCCACGGCGCTGCGGCCCAAGAGAACTTCGCCCGCCGTCGCGGCGCCCTGGCGAATGGGAAAGCGTTGCAGGACCAGCCCCAGCGCGGACCAATCGGTCTCCGCCGGCACCAGCCGGACCGACAGGTCGGGGCGCGCCGCGTCGGATTTCTGGAACAGTGGGCGCCCGGCCCCGTCCACCACCAGGATCAGCTTGATCTCCGGAAAGACCGCGCCGGCCTCGCCGAGATAGTCGTCCATCCCCGCCATGCGGTCGAGCGGCAGGCCGAGCCCCAGCGCCTTTTCCAGGTCATGGGCAATGCCCGTCCCGACGATCTCGGCGCGGGAGGCGGTTCCCCGGTCGGCCAGCCCCGCCGCGGCGATCAGCGCCGCCGCCAGCGTGGCGAGCCAGGGCACGACCACCACCACCGCCATCAGCGGGATGAAGCGCCGCAACACGCTGCGCTGGGGGAACAGCGTCGCCGGGCGGGTCATCGCAGCACCTCCCCGTCGATGCGGGCGGCCTCGGTCTCCGCCGCGCGCAGCCCAGCCAGGACGGCGGACAGCGCCGGATCGGCGACCGCCACGGCGGGCGCATCGGCCTGGAGCTGCCGCGCCTCGGCGGCGTAGAAGGCCGTCCGCTCCAGAACGGACCGGCAGACACCCGACAGCAGCAGCCGCGTGCCCAGAACGGCAAGGATCGCGATGGCGGCCAGGAAGACGGCGGTGACCGTCGCCGTCTCGCGCAGCGCGGCCAGAACCTCCACCCGCGCGTCCTGCTGCGGGGCGAGGCCCAGCACGGCGCCGGCGGGCTTGCCCAGGGCGTCGGCCACCGGCACGCCGACCAGCACGCCGTCGCGGTCCGCAAGGTCCCACGGCTCCGCCGGCAACCCCGCGGCGCCACCCATCCAGGAAACCGGCACCGGCGTCCCGGCCGCCTGGGCGGTGGCGAACAGCACGGTCCCGCGCGGGTCCACCACATAGAGCCGCAAGCCCCCGCCGCCGGTGGAGGCCACGTCGATCAGCCTTTGCAGGTCGTTCTGGTCGGCGAGCGGAAAGCCGATGGCGGCGCGCTCCGCCGCGCTGGCGGCGACGCGGCTGGCCAGCGCCGACGCGCGCGCGGCGATTTCCGCCGTGTGCGCCTCCGCCACCGCGTTGTGAAAGGCGAACAGCGTGAACGCCTGCCCACCCACGGCGCACAGCCACAAAACAAGCGCCAGACGCCCGAAACCGTAGAGCATGGCCAGCCTCCCAAGGGTCCGGCTATAGCGGCTTTCCACGGGGGCATCCCGTTCAGATTGGCCCAACTTGGTCTGATCTGCTTTTGCCGCTCCCCGGCCCCTGCGATACTCCCCCGACCAACCAGACCAAACAACCAGACCGGCCAACCAGAAGGGACACGCTCCATCATGAACCGGCCATCATGAACCGGGATGCCCGCCTGCACGCGATCCTCGCCCGGCTGCGCAGCGACTCCCCCGGCGAGCGGCTGGCCGCCCTCTCCGCGCTGGAGCGGCTGATGCCCGCCGGGACCTCCCTCTACGAGGTCATCCAGGTCGGGCTGTTCTACACCGACCGCGGCACCGTCGCCCCCTCGCTGGTCGAGGAGGTGGACCGCCTGCGTGGCGAGGCGCAGGAGGCCACGCGGCGGGAGGAGCGGCAACGCCGCCGCGTCCGGGCGCTGGAAACCGGCATCCGCGCCGTGATGGAGGAATTCCGCGGCGGCAAGGACGCCTGACCGCCTTCGCTCCGCAACGGACGCAGTTCCGGCGGCGTGACTCCGGGAGTGGACCAACAAGGCGTTCCGCGGCGGGCCGCCATCGCACACCTTGCGGGGCAATACCGCCGTGCGTACCCGGAGGCCCTTTGCCCACCATCACAGCACCCTGTCAGCATGCCCTTTACGCCGCCGTGGACTCCGCGGCGGCGGCGCGCGGCATGACGGTGCCCGCCCTGATCCGCTCCTGCCTGACGCTGGTCGGGCCGGAAGCGCTGACCCATCTGCCCGATCCCGGCAGCCCCGAGCCGGTGGACGTCTCCCACCGCACCGTGACGCTGAAGAACGGCGGAACCCGCCGCGTGCGGGTGGTGCCGAAGCTGCGGGTGCGCCACGCCACGCCGCTGGACGCGGCGACCGTGCGCAAGGCCGCCTGGGTCGCCGCCACCATCGGCAACGACGACGGCGCGCACCTCATCACCGCGGGCGAGCTGAACGCCGTGGAAAGCGAGATGAGCCGCTGCCGCCTGCGGCTGGAGCAGCTGACGGCTGCGCTGGAGACGCTGGCCTTCCGCCCGCTGCGCCAGCCGATCCGCAAGCCCTGGCAGGCCACCTACGTGCTGGGCTTCACCCACGAATGGGGGCTGGACACGCAGACGGTCAACAGCCGCTTCCGCACGCTGGCCCCGATCTTCCATCCCGACACCGGCCTGCTCTCCAGCGCCGAGCGGATGAGTCAACTACTGGAGGCCCGCAACTTCCTCTTGCAGCACCTTCGAAGCTGAGCGGGCGATGCTTCGTACGCCGGACATTCCCTCCGAAACGGAGGTGTTCCGGGGCGATGTCGTCCAATTGGGGTCCATCTCGGCTGGCCTCCGCGGGGGTGCCTTTCGAATGATGGCGAAGCTCGACAGCCGGCGCGCGACGCGCACAACCCTATGAGGTCGTCAGATATGAGCGAGAGCAGTCAGAAGAAGTTGGAGCGCGTCCGCCCGCCGCGGGTGAAGCTCACCTACGAGGTCCACACCGGTGGCGCCCAGGAGATGAAGGAGCTGCCCTTCCTGGTCGGCATCCTGGCCGACCTCAGCGGCAAGCCGGAGAAGCCCCTTCCCAAGCTGAAGGAGCGCAAGTTCGTCGAGATCGACCGCGACAACTTCAACGACGTGATGGCCTCCGTCGGCCCGCGCCTCGCCTTCCAGGTGGACAACAAGCTGCAGGAGGATGGCGGCAAGCTGAACATCCTGCTGAACATGCGCCACATGGACGATTTCCAGCCGGTGGAGGTGCTGAAGCAGGTGCCGACGCTGAGCCGCCTGTTCGAAGCCCGGCAGAAGCTGTCGGACCTGCTGGCCAAGCTGGACGGCAACGACGAGCTGAACGGCCTGCTGAACGACGTCATCACCAGCACCGAACAGCAGGACGAGCTGAAGAAGCTCCTCGGCCCGGTGGCCGGCACCCCGGCCGGCGAGCCCGCGGGCGAGCCCGCCTGATCCCCCCTCCCGGTAAGCCCAACCAGAACCCCCTTCACGGAGCGAACAGGTGAGCACGGAAACGTCCGTTGAGAGCGCCGCCAGTCTGTCCCTGCTCGACCGCATGATGGTCGAAGGCAAGATGGCGCGCGAGGAGGGCCAGCGGCCCTACGCCCGCGACCTTCTGACCGAATTCGTCGACCAGGTCCTCGCCGAGACCGGCGATGCCTCCGCCATCGACGTGGTCGAGGCGATCAACCAGCGCATCGCGCAGATCGACGAGCTGATCAGCGACCAGCTGAACGAGGTCATGCACCACCCCGACTTCCAGAAGCTGGAAGGCACGTGGCGCGGTCTCAACTACCTCGTCATGAACACCGAGACCTCGACGACGCTGAAGCTGCGCGTCCTCAACGTCTCCCGCAAGGACCTTCAGAAGGACCTGGACAGCGCGGTCGAGTTCGACCAGAGCGCCATGTTCAAGATGGTCTACGAGGCCGAATACGGCACGCTGGGCGGCACGCCCTACAGCATGCTGGTCGGCGATTACGAGTTCGGCCGCCACCCGCAGGACATCTCCCTGCTGGAGAAGATGTCGAACCTCGCCGCCGCCGCCCACGCGCCGTTCATCAGCGCCGTGTCGCCGGCGATGTTCGACATGGAGAACTTCGGCGAGCTGGGCGCCCCGCGCGACCTCTCGAAGATCTTCGAGACGGCCGAGATGGTGAAGTGGCGGTCCTTCCGCGCGTCGGAGGACTCCCGCTACGTCTCGCTGACCATGCCGCACGTCTTGATGCGCCTGCCCTACGGCCCGAACACCGTTCCGGTCGAAGGCATGAACTTCGTCGAGGACACCGACGGCCGCGATCATTCCAAGTACCTGTGGGGCAACGCCTCCTGGGCACTGGCCGCGCGCATCACCGACAGCTTCGCCAAGCACGGCTGGACCGCGGCCATCCGCGGCGTCGAAGGCGGCGGCAAGGTCGAGGGTCTGCCCAGCCACACCTTCAAGACCGACGAAGGCGACATCGCCCTGAAGTGCCCGACGGAGATCGCCATCACCGATCGCCGTGAGAAGGAGCTGAACGACCTCGGCTTCATCTCGCTGGTCCACTGCAAAAACACCGATTACGCGGCGTTCTTCAGCGGCCAGACCACCAACAAGCCGAAGGTCTACAACACCGACGAGGCCAACGCGAACGCCCGCATCTCCGCGATGCTGCCGTACATGCTGGTGTCGTCGCGCTTCGCCCATTACCTGAAGGTGATGCTGCGCGACAAGATCGGCGCCTTCCTGACGCGCAACAACATCACGGACCACCTGAACACCTGGATCGCCAACTACGTCCTTCTGGACGACGAGGCGTCGCAGGGCACGAAGGCCCGTTTCCCGCTGCGCGAGGCCCGCATCGACGTCTACGACGTGCCGGGCCGTCCGGGCGTCTACCGCGCCAACATCTTCCTGCGTCCGCATTTCCAGCTCGAAGAGCTGTCGGCCTCCATCCGCATGGTCGCCGAACTGCCGGCGCCGGAAGCCTGATCCCCTCCCCCCGAACGCATCGTCCGGAGTAAATCCGCATGTCTATGATCATTCTCGATATCCCCAACGTCCAGGGGGAGTCCGCGGTGGAGATCGCCGGGGGCGTGGTGTTCAAGGACATGATCCTGTGCGAATCCCTGTCGCAGGACATGACCGTCGAAATGGAAGTGTCGACCAACGCCCGCCGCACGGTCCACACCCCGAAGGTCGAGAACATCACGCTCGAGCGCAAATGGGACCGGGCCTCGCCCAAGCTGATCTCGCTGCTGCTGCGCTCGGCCAACTCCGACACGGCGAAGAAGCAGTGGACCATCCATTGCCTGAAGCCGATCGGCGACACCCACCAGTGGGGCGAGTTCCTGACGATCGAGCTGACCAACCCGCTGATCGCCAAGCACAGCCTGAGCGTCAACGAGGGCGACACGACCGAGACCATCGAGATCAACGCCACCGAGATCTACTGGACCTACAAGCGCTACACCGAGGAGCAGAAGCACGAAGGCGGTGGCGGCGTGAAGTTCAACCTGCTGAAGGGCACCGTCTCCGACAGCTGAGCCAGCCTCCCCATGATGGGAAACCCTCTCCCCTCTGGGGAGAGGGGAGGGTGAGGGGGTTGTGCATGTCGGCACGTCCGGCACAAGCGCAACCCCCTCACCGGCCCTTCGGGCCATCCTCTCCCCAGAGGGGAGAGGATTACAAAATGGCGTTTCACTCCCCCAACGGACACGGCGATGACCCAGCCCAAGACGATGACCGGCGGACGGTCGCTGCTGTTCGAACGGCTGATCGACTTCGAACCGGACCACCCGACGGGCGACGAGCCGTCCGCCACGGTGCTGTCCATGCCCGACCTCAAGGCGTCGATCCGGCGCGAGGTGGCGCGCATCCTCGACAGCCGCAGCACCGGCACCCGACGCCCCGACCTCGGCGGAACGGCGCTGGAGTATGGGATTTCCGACATCACGCATCTGGACGCCGCTTCCGACGCCGACCGCCGTCAGGTGGAGCGGATGGTGCGGCAGGCCATCATCGATTTCGAGCCGCGGCTGAAGCGCCCGCGGGTGACCGTCAGCGCCGGAACCGGGCGCGGCACCATGGTCACCAGCATCTCAGGCGAGGTCGTGGCGGGCACCGTCACCGAACGGCTGGAATTCGACGTGGGTCTGCGCGGCCCGGCCCCCACCGAGCCAAGCCAGTCCGGCTGAAAGGACGCACCAGGATGCGGCGCGAGGACCTCCTCGACCATTACGAACGCGAGCTTCTCTACGTCCGCCGGGCGGGCGAAGCCTTCGCGCGCAGCTATCCCAAGATCGCGCGCCGCTTGGCGCTGGGACCGGATCAGGCCGCCGACCCCAACGTCGAGCGGCTGATCGAATCCTTCGCCTTCCTGTCGGGCCGCCTGCAACTCAATCTGGAGCGCGAGTTCCCGCGCTTTTCCGAGGCGCTGCTCGGCATCCTGCACCCGCAGATGATCGCGCCGATCCCCGCCATGGGTATCGCGCGGATGGAGCCGACACCCGGCGAGGGGCGGCTGACCGGCGGTTTCCGCGTCCCGCGCGGCACCCCGCTGCACGCCGTGGCCGAGGACAACATCCGCTGCCGCTTCCGCACCGCCTACGACGTGACACTGTGGCCGGTCGCGGTGACCGACGCGGCGGTGGAGCCCGCCGACCGCTACGACTTCCTCGACGGCGCCGCCACCGCCTCGGTGCTGCGGCTGCGGCTGGAGACGCGCAACCAGTCCTTCGAGAATCTGCCGATCGACAAGCTGCGCCTGTTCATCGACGGCGAGACGATCCTCACCTCCGCCCTGCACGAGCTGTTCCTGTGCGGCGTGGTCGAGATCGCCTATGTCCAGCCCGGCAAGCCGCCGGTCCGGCTGCGCGGCGAGAACCTGATCGCCCCCGTGGGCTTCGGTCCGGACGAGACGGTGCTGCCCCATCCCAGGCACGCCCAGCCCGCCTACGGCCTGTTGCAGGAATACTTCGAGTTTCCGCAGAAGTTCGACTTCTACGACCTGCCGCTTCCCCGGGGGCGGCTGTCGGGGGAAGTCGTCGACATCCTGATCGCGGTGTCGCGCCCGCTGCCCAACCGCCTGACCCTGCGCAAGGACAGCTTCGTCCTCGGCTGCACGCCCATCGTCAACCTGTTCAACCGCACCGCGGAGCCGATCCGGCTGAACCACCGGCGCACCGCCTACCGCGTCGTCCCCGACGCCCTGCGCGAGCGGACGACCGAGGTCCACTCCATCCTGGAGGTCAGCGGCCTGCGCGACGGCGACGGCATGCATCACCGCTACGTCCCCCTCTTCTCGCACCAGCACGCCGAGGCCGAGACGGAGCCGCGCGGCTTCTGGCTGGCCGCCCGCGAGCCGACCCAGCGGGAGGACGTGCCGGGCACCGACCTGCATCTCAGCCTGCATCACCTCGACCTGACGCCGACCGACCCGGCGGACGAGACGCTCCTCGTGCGCACCCTCTGCACCAACCGGGCGCTGGCCGAGCAGGTCCCGGCGGGGGCCGCGCTGATGATCGAGGAATCCGCCCCCATCGCCACCATCCGCTGCCTGCACAAGCCGACGCCCGGCCGCCCCGCCCCGGCGGGCGGTTCCTCGGCCTGGAAGCTGATCTCGCACCTGTCGGTCAACCATCTCAGCCTGACCGGCGACGCCGAGGGGCTGCGCGCCCTGCAATCGATCCTGCTGCTGCACGCGCCCGACGATCCGTCCGCCCAGCACCAGATCCGCGGCGTGCAGGGCTTGTCCTCCCGCCCGGTGCTCCACCGCATGGGACAGGACGCCTGGCGCGGCTTCGTGCGCGGCCTGGAGGTCACGGTGGCCCTGGACGAGCGGAACTTCGTCGGCGCCAGCCCGCTGGTCTTCGGCGGCGTGCTCAGCCGCTTCCTCGGGCTCTACGTCAACGTCAACGCCTTCGCCCAGCTTCGGCTGCGCTCGGTGCAACGGGAAGGGGTGTGGAAAGCATGGTCGCGCCTTGCCGGCAGCCAGCCGGTCCTGTGACGGAGCGCCCTCCCCCCTCCTCGGGCCACCCTCCCGCCCTGATCGACCGGCTGGAGACCGAGCCCTGGGGCTTCGACCTGCTGCAGGCCATCGCCCTGCTGGAGCGCGCCGCCCCCGGCTACGCGCCGCTCGGCACCGGCATCGACCCGGAGCAGGAGGCCGTCCGCATCGAGCACGACCCCAGCTTCGTCTTCCCAGCCAGCGACGTCGTCGAGGCGCGGCGGACCGAGGACGGGCGCGGCGTCGTCCGCTCCCCCGTGCTGGGCGTGGCGGGCATAAACGGCCCCCTGCCCTACGTCGCCACCGAACTGCTCGTCGAGCGGGCGGCCCGGCGCGACACGGCGGGCTCGGCCTTCTACGACATCTTCAACCACCGCCTGATGTCGATCTTCTACCGCACCCGTCAGGGCAGCCTGCCCCTGCTGGAGCGCGACCCGGAACGCACCCTGATGGCGCGTGTGCTGCGCGCTCTGGCCGGCATCGGCACGCCCGGCCTGGAGCAGCGTCTGCCCGGCACGCCCGACCGCATGCTGCTGGCCTTTTCCGGCATCCTCGCCAACCGGCGCCGCTCGTCGGCTGGATTGGAGGCGATCCTCGGCGCCGTCTTCCGCGTGAAGGTACGGGTGGAGAGCTTCGTCGGGCGTTGGCTGCCGCTGGACGAGGAAAGCCGGACCTGCATCGGCGGTGGATTCGGCGCGCGCAACAACAGCCTCGGCCGCACCGTCGTGCTGGGCCGCCGCGTCTGGGACCAGCAGAGCTGCTACGCCATCGAACTGACGCTCGACAGCCTGGAGCGCTTTCGCGAGTTCCTGCCCGACGGACGGCACCACCAGACGCTCTGCGCGCTGGCCCGCTTCCACACCGGAGACGGCATGGACTTCCGCATCGTGCTGGTGCTGGAAGCCACCAAGGTGCCGCCGACGCGCCTGTCCACCAAGCCGCCGGAGGGCAGCCGCCTCGGCTGGACCTCCTGGCTGCGGGCGCCGGGCCGCCCGAATTTGAAGGACGGGCGCCTGACCCTCGACCCCGCCCCGCCCGCAACGTCACCCCAGGGAGCCGTCCCGTGACCGCCGACATCAAGTCCCTCATCGGAAAGCTCGACCGCGACGGGCGCAAGGTGCTGGAACGCTCCGCCGCGCTGTGCGTCTCGCAGACCCACTACGACGTCGAGGCGGAACATGTGCTGCTGGCCCTGCTGCGGCTGAAGGACGCCACCGTCGCTGGCATCCTGCGCCATTACGGCGTCGAGGCGGGCCGGCTGGAGACGGAATTGGACGCGGCGCTGGACCGCATCCGCCGCGGCAACAGCCGCACCCCGGCCTTCTCCCCCCGCGTGCCGGAGATGCTGGAGACGGCGCTGCTGATCTCCGTCACCCATCTGGACAGCCCGCAGATCCTTCTCCCGGCCATCCTCTGGGCCGCGGTCGCCTGCGATTCCGTGCGGGCGGTGGTGACGGAGTCCGCCCCCTCCCTGCTCGCCCTGCCGCGCGAGCGCACCGCGTCCGACCTGCCGGAGCTGGTGCGCGTCCTGAAAGAAGGCGGACCGTCCGCCGCTGCATCCGAATCCTCTCCCGCCGCCGCTCCGGTCTCCGCCGCGTCGGACGGGCGGGCCATGCTGGACCAGTACAGCCAGGACCTGACCGCCCAGGCCAAGGCCGGGAAGATCGACCCGGTGATCGGGCGCGACCGCGAGATCCGGCAGGTTATCGACGTGATGATGCGCCGCCGCCAGAACAACCCGATCCTGGTCGGCGACCCCGGCGTCGGCAAGACCGCCATCGTCGAGGGGCTGGCCCTGCGCATCGCGGAGGGCGACGTGCCGCCGCCGCTGCGCGGCATGGTCATCCGCACGCTCGACCTCGGGCTGCTCCAGGCCGGGGCCGGGGTAAAGGGCGAGTTCGAGAACCGGCTGAAGTCGATCATCAAGGAGGTCTCGGCCTCCCCCGTGCCGATGGTCGTCTTCATCGACGAGGCGCACGCGCTGATCGGCGCCGGCGGGGCCGCCGGCCAGGGCGACGCGGCGAACCTGCTGAAGCCCGCCCTGGCGCGCGGCGAGTTCCGCACCATCGCCGCCACCACCTGGGCCGAGTACAAGAAGTATTTCGAGAAGGACCCGGCGCTGGCCCGCCGCTTCCAGCCCGTCTCGGTGCCGGAGCCGGACGAGACGGCGGCGGCGGCCATGCTGCGGGGCCTCGTCCGCCGCTTCGAGGAGCATCACGGGGTCCGCGTGCTGGACGACGGCATCGCCGCCGCGGTCGCCCTGTCCGCCCGCTACATCCCCGCCCGCCAGTTGCCCGACAAGGCGATCAGCGTTCTCGACACCGCCTGCGCCCGCGTCGCCATCGCCCGCAGTTCCAAGCCCGAAGCCATCGAGGCGATGGAGCGCGAGGACGCCATCCTGGCCCGCGAGGCGGAGCGGCTGGAGGCCGAGCCCGGCACTGCCCACCACGCCCGCCTGTCGCAGATTTCGCAACGCCGCGGCGCGCTGGCCCTGGAGAAGGCCGCACTGGACGAACGCTGGACGCGCGAGCGCGACCTTGTCGATGCGGTGGAGGCCGCGTTGAAGGCCGGCCACGCGGTGGAGGCCGCCGCCGCGACGGAAAAGCTGAAAGCGATCCAGGGCGACAGCCCGTTGGTCCCGCACCGGGTGGACGGCGCGGTGGTCGCCGCCGTGGTGTCGAACTGGACCGGCATCCCGGTCGGCTCGATGTCCAAGGACGATCTGGAGGTGGTCGCCACGCTGGAGGACCGCATGGCCGCCCGCGTCATCGGCCAGCCGCAGGCGCTCCAGGCCATCGCGCGGGCCGTGCGCGGCTACCGCGCCGGGCTGGGCGAGCCGCACCGCCCCATCGGCGTCTTCCTGCTGAGCGGCCCGAGCGGCGTCGGCAAGACCGAAACCGCCCTGGCGCTCGCCGAGCTGCTGAACGGCGGCGAGGACAGCCTGATCACCATCAACATGTCGGAGTATCAGGAGGCCCACGCCGTGGCGACCCTGCGCGGCGCTCCTCCGGGCTATGTCGGCTACGGCAGCGGCGGCGTGCTGACCGAGGCGGTGCGCCGCCGCCCCCACGCCGTGGTGCTGATGGACGAGGTCGAGAAGGCCCACCCCGACGTGCTGGACATGTTCTATCAGGTCTTCGACAAGGGCGTGCTGGAGGACGGCGAGGGCGTGGAGGTGGACTTCCGCAACACGCTGATCCTGCTGACCAGCAACCTCGGCGACACGGAGCTGTTCGCTCTGGGCCGCGAGGCGCTCGACGCCGGGCGCATCGGCGAGGCGCGGGAGGAGGGGCTGGCCGCCATCTCCGACGTGCTGCGCCGCCGCTTCCGCCCGGCCTTCCTCGGCCGCCTGTCCGTCGTGCCCTACTACCCGCTGAGCGAGGCGCAGATCCGCCGCATCGTGACGATGAAGCTGGACAAGCTGCAACGCCGCACCGCCGGCAACCGCGGCGCCGAGCTGGCCGTGACCGACGCGGCGGTGGAGGCGCTGGTGCTGCGGGCGCTGAACTCCGACGCCGGGGCGCGCATGATCGACACGCTGCTGTCGGAGTTCGTGGTGCCCGAGGTGGCGATCCGCATCCTCGACCGCGTCGCCGCCGGCCAGCCGGTGGGCCGCATCACCGTGGACCACGGCGCGGACGGCCGCTTCACCGTCGGCGTGGACGGCACGGCGGCCTGACCGGGGAGCGGCGAGGATGGCGAAGCGCTTTTCCCAGGACGGCCAGTATCTGTCCATCACCACCCCGCTGGGGGCGGACGCGCTGGCGCTGCGCACCATCGTGGGGGAGGAGCGGCTGTCGTCGCTGTTCATCTACCGCGTCACCATGATCTCGTCGGACGAGGACATCGCGTTCGACCGCGTCGTCGGCAAGGCGGTGACCGTCGCCATCACGCTCGGCGACCAGGAGACGGTGCGTTACATCAACGCCATCGTCGGCCGGATCGAGCTGACCCATGTCGACGACCGCGGCCAAGTCGCCCATTACGAGGCGGAGCTTCACCCTTGGCTGTGGATGCTGACCCATTCCGGCGACTGCCGCATCTTCCAGGAGAAGACGGTCCCGGAAATCGTCGAGGAGGTCTGCAAGGGCGCCGGCTACACCGATCTCAAGAAGTCGCTGACCGGCACCTACGCCAAGCGCGAATATTGCGTGCAGTACCGCGAGACCGACTACAACTTCGTCGCCCGGCTGCTCGAAGAGGAAGGCATCTTCTATTACTTCGCGCATGAGGACGGGAAGCACACGCTGGTGCTGGGCGACGGGGCCAACGCCTTCGCCAAGAGCACGCTGCTCGACGCCTTCGAATACCGCACCACCGAAGGGCACGACGACGAGGACCATGTGCTGAACGGTCTCAGCGTCGAGCGGCGCGTGACGACCAAGAGCTACGGCATCGACGGCTACCATTTCGAGACGCCCTCGACCGACCTTTATGCCACGGCGGAAGGCGCGTCGGGCTTCGGCACGGTCAGCGACTATATGGGCCGCCACACCACCTCTTCGGACGGCGAGGCGATGGCCAAGCTGCGCCAGCAGGCGCTGGCCTTCCCCGGACGCCGGGTGCGCGGCAGCGGCGAATGCCGGTCGCTGGAAGCGGGAACGCGCATCACCGTGTCCGGCCACAGCAAGAGCGACCTGAACGCCGAGTATGTCCTGTATTCCGTGCGCATCGACGGGGCGAGCGGCCATTTCAACGCCCATTTCACCGCCTTCCCGCCCGACCTGCCCTTCCGCCCGCTCGACACGGCGGTGAAGCCGCGCATCCACTCCACCCAGACCGCCATCGTCGTCGGCAAAAGCGGGGAGGAGATCTGGCTCGACAAGTACGGGCGCATCAAGGTGCAGTTCCACTGGGACCGGCTGGGCAAGAAGGACGAGAAAAGCTCCTGCTGGGTCCGCGTCGCGCAGAACTGGGCGGGCAAGAACTACGGCATCATGTTCTTCCCCCGCGTCGGGCAGGAGGTGGTGGTGACCTTCCTCGACGGCGATCCCGACCGCCCGCTGGTCACCGGCTCCGTCTACAACGCCGAGCAGACCGTGCCCTACACCCTGCCCGACGATTCGACCAAGAGCACCATCAAGACCCAGACATCGAAGAACGGCACCGGCAAGTTCAACGAGATCCGCTTCGAGGACAAGGCCGACGCCGAGGAGATTTTCGTTCACGCCCAGAAGGACATGAACGTCGAGGTGTTGAACGACGTGACCCGCCTCGTGAAGCACGACGAGGTGGAGACGGTCGAGAACGATAGCACCATCGACATCCAGCACGACCGCAAGCTGACCGTGAAGAACGATCACAGCATCACCGTGTCGGAAGGCAACGAGACTCACGAGGTCGCGAAGGGCACGCGCGCCGTGACGGTGAAGGGCAACGAGACCCACACCAACAAGGCGGACTTCATCCACAAGGCCGACGGCGACTACACCCTGACGGTGAAAGGCAACCTGACCATCGACGTGACCGGCGACGTGGTCATCAAGGGCAAGTCGGTCAAGGTGACCGCCACCTCCGGCGAGGTCGGCGTCAAGTCCGGCACGGACATGAAGCTCGACGCCGGCGGCGCCTTCAACGCGAAGTCCGGCATGGCCATGGAGATCAAGTCGGGCATGGGCATGGACATCAAGGCGAGCATGGGGATGAACCTGAAGGCCGGCATGGCCCTGACCGCCGAGGGGCTGTCCGCCACCCTGAAGGCCCAGACCATGGGCGAGGTCAGCGCCGGCGCCATCATGACCGTCAAGGGCACCCTGGTGAAGGTGAATTGAGATGGCCGACGAAAGCCCACCTGAAGCCCGGATTGCCGATCCCCAGCCCGTGGAGGAGCGCGACGAGCAGGGCCGCATCGTGCGCAGCGGCGAGATGCGCGACGAGCAGTTCCATGGCCTCTACACCGCCTACGGCGAGGACGGGCACCCGATCCTGCGCGCCCGGCTGCGCGCCGGGAAGTTGCACGGGGAGGTGCGCAACTACGCACCCGGCGGCGCCCTGGTCCAGGTGGCGGAGTATGCGGACGGCGTTCAGCACGGCCAGACCACCTTCTACGCCAACGCCCGCCCGACCTGCCGCATGACCTACAGCGGCGGGCTCCTCAACGGCCCGTCCGTCTTTTTCCACGAGACCGGCACGGTGGCCGCCGTCTTCCAGTATTGCGACGGCAAGCGCGAGGGCGAGGCGCTGTTCCACAGCCCGCAAGGCCGTCCGATGCGGCGCGAGAGCTACGCCAACGACCGCCTGCACGGCCCGGTCCTGGGCTATTACGACGACGGCACGGTGAGCGAGCGCGCCGCCTTCCTGGACGGGCTTCAGGACGGGGTGCTGCGCCGCTTCTTCCCCTCCGGCGCGCTGATGCAGCACGGCGTCTACCGCCGCGGCCTGCTGATCGAACCGCTGCGGACCTATTCGGAGGACGGAAAGGAGATCGCCGTGCTGCAGCCCCCGGCGGGGTGAGAGCATTCCGAGAGCGAGGACGTTGCCCCCACCCCGGCCCTCCCCCGCTGACGCAGGGGAGGGTGCCTTCTGCGAAGCGGCGGCAGTCCCCTCCCCTGCGATAGCGGGGGAGGGTTAGGGTGGGGGCAAAACCCACGCACACCTCACGGCGTCTGCACCGTGAACTGCCCCGGCACGACGATCTGGATCACCCCGCCCCAGTTGCACATCAGCTTGCTGGTGGAGGTCAGGGCCGGCATGTTGCCGACCATCACCGTGGGCGCGCCGGGCACCCAGGGAGCGACGGTGCAGGGGACGCAGGGCTGCGGCTTGATCACGCCCGGCGGCGGCACCGGAATCATCGAGGCGACCACGGGGTTGGCCGGGCTGGTGCACACGCCGAAGGGCGGGATGTTCATGATGGGCTTGTTGTCCATGATGTTCGCCATCGGCGGCCCTCCGGCCATCGTCCGGTTCAGCGGCAGCACCACCAGCGCGGACGGCGCCGCCCCGAAGCTGCAGCTCATCATGGCGCCCGCGCACACCGCCTGACTCATCCCGTTCCTCCATCCCGAAACGACGGCTGGAAGAGTGGGCCTCTCCACCGCCCCGCGGCAAGCGGTCCCTGGACCGGAATGGTCCGAATTCGCTTCAGCCCGGCGGAGACGGGCCGAGTCCGTCGAACAGCCCCGGCTCCGCCTCGGTCTCCGGGTCGAGCAGGTCGGTGCAGCCGACGCCGATCAGACGGATCGACCGCCCGGCCGGCTCCGCGTCCAGCATCTCGCAGCCGGTCTGCCAGATCAGCCCCGCCGACCGCGCGGGCGGATCGACGCGGCGGGAGCGGGTGATCGTCTGGAAATCGGCGGTCTTCATCTTCAACACCACGCTGCGCCCCCGCAACCCCGCGGCGGACAGGCGGCGCGCCACCGTCTCGGCCAGCGGGAGCAGCGCGTCCTTCAGCGCGGCCTTGTCGGCGGTCTCCCAATCGAAGGTCGTCTCGGCGGAAATGCTCTTGCTCGGCGACTCCGGCTCCACCCGGCGGTCGTCCTGGCCGCGGGCGAAGCGGTGCAGCAGGCGGCCCATCTTGCCGTGGCGGCGCACCAGATCGATCTCCGACCAGCCGCGCAGGTCGCCGACCGTGCGGATGCCGTCCGATTGCAGCTTGCGCTGAAGCACCGGCCCGACGCCCCACAGGATCGACACCGGCTTGGGCGCCAGGAAGTCGAGCGCCTGCCCCCGCCCGATCACCGAGAAGCCCCGTGGCTTTTCAAGGTCGGAGGCGATCTTGGCGAACAGCTTGTTGTAGCTGAGCCCGACCGAGGCGGTGATGCCCAACTGGTTCTCGAAGCGGCGGACCAGTTCAGCCAGCGCCTGGGCCGGGCTGATGCTCAGACGCTCGGCCACGCCGGACAGGTCGAGGAAGGCCTCGTCGATGGACAGCGGTTCCACCAGCGAGGTGAAGGCGTGCATCAACTCCCGCGCCTGCCGCCCCACGGTCTTGTACTTCGCCATGTCGGGCCGCAGCACGACGGCGTCCGGGCAGGCCTCCAGCGCCTGCCACATCGGCATGGCCGAGCGCACCCCGGCCATCCGCGCGATGTAGCAGCAGGCGGCCACCACCCCGCGCCGGTCGCCGCCGATGATCAGCGGGCGGCTGACCAATTCGGGCCGGTCGCGCTTTTCCACCGTCGCGTAGAAGGCGTCGCAGTCGATGTGGCCGATGGCGAGGCCGTGCAGTTCCTCATGGCGAATCAGCCGCCGGCCGCCGCATTTCGGGCAGCGCGGCTCGCTCCCGCGGAGGGCCGCTGCGCAGTCGCGGCACAGGGCCTTGCAATCGTCGAACACAGCCATGGCCGCAGTCTAGCAGCAGAGCGTCCGTGGCGGGGCAGGAATGTTCCTGTCTCGTTCCATTTTTTCCGATCAGGACCGTTCTAAAACGCGGGAAGGAGGGTGAAACGGAGCGTGAAGTCCCTGCCGGTTCGCGACGATTTCTCCCATCACGTCGCGCACGCCGCCACGACCCGTTCGCCCTCGATTTTGAGCAGCATCGTCACCGGTTGAAGCCGTTCGATCATCACCGTCTCGGCCGCCCGGATGTCCAGGCTGATCTGCTCCCGGCAGGACGCCACCTCACTCACCAGCGTTTCGTTCCAGGCGAGCAGCGCCAGCTTGCGCTCGTTCAACGTCGCCGTCCTGTTCCACAGGGAGGAAAGCCCCTTCACCTTCTCCCGCATGATCCGGTCGGTCTCCTTGAGGAGATCGCCACTGTCATCCAACGCCCTGATCGCCTCCTGGATGCTGCGCTTGCGATTCTCCTTCAGCTGCTCCTCGCCCGGGAAAGCGACCAGAAGCTGCCAGCCGCAAGCGCGGGCGCGGATGCAGAGCAGCAGTTGGCGGTACAGATCGTCGAGCTGTTCCTGGTGCGCCTTGATCGCCTCCTGCATGCCCTTCGAGCCGAACATGTCGCTGTCCTTGACATCGAGGATGTTCTGGCTTTCGTGGCGGATGTCCTCCAGCAGATGATCCTGGACCTGGAGCAGATGCGCCTCGTGATGCTCGATCTGGTTTCGGATGCCGTCTGGCCATTCGCCGGCCAGCACCGAGGGAGCGATCTGCTCGAAATAGCGGAGGGCACCGGTCAGGACCGCGCGGCGCTCGTTGCTTTGGAAGCGCTGGATGCGGTCCACCGCCGCCTTGATCTCGGAGAGCTTCCGACTGATGTCGGCCAGATGCTTCTGCGCGACCGCCACGGACGCGATCTGGAACAGGGCCCCCGCGTTCACGATGTTGGACAGGTCGGAGGCCTCGAACAGCCGAGCCTGTTCCGAGACGCCCTTCCCGTTGTGCACCCAGCCTCGGAAGCCGCCACCGTCCGCCCGCACAAGTTGCCCGTTGACCACCACCTCCATGTAGTTGGTCGTCGCAACGTGCAACGCGGTCCCAAGGTTCGGAACCGCCTGGAGCAGCGGGTTCAGCCGGCTGATGCCGTTGTCCGATTCCGAGACGGGATGCCAGGCTCGCGCCGACGGCTCGGGAATCCGGGACAGCGCCAGCACCGGCCGGCCGTCCGTGGCGCCGATGACCAGACGAGCGGCTGACGCGTCGGCTGGGACGGTCGCGTCGTCGGTGACACGATCGGTCCGCTCCGTATCGGACACCACCGCCGACCCGCCGGCCGACAGGTGATCCAGGTGTTTCCTGCGCAGGTAAGCGAGATGCAGGACACACGGAACGGTCACCTTGAAGAGCGGTTCTGACAGGCTGAACCCCGAGGTGTCGAGCCCCAAGGACCGGAGCGCGGCAAGCGAGAGCACCGGCAAGCCGCCCACGGAGGCTATGGCCGCTACCGATGCCGCCTTGCCCGTAAACTCCACGGCCTTGGCCACGATGGCCGGCTGGTCCTCCGCACGCAGCGGCGACAGCCGTTCCCCAGCCTGAAGCGCGCGGGAAAACAGGGAATTGGCTCGTGCCTTGGCCGCCGTCGCCACGGAAGCGGCCATGCCGGAGACCTCCCGTGCCTTCGACAGGACCGCGGTCTGCTCGTCCGCGCTCAGCGCGGCAATGTGATCACGGAGATGCGCCGCGTGGGACAGCAGTGAGTTCGCGCCGTCCCTGGCCGTCGTCACAATCGTGGCCGCGCTGATCGAGGCTTCCTCCCGCGCCTTCGCCAAGACCGCCGCCTGCTCGTCGGGGGCCAGCGCCATCAGTTGCTGGCCCAGGTGAAGGGTGAGGAGATTGCTTTCGTTTTTGACGGTGTTGCCAGGCTCGTGCGGCACGTCGAGCTTCTTGCAGACGTCGACGACCAGACGGTCGTAGGCGGGCCCTTCCCCACGGCTTCCACCGGCTGCGGGACGATCACCGCACCGGCGAAGCGCATCGCCGATCAGACGATGGTAGATCGAATGCCGGGGCTTGAGCCTGCGATACGCCTCGTCCGCCTCGAAGAAGTCCGGCTGAGCCTCGGCAAGACACGCAACCAGGGGCTCAAGGTCCGAATCGGTGCACACCGACAGAAGCGCATAGAGGTCCCCCCGACGGATCGCCTCGTTCCTCTCATCCACACCCATTCCCCCGTCCTCCCGTCCCTTGCCGCCCATTCCCCACGATCACCCTCAGGGGTTGACCATGTGGGGACAACCCAACCGGCGCAAGAACCAATTTCGCTCGAACGCGCAGAGCCGAAAGAAGGAAAGCCCATGAGTGCAATTAGGAATCACTTGCAATTTCAATTACCGATTGGCAAAACGTGACGCTCATCAACCATGTCGGAGTGGCGCGCCATGATTGACAGCGCATCGATGGCAGGAACCGCCCTTCACGGGCTGGCCTTGGCCGCGACCATGGCCGGAATCACCGGCTTCTACCTTTCGGCACCACGCCAGCAATGGCTGACGCGCCCGTTGGCAGCACGCCGCAGCCGCGTGGCTGGAACACTCGCTCTGCTGGAGGGATGGCTGCTGTGGTCGGTGGTGATGCATCCGGTGACCGCATTGTTCACCAGCCTCACCGTGGCGATGCTGCTCCTGACCATTCTGCCCTTCGCCGCCGCCGCCCGCGGCGCCATGCTCGCACGTCGGGAGGGCTGAGCGTTGGTCGACGCCTCCTCCACCCGCAACACACCGACGCCGATCCGCCCTGACTGGTGGAGCAAGATCCTGGCCGGGGTGGTCCTGGGCTTCGCGCTGGCCATCGCTCTGTCGGGACTGTTCGCCTGGATCGGCCCCGGCGGGCCGGCCGCGGTGAACAAGCTGCAATTCATCATGTGGCTCGTCGTTCCAATCTGGCTGGGAGTGTTCAGTTTCAGCTTCCTGTTCCGCAGCGGGCGCCAAGCCTGGCTGTGGCTGGGCTGCGCCAGCGTCCTGGCCCACACCGCGCTGCTCGCCGCCCGCGGCCCGCTGCTGCATTGACCCTCCGCCCACCCGTCCCGCCCTCACAGCCGCGAGCCGAGCCATGGCCATCCGCACCGACGTCGTGCGCATCTACCGTCAGGTTCACACCTGGACCGGCATCCTGACCGGCCTGATCCTGTTCGTCTGCTTCTATGCCGGCGCCCTGACGATGTTCAAGGAGCCGCTGGAACGCTGGATCACGCCGCCGGCGGCGGTGACGCCGGCGACGCTCGACCGGGCGGAGGATCTGGTCGCCGCCACGCGCGCCCTGCGGCCGGAGGTGCGGGACTTCACCCTGGCGGTCGAACCGGCGCTGGCCGGAGAGGCGCCGTTGCGTCTGACCTGGACGGAGGATCGCTTCGACCCCGCCCCCTGGGCCGCCACCCTGGCGCCGGACGGGAGCGTGGCGGTGGAGCAGCTCAACCCGTCCGGCATCGGGCTGCTGGTGGATTTCCTGCACCGCACCGTGGGCATTCCGGGCGATCTCGACATCGGCACGACGGTGACCGGCATCGCCAGCGCGCTCTATGTGGTGGCGCTGGTGTCGGGCGTGATCATCCTGCTGCCGTCGCTGGTCAAGGATTTCCTGATCCTGCGCGTCACCCGGAACGTGAAGCGCCTGTGGCTGGACGCCCACAACCTGCTGGGGCTGATCAGCCTGCCCTTCCACCTCGTCATCGCCCTGTCGGCGGTGGTGTTCGGGCTGCACGACCACATCTACGACACGTTGGACCGCGTGGTCTATGGCGGGCAGATGCGCGCCGTGGCGGCGGCCAGCAGCCCCTTCCGCACCGTCTCGAAGGATATGGGTCCGGCGGGGATGCTGCCGCCCAAGGAGTTCCTGACCCGCGTCCACAGCCTCGCCCCCGGCTTCCAGCCGGTCAGCCTGGAGTATCACGACGCCGGCACCGGGGCCGCCACCGTGCGCGTCTGGGGACACGACCCGCGCTATCTGGTGCGGCGGGAGGGCTTCGTCCTGATGGGGGCGGTGGACGGCCGGATCATCGACACCGAATACATGCCGGGGCACCAGAACGGTTGGTCGGCGACCGTCTCCGCCTTCTTCGCGCTGCATTTCGGGAGCTTCGGCGGCGGCATCGTGCGCTGGTCCTACTTCCTGCTCGGGCTGGCCGGGGCGGCGCTCTTCTACACCGGCAACCTGCTGTGGATCGAGTCGCGGCGGCGGACGGAGCGGCAGGCAAAGGGCCGGCCAGCCGGCAGTCCGGTCGAGCAGAGCCGCGCCACCCGCCTGCTGGCGTCCGGAACGGTCGGAGTCTGCCTGGGCTGCGTGGCCGGCCTGTCGCTGACCATCGCCGCCGGGAAATGGCTGAGCGGGCTGGTGGACGACCTGCACGCCTGGCATTGGGGCGTCTACTACACGGTCTTCCTGGGGGCGTGCGCCTGGGCCTTTCTTCGCGGGGCGTCCCGCGCGGGGGTGGAGCTTCTGTGGGCCAGCGCGGCGGCCACCGCCGCCATCCCGGCGACCTCACTGCTCGGCCTCGTCATGCCGGGTCTCTGGGTGTCGGACGGACTGATCGGAGTCGATCTGGTGGCGCTAGCCGGCGCCTTGGCCTTCGCCGCCATGGCCCGGGGAGCGGAGCGGCGCGCCCTCAGCGGCCCGCGGGACAGCGTTTGGGCGGCCGCGGTGGAGCGCCCGAAATCGGAGATGGGCACCCAGCCGCTGGCCCACCCGGCGGAGTGATCGGACCCGCTTAAAAAACAACTCCGCCGAGTCATAGTCCTTGCAGCGAAAAGGGATATGCACTAACAATCGAAAGGCGTAGTTGAGAATGATTCGCATTAGCAATTACGTATTTGCCTAATCAGGGGATATGAGCATGACCATTCGCACAGCGGGGGCGTGTGCAGAGGAAGGGACGGCGGCGGGCCGTCCGGTGGCTGCGGTGAAATCCGCAACCATGGTGGGTGCGGCTCTGGCGGCGGCGCTGGCGGGGGGAACGCCGGCGCTGGCCCAGCAGGCCGCCTCGGAAGGGTCGCCCGCTGCCGTCCAGACGCTGGGGCCGGTGACGGTGACGGCGACCGGCACGGCGCAAAGCACGCTGACCGCTCCCGCCTTCACCACCGTCATCACGTCGGAGGACCTGAAGAAGGAGGGAGTCGCCTCCTCCGGCCTGCCGGAAGTCCTGGGCCGCTCGGTGGGCGTGAACGACCGCACCGACGCTACGGGCCGCGACGAGGTGGTGATCCGCGGGATGGGCCAGAACTACTCGCTGGTGCTGGTGAACGGACGCCGCGTCTCCACCTCCGACGCGCTGTGGCGCGGCGGCGATTTCGACTACCACTCGATCCCGATGTCGGCCATCGAGCGGGTGGAGGTCGTGCGCGGCCCGATGTCGTCGCTCTACGGATCGGACGCCATCGGCGGCGTGGTCAACATCATCACCAAGAAGCCGACCGACACATGGTCCGGTGAGATCAACGGCGACTACCGCGTCGTCGAGCCGGGCCGCGGCGGCACCCAGTACCGCACCGGTCTCTACGCCGCCGGCCCGATCGTGGACAAGGTCTCGGCCTCGGTCTCCGCCGAGTATTTCAACCGGCAGGCCTGGTACGACGACTCCCGCTACAACGGCGTCGTTCCGGTCCTTGAAAAGAAGAACCTGGCGAACCTGCTGACCACGCTTGCCTGGGACGTCACGGAGAACCAGACGCTGGAGGCCAACTACGGCCTGAACCGCGACAACCGGCCCCGCGGCTATTACGACCGCTGGCTCTCCTCCCAGAAACAGGAGATCGTCCGAAACACCTTCGGCGCCGCCCACCGCGGCAACTGGGGCTGGGGCGACACGCTGGTGGAGGCCAACTACGAAGACGGCCGCATCGACGACTACAACTCGTCCTTCAACGCGCCGCAGCAGCGGCACCTGAAGGAGAAGAACCTGTTCCTGCACGGCCGCAGCAACTTCCAGCTCGGCTTCAACCGGCTGACCGCGGGCGCGGAATACCGCAAGCAGACGGTGGAGGACCCCAACACCTTCCTGCAGTCCGGCAAGTCGGAGATCGGGCAGAAGGCGGTCTATCTCCAGGACCAGATCGGGCTGATCGACGGGCTGTCCCTGACGGTCGGCACGCGCTACGACCATCACGAGATCTTCGGCGGCAACTTCACCAGCCGCGCCAACGTCGTCTACGCGCTGACCGATGGGTTGTCGCTGAAGGCCGGCGTCAGCCAGGGCTACAAGGCGCCGGACGCCTACCAGCTCAGCCGCGAATACCGGGTGGTGAGCTGCGGCGGCCGCTGCTTCCTGTCGGGCAACCCGGACCTCGAGCCGGAGACCAGCACCAACTACGAGATCGGCCTGGAAACCCGCTATGACCGCTGGGACGGCAGCGTCGTGCTGTTCCACAACAAGGTCAAGGACATGATCCAGGCGGTCTACGATCCGGTGGCCGTCGCCCGCAATTGGAGCAACATCAACAACGTGGACATCTCGGGCGTCGAGGTGACGGGCTCGGTCAGCCTGACTCCGAAGCTGCTGCTGTCGGGCAACTACACCTACCTCTACACCGAACAGAGCAACGGTGCGGAGCTGGACTACCGTCCGCGCCACAAGTTCAACGCCTCCCTGACCTGGCAGGCGCTGGACACCGTCAGCACATCGGTGTCGACCAGCTACACCGGACGTCAGCTTCAGGGCACCAGCAAGATGCCCGGCTACACCCTGCTGAACTGGGGCGTCAGCGCCGACGTCACCGAGGCGCTGACCGTCGGGGCCGGCGTCAAGAACATCACCGACGTCATCCTCAGCGAGAAGAACGTCAACTTCACGTCGGTGGAAGTGGGACGCAACTACTACGTCTCTGCCAACTACCGCTTCTGATCCGCCGCCGCCCGTCCCCGGCCTGCTCCGGGGGCGGGCGCGCCCGCTGTCTGAAAGCCGCCCTCGGTCCCATTGCCGCGGGCGCCGGTGCCGGAAAGGCCCGCCCCGGAAAGGCCCGCTGATGAGCCTGTCGAACCTTTTCGTCGATCTCAGCCTTCTGAGAACCAACCCCGATTTCCGCCGCGTGCTGATCGCCCGGATGATCTCGCTGATGGCGCTCGGCCTGCTGTCGGTGGCGGTGCCGCTTCAGGTCTACGCCCTCACCGGGTCGAGCCTTCAGGTCGGGATCGCCGCCGCCTGCGACGGCGTCGGCATGTTCCTGGGCCTGCTGCTGGGCGGCGTGCTGGCTGACCGGATGGACCGACGCCGGCTGATCCTGTTCGCCCGCAGCGTCTGCGGCCTGGGCTTCCTCGGGCTGGCGGCCAACGCGGCGCTGCCCTCCCCGTCCCTTCCGGCGATCTACGCCCTGTCCTTCTGGGACGGCTTCTTCGGAGCCATCGGCGTCAACGCCCTGCTGGCGGCGATGCCTCATCTCGTCGGGCGCGCCAATCTGGTGCAGGCCCGCGCGTTGGGTATGCTGTCGATGCGCGTCGCCACCATCCTGTCGCCGGCGCTGGGCGGCCTGCTGATCGCCGGGCTGGGCGTCGGCTGGGTCTATCTGCTGACGGCGCTGGGCACCGGGCTGACCGTTCTGACCCTGCTCGGCCTGCCCCGGATGATACCGCAGGGCGAGGCCGGGGAGAATCCACTGCGCGCCATGACGCAGGCCTTCGCCTTCCTGTTCGGCCACAAGGTGATCTTGAGCGTGGTCGCTCTCGGTTGCCTGACCACGGTCGCCACCTCCATCCGCATCCTCTTCCCGGCTCTGGTCGAAGAGGTGTTCGGCGGCGGCGCCTTCGAAACCGGGCTGATGTACAGCGCCGTTCCCATCGGGGCGACGCTGGGCGCTGCGCTCAGCGGCTGGGCCGCGCGGCTGGAGCGGCCGGGTCTGGCGATGGGCGGCGCCTGCATGAGCGCCTTCGCCTGCGTCGCCGTGATCGGGGCGGCCGGAAGCCTTTATGTGGCGCTGCCGCTGCTGGTGCTGTTCGGCTACGCCACCTCCGTCGCCTCGCTTCTCGAATACAGCATGGTCCAGGGCCACACGCCCGACCGGCTGCTGGGCCGCGTCAACAGCCTGTGGACCGCTCAGGACGTGTTCGGCGACGGTGCCGGCACCATCGGCATGGGCCTGCTGGCGACGCTGCTGAGCCCAGCTGTGGGAATCCTGGCGCTGGGCCTGGGCGCATTGGCGCTCGCCGCCGCCGTGACCGCCACCGCCACCACGATGCGCGGAGCGCCGATGAGCGACCCCGCCCTGGAGGGAAACGGATGATGGGGAAACGGATGATGAGCTGCGCCATGCCGATCCTGCTGACCGCCGCCCTGCTCGCCGCGGCGCTTCCCGCCGCCGCCCAGACGCGGGTGAAGGTGACGGCGGTGGTCGCCGCCCCCGTCCGCCAGACGCTGCAGCTCCCCGGCACGCTGGTGTCGCCGCAGAGCAGTGCCTTGTCCGCCCAGGTCGAGGGCCGGGTGGACGCCCTGATGGTCGAGGCCGGCGATCGGGTGGAGGCCGGGCAACCCCTGCTGCGGCTGGACGACACCGTCGCCCGGCTGGAGCTGGAGCGGCTGGAGCATTCCCTGGCCGAGGCCGAGCATCTGCAGCGCGACGCCCTGCGGCTGGCCCGCGAGGCCGAGGCGCTGGCCGGCGTGCAGACCGTCTCGCAGTCCCGCTACCGCACGCAGCTCGCCCAGGCCGCCATCGAGGAGGCCAAGGTCCGCCAACTCCGCGCCGCCGTCGCCATTCAAAGGGAACAGAAGGCACGTCACGGGCTGACTGCGCCCTTCGCCGGGGTGGTGACCGAACGGCGCACCGAACGCGGGCAATGGGTGGGGGCGGGCGTCTCCGTGCTTCAGCTCACCGCCACCGACCCGCTGCGCGTCGTCGTCGATGTGCCGGAGCGCCAGCACGGGCGAATCACCGCCGGCACGCCGGTCACCGTTCAGGTCGCCGACGCACCGGAGGGGGCCGGCATCGCCGCGGCGGTCGAGCGGGTGGTGCCCGCCGCCGATCCGGTCAGTCGCAGCTTCCGCGTCCACATCGCGCTTCCCAATCCGGACGGCCGGCTGATGCCCGGCATGTCGGCGCGCATCGGCGTCGCGCTTGGTCCCGCGCCGGGAACCGCGGAGATCGCGCTCCAGGTCCCGGCGGACGCGGTCCAGCGCCATCCCGACGGCAGCGCCCGCGTCTGGGTGGTCCAGCGCGGTGACGACGGGGCGGTGGCCCGCCCGGTGGCGGTGCGCACGGGCCGCCATTCCGGCGACCACGTGGAAGTCCTCAGTCCCGAGCTTCGCCCCGACGATCTGGTGGTCGTCCAGGGCAACGAGGGCCTGCGCCCCGACCAGCCGGTCGTCCCGGACATGGTGGGGTGAGGAGTTCAGCCCTCTCCCCTCTGGGGAGAGGGTGCCCGCGAAGCGGGCGGTGAGGGGGGTGCGCTCGGCGGAACGTGCGGCAAAAGCACAGCCCCCTCACCCTAACCCTCTCCCCAGAGGGGAGAGGGAAAAAAAACTACAAGTTCCTATCCGGAGTCGCGATGACCCGCCTGATCCTGCGCAACCCGCTGGCCGCTTTGGTGTCGGTCCTGATCCTGTGCCTGCTGGGCGCGGTGTCGGTCTTCCGCATTCCGGTGCAGATGATCCCCGACATCAGCCCGCGCCGGATCATGGTGGAAACCAACTGGCCCGGCGCCACCCCGCAGGACGTCGAGCAGGAAATCCTGATCGAGCAGGAGAAATACCTGCGCGCCATCCCCGGTCTCGTCCGCCTGTCCTCCAGCGCCGAGTTCGGCGGCGGTCAGGTGGAGCTGGAGTTCCCCTCCGGCACCTCCGTCGACGAGGCGCTGATCCACATCGACAACGCGCTGTCGCAGGTCACCGACTATCCGGAGACGGTGGACCGCCCGCGCATCGTCGCCGAATCCGCGACGGCGGAGCCTTTCCTGTTCTTCGGCGTCGAGCGGCTTGATGGTGCCACCGACCCAGTGTCCATCCAGCGCGAGACCAATTGGATTGAGAACGTCCTGCGGCCGCGGCTGGAGCGTGTGGCCGGCGTGGCGAAGGCCGAGGTGATCGGTGGTGCCGCGCAGGAGATCCACATCCTGCTCGACCCGCTGAAGCTGTCCGCCCGCAATCTGAATGTGGGGACGGTGCGCGACGCCGTGCGGGCGCGCAACCGCGACGTCTCCGGCGGCGACCGCGACTTCGGCAAGCGCCGCTATTTCCTGCGCACCATCGGGCGCTTCGCCGACCTGGAGGATCTGGCCGACCTGATCGTCGCGCGCGAGAACGGCACAGCCATCCACCTGCGCGACGTCGGATCGGTGACCATGGCGACCCAGGAGGCGCGCAGCGTCGCCTTCGCCGACGGGCGCCCCACCCTGCTCGTCACCATCGGCAAGCGGGCCGGCGCCAACGTCATCGCCGTCAAGGAGGCGGTGAGCGACGCGGTGGAGGAGCTGAACCGCCACGCCCTGAAGGAGCGCGGGCTGACCATGCGGCTGCTGTCGGAGGACGTGCGCTACATGGAACGGTCCATCGACAACGTGCTGAGCAACCTGATCGCCGGCAGCGTCCTGGCCGCGGTGGTGCTCCTGCTGTTCCTGCGCTCCGTCCCGGCGACCGCGGCGGCGGCGGCCAGCATGCCGGTCTGCACGCTGGCAACCCTGCTGGTCCTGGCGGCAGCCGGGCGCAGCATCAACGTGATCTCGCTGTCCGGCGTCGCCTTCGCCATCGGCATGACGCTGGACAACAGCGTGGTCGCGCTGGACGCCATCGCCCGCCATCTGCGCATGGGCAAATCGAAGGCCGCCGCGACCGAGGACGGCATCGCCGAGGTGTGGCCGGCGATCCTGTCCTCCACCCTCACCACCGTCCTGGTCTTCCTGCCGGTGCTGTTCATCACGGCGGAGGCCGGGCAGCTCTATTCCGACATCGCCATCGCCATCACCGGCGCCGTCGTCATGTCGATGGTCGCCGCCCTGCTCCTGGTTCCCGTCGTCGCCGGGCGCTGGTCGGTGGCCTCTCCAGCCGCAAAGGCTTCAAAGGAAGGCGCGCTGGGCGTGGCGGTGCGCTGGATGCTGCGCAGCGCCCGGCGGGAGCTGGCGATCCTCGCCGTCTCCGCCGCGGCCATGGTGGCCGTCATGCTCACCATGGTGCCGCCCGCCGAATATCTGCCGGAGGGCGAGGAGGCCACCGTCTTCAGCTTCATGGCCGCCCCGCCCGGCTACAGCATGGAGTCGATGCAGGAGGTCTGGCAGCAAATCGACCCGCTGCTGAGCCGCCAAGTGGGTGCTGCGGACACCGACGCCGAGACCGGCATCCCGCCGCTGCGCGTCAATCTCAGTTTCATCCGCCCCGGCTTCATCCGCTTCGTGACGGAGCCGATGAACCCCGCCGACACCGACGCGCTGATCGCCAACGTCACCAAGCGGATGCGGGCGATTCCCGGCATGCGGGGCTTCGCCGCGCGCGGGTCGATCTTCTCCGGCAACAGCGGCGGTGCCCGTGCCATCCGGCTGGAGCTGAGCGGCGGCGACCTGACCACGCTCTACGCCACGGCGCTGACGGTGCTCGACCGTGCGGGCGATCTGTTCCCCGACGGGCAGGTCAACAGCGACCCCTCCCCGCCCACTCTGGCCATGTCGCAGCCCTTCCTGGAACTGCACCCGAACTGGGAGCGCGCGGGTGAGATGGGCATCGGGCTGGCCGAGCTGGGCTACACGCTGCGCGCCTATTCGGACGGTGCCTTCGCCGACGAGTATCTGCTGAACGACGAGACGCTGGACGTCTATCTGCGGGTCGCCGGGGGCATGGGCCGCGACCGTCAGAGCTTCGCCGATCTGGTGCTCCACACCGGCCGCGGCGCCCCGGTGCCGCTGTCCAGCTTGGCGGAACTGCGGGAAACCGTGGGTTCCTCCAGCATCGCACGGATCGACGGGTTCCGGACGGTCACCCTGACCATCATCCCGCCGCGGTCGGTGGCGCTGGAATCCGGCATCGCCGCGGTGCGCATCGATCTGGTGGACCGGCTGCGCGCCGAGGGCGTGATTCCCGACGGGATGAGCACCCGCATCACCGGGGCCGGCGGATCGCTGGACGAGCTGCGCTCCGCCCTGGCCGGCGGGTTCCTGCTGGCGCTCGCCATCACCTATCTGGTTCTGGTCGCCGTCTTCTCGCACTGGGGCTACCCGCTGATCATCATGGCGGTGGTGCCCACGGGGATCGGCGGCGGGCTGGTCGGGTTGTGGCTCTACAACCTCGCCGCCGGTCTGCCCGGAGGCTTCGGCCCACCCCAGCCCTTCGACGTGCTGACGATGATGGGCTTCCTGGTTCTGGTCGGGACGGTGGTGAACAACCCCATCCTGATCGTCGAGCAGGCCGCCGTGAACCGACGGACACACGGCATGTCCGGGGCGGAGGCCATCGCCGACGCCTTGCAGAGCCGACTGCGCCCCATCCTGATCACCACGGTGACGACCGTCGCCGGCCTGATCCCGATGGTCGCGGTGTCCAGCGCCGGGACGGAGCTGTACCGCGGGCTGGGGCTGGTCGTTCTGTGCGGCCTGCTGATCTCCAGCCTGGTGACGGTGACGGTCCTGCCCGTGGTGTTGTCGCTGGTCTTCCGCCTGTCCGACCGTCTGGGCGCCATTATGCACGACCGGAGGACGGCGGAAGCGGGAGACTGAGTCCGAAAGCGAGAGAAACATATTCCGTAATGCAAAAAATACTTGCGCACCCTGAAGCATAACCCTATATTGCGAATGAGAATTATTCGCAATATATGCGAACGCAAACTGCGGTCCCGGCAGAAGGCCGGTGGCGATTCCCGCGCCCGCCCGGACCGTCAACGGCGCGCTTTTTCCGAACATGTCAACGTCGTCCGCGCTGGCGGATGGACAGTGGAGGCTTGTGTTTCCATGGACGTTCTACCCCTGCCCGCCGGGGAGCGGCCGCTCGGCGTCCGTTCCGATCCGGATTTCGCCTTCGCCTCACGTGGCCGTGTCCTGAAAGCCTACGGCGTGGATGAGCGGCTGGACGTCGCCCTCGACGACCGCAGCTTCGCCGATGGCCGGTGGGAGGAGGCGCTGGACCGCGCCTTCCGCCGCCGCAAGGCCCAAGGTGTCGAGAATCCCATCCTGGTCGGCGCCGTCCCCTTCGACGGACGCCAGCACGCCCGCCTGTTCATCCCCCAGCATTGCGATCACGAGGACGCCGTCCGTATGGCCGCCGACCCCGACCCCGTCGCGCTGAACGCCATCGAGGAGACGGTGGGACGCCACGCCTTCGAAGCGGCGGTGGCCCAGGCCATCGACCTGTTCCGCGACACCGCTTTGAAAAAGGTCGTGCTGTCGCGCCCGCTCGACGTGGAAGCGCGCGAGGCCTTCGCGCCGGGCCGCCTGCTGCGCGCCCTGCTGCGGCAGAATCCCGGCGCCTACGTCTTCGCGGCCCCGGTCGCCTACGGACAGACCCTGGTGGGAGCCAGTCCCGAACTGCTGATCCGCAGGACCGGGCGGACCGTGGTCAGCAACCCGCTGGCCGGGTCTGCCCCGCGAAGCCCGTCCGCCGAGGTGGAGCGCCAGCGCACCGCGGCTCTGCTCGCGTCCACGAAGGACCGGACGGAACACCGCTACGTCGTCGACGCGGTGCGCGCGGCGCTCGCCGGCCATTGCAGTCAATTGTCCGTACCGGACGCGCCCAGCGTGATCCGCACCCCGACCATGCTGCACCTGTCCACCGAACTGACCGGTGAGTTGGCCGATCCCGCGGTGTCGTCGCTGCGGCTCGCCCACGCGCTGCACCCGACGCCGGCGATCTGCGGCACGCCGACCGACCTCGCCCGCAACGCCATCGAGCGCCTGGAGGGCTACGCCCGCAACTGGTACGGCGGCATGGTCGGCTGGATGGACAGCCGGGGCAACGGCGAATGGGCGCTGTCCATCCGCTGCGGGCTGGTCCAGGGCCGTCACCTGCGCCTCTACGCCGGGGCCGGCGTCGTCGCGGATTCCAATCCGGCGGCGGAGTGGGAGGAGACGGCGGCCAAGCTGACCACCATGCTGAACCTGTTCGGCGTCGCGTCCGCCCAGCCCTCCAACACCGACCTTCCGGTGGAGCTGGCGTCGTGACCATTCCCTTCACGCCCTGGCCCACCGCCTTCGCGGAGCGCTACCGCGCCAAGGGGTACTGGACCGGCGATCCGCTGACCGACGTGATCGACCGCCACCGGGGTGCGGCGGCGGAGGCCACCGCGATCCTCTGCGGCGAACGCCGGTTCCGCTACGCCGACCTGCAGCGCCTGTCGCTCCGTCTGGCGACGGCCTTCCGCGCCCGCGGCCTGCGGCCCGGCGACACGGCGTTGGTGCGGCTGCCCAACCGCGCGGAATTCTATCTGGTCTTCTTCGCCCTGCTGCGCTGCGGGGTGGTGCCGGTCAACGCGCTGAACAGCCACGGCGTCTATGAGCTGGCCGCCTACGCGCGCCAGATCGAACCGGCGCTGGCCATCCTGCCGGCGGCGGACCAGGCTTTGGTCACCCTGATGACGCAGACGGTCGGGGCGGAGCGGCTGCTCCTGCTCGGCGCTCCATCCGACGACGGGGTCGGCGGATTCGCCTGGGCCGATGGCGATGCGCTGGCGGAGGATGCCGACGGACCGGGCCCGTCCGCCGACTTGGCCGCCGACCCATCCGGCGTGGCCTTCTTCCAGCTGTCCGGCGGCAGCACCGGCACGCCGAAGCTGATCCCGCGCACCCACGACGACTATCTCTACAGCGTCCGCCGCAGCGTCGAGATCTGCGGGCTGGACGAAACCTGCCGCTTCCTCTGCGCCCTGCCGGCGCCGCACAACTTCACTCTCAGCTCGCCCGGCGCGCTCGGCGTGTTCCACGCCGGCGGCACGGTGGTGATGGCCGGCGACCCCAGCCCCGCAACCTGCTTCCCACTGATCGCGCGCCACCGCGTCACCTGGGCGGCGCTGGTTCCGCCGATGCTGTCGGTCTGGCTGGAGGCCGCTGCCGCCGCCGAGGACCTGTCGAGCCTGGACGTCGTCCAGGTGGGCGGCGCCAAGCTCAGCCCCGCCGTCGCCGAGCGGGTGCCGGAGCGGCTGGGCTGCCGTCTCCAGCAGGTCTTCGGCATGGCGGAAGGGCTGGTGAACTACACGCGGCTCGACGACGATCCCTGGACGGTGGTCAACACCCAGGGCCGCCCGATGAGCCCCGACGACGAGATCCGCATTCTCGACGCCGCCGGCCACCCGGTCCCGCCCGGCACGGTGGGGGAGCTGTGGACCCGCGGTCCCTACACCTTCCGCGGCTACTACAAGGCCGACGCGCACAACGCCCGCGTCTTCGACGCCGAGGGCTTCTATTGCAGCGGCGATCTGGTCAGCCTGGCGCCGGGCGGCAACCTCGTCGTCTGCGGGCGCAACAAGGACCAGATCAACCGCGGCGGCGAAAAGATCGACGCGCAGGAGGTCGAAGACCTGCTGGCCGCCCACCCCGCGGTGAGCCACGCCGCCGTCGTCGCCATGCCCGACGCGCTGATGGGAGAGCGGTCCTGCGCCTTCGTCATCGCCCCGCCCGGCACCAAGCCGTCGGAGCTGCGCCGCTTCCTGCGCGGCCAGGGGCTGGCCGACTTCAAGCTGCCCGACCGCTTCGTCTTCGTCCCGGACCTGCCCAAGACCGCCGTCGGCAAAGTCGACAAGCAGACCCTGCGCGAGCGGGCGCGCAAAGACAACGTCTCCATGGAAACGACCGCATCATGACCATCCGATCCATCGCCCCCTACGCCCTGCCCACCGCGGCGGACCTGCCGCAGGACAAGGTATCCTGGAACGTCGACCCCGCCCGCGCGGTTCTGCTGATCCACGACATGCAGGACTATTTCGTCGGCTTCTACGGTGCGGCGAATCCGGCCATCGTCAGCTGCATCGACCGGATCATCCGGCTGAAGCGCCATCTGAAGGCGCTGGGCGTGCCGGTCGTCTACACGGCCCAGCCGCCGGTGCAGTCCGACGCCGACCGCGGCCTGCTGAATGATATGTGGGGGCCGGGCCTGACGGCCAAGCCGGATCTGGCGGGCATCGTCGCTCCGCTGGCTCCGGACGCCGACGACCGGGTGCTGACCAAATGGCGCTACAGCGCCTTTTTCCGCGCCCCGTTGGCCGAGATGATGGCGGAGGCCGGACGCGACCAGCTCCTGATCTGCGGGATCTACGCGCACATCGGCGTGATGCAGACGGCGCTGGACGCCTTCATGCGCGGCATCAAGCCCTTCCTGATCGCCGACGCCATCGCTGACTTCTCGCGCGAGGACCACATGATGGCGCTGCGCTTCGTCGCGCGCAACGCCGGGCGGACGATCCATTCCGACAGTGTGCTGGCCGCCCCCGCGGCGGTGCTGAGCAAGGAGGGGCTGCGGCGCATCCTGCTCGCCTCGCTGGAGGAGGTGCCGGGGGACGACGACAACCTGATGGATTTCGGCCTCGATTCCATCGCGGTGATGCAGGTGGTGGACCGCTGGAAGGCTGCGGGGGTCGAGGTCGGCTTCGCCGAACTGGCCGCGCAGCCGAGCGTCAACGGCTGGTGGGCGCTGATCGAGCCCCGGCTGGCCGCTTCCGGGCGCGTGGCGGCATGATGGACTTCGCGGGTCGGACCGCCTGGGTGACCGGCGCCGGGCAAGGGATCGGGCGGGCCGTGGCCGACCTGTTCCATGCCCGCGGTGCCATCGTCGTCGCCTTCGACCGCTACTGGCACGACAGCGGGGAGCGGCCCTACCGCACCGTGACGCTGGACATCGCCGACGCCGACGCGGTCGCCGGAACTTGTGAGGCCTTGTTCGCCGAGGGCACGCGGATCGACGTGCTGGCCAACGTCGCCGGCATCCTGCGCATGGGACCGGTGGAGACGACGACCGACGCCGACTGGCGCGACAGCTTCGCCGTCAACGTGGCCGGTCCCTTCCACATGATGCGGGCGGTGATCCCGGCCTTCAAAAGCGGTGGGAGCGGCGGCGCCATCGTCAGCGTCTCGTCCAACGCCGCCCATGTGCCGCGGATCGGCATGGCCGCCTACGGCGCGTCGAAGGCCGCGCTGACCAGCCTGACCATGACGGTGGGGCTGGAACTGGCGCCCTACGGCGTGCGCTGCAACGTCGTTTCCCCCGGCTCCACCGACACGCCGATGCAGCGCGCGCTGTGGAACGGGCCGGACGGGGCGGCGCAGACCATCCAGGGCAACCCCGGCCAGCACAAGCTCGGCATCCCGCTCGGCAAGCTCGCCACCCCGCGCGACGTGGCGGAGACGGTGGTCTTTCTCGCCTCCCCCGCCGCCGGCCACATCACCCTGGCCGACCTGCTGGTGGACGGCGGGGCGACGCTCGGGCGCTGATCCTCTTATTTCCAGGAATCACCCGATGACCAACGACCAGTATGTGAATCCCTTTGACGACGAGCGTCACGACTTCCTGGCATTGGTGAACGGGGCCGGCCAGTACAGCCTGTGGCCGTGCTTCGCCGCGGTGCCGGAGGGTTGGACGGCGGTCTTCGGCCCCACCGGACGCGCCGCCTGCCTCGACCACATCGAGGCCGCCTGGACCGACCTCACCCCCGCCGCCGCCTGAGCTTCATAGCCCTATCCCCTCCGCTCACGCGCAAACTTCGTTTGCGCTGACGCGGCAGGCGGACCTTCGGTCCGCCGAAAGCGGGGAGATGGGATTCACCGTTTCATATCAAGGACAGGGCCATGCGCATCATCCCCCTGCTGGGCACACAACTGGGCATCTGGCTGGCGGATCAGGTCGCGGCCCGGAAGAACGCCTATGTCATCGCCCACGCCATCGAGTTGAACGGCGCCATCAACGCCGCGCGCCTGTCGCAGGCTATCCGCGACGGGCTGGCGGAGGCCGACACGGTGACCGCGCGCTTCGCCGAGCGGGACGGACGCGTCGTCCAGATTCCGGACAGTGGTGCGGTGGCCGAGCCGGAACGAGTGGACCTGACCGCGGCCACCGACCCGGAGGCTGCGGCGCGCGCCGTCATGGCCGACGATCTGGCCGGCGACCTGCCCGCCGACGGGGACCGCCCTCTGTGCCGCCAGATCCTGTTCGACGTCACCGGGGCGGATGGGGCGCCGCGCTGGATCTGGTACCAGCGCTACCACCACATCATGCTGGACGGCTACAGCTTCAACGCGCTGACCCGCCGCATCGCGGATCTGTACGGCGCGGCGATCGAAGGGCGGATGCCGGCCCCCTGCCCCTTCGTCTCCGTCGCCGCGGTGGCGGAGGAGGAGGCGGCCTATCTCGCGTCCGACGCGCTGCCTCGCGACCGCGCCTATTGGAGCGGGCTGTGCCGGGACTTTCCGGCGCCGCTGACCCTCTCGGTCCAAGGCGCCAAGCCGACCGAGCAGCAGGCCACGTCGGAGGTGGTGGCCCACACCGCCGCCCTGCCCGATCCTCTGGCCCGCGCGCTCGCCGGGCTGGCGGAGACTTGCGGCGTGTCGGTCGCCGATCTGGCGATGGCCGGCATCGCCGTCTATCTGCACCGGCTGTCCGGCGATCCCCGCCCGGTGGTGGGCGTGCCCTTCATGCGGCGCATGGGCTCCGCCGCCGTCCACGCCATGGCGCCGGTGGTCAACGTGCTGCCGGTGCGCATCGACCTGACCGGAGCCGGAACGCTGGCCGAGGCCGCCGGGCGGGTGCGGGCCGCGCTGCGGGAGGCACGCCGGCACCAGCGCTACGACGCGGAGCGCATCCCCCGCGACCTGGGGCAGGTCGGGTCGGGCAAGGCGCTCTACGGCCCGGTGGTCAATTACCGCCTGTTCGATTACGACCTCGACTTCGCGGGTGTGGAGGCGGTCACCCACCATCTGGCGACCGGCCCGGTGGATGACTTCGAATTCGGGCTGATGACCCGTGGCGGCGGCATCGCGCTGGAGCTGCGCGCCGACCGCACGCGCTACGACGCCGCTGAACTGGCCCGCCACGCCCGGCGCCTGATCCGGTTGCTCGACGCCGCGGTGATCGGCGCTCCGCTGGACAGCCTGCCGGTGATGGACGCCGACGAAGGTACGGCCATCGCCGCCTGGTCCATCGGTCCCGTCTTCGCCGCACCGGAGCGCCCGGCGACCCTGGTGGAGGTTCTGGACCGCCAAGCCGCCGAGACGCCCCAAGCCACGGCGCTGGTGTTCGGCGACACCCGCATCACCTTCGCGGAGCTGTCGGGCGCGGTGTCGCGGCTGGCGCGGCTGCTGATCGCGCGCGGCGTCGGTCCCGGCGACGTGGTGGCGGTGGCGATTCCGCGCTCCGCCGACGCGGTGGTCGCCATGCTGGCGGTTCTGGCGAGCGGCGCCACCCACCTGCCGCTGGACCTCGACTACCCCAGCGAGCGGCTGGCGATGATGTGCGAGGACGCCGGGCCGCGCTGCGCCCTGACCTGGGCCTCGGTGGCCGGGAGGCTGCCCGCCGGGCTGGAGGCGCTGTGCCTGGACGACGCCGATCTGCTGGCCGCCTGCGCCGCCCTGCCCGGCGGACCCGTTGCGGTCGCGGAGCGCAAGGCGCCGCTGACGCCGACCCACATCGCGACCATCATTTTCACCTCCGGCTCCACCGGGCGTCCGAAGGGGGTGATGAACACCCACGGCGCGCTGCTGAACCTGCTGCTGTCCCACACGGCGACGGTCTACGGCCCGGCGCTGGACTCCGTCCGGCGTCGCCACGGCGCGCGGGCCCTGAGGGCCGCGCACACCCATTCCTTCGCCTTCGACTCCTCCTGGCTGCAGATCTTCTGGATGCTGCTGGGGCAGGAGCTTCACGTCTTCGACGAGGAGATGCGGCGCGACGCCCACGCCCTGGTGCAGGAGGTGCGGAGCCGGCGCATCGACGCCATGGACCTGCCGCCCTCCTTCTGCGCGCAGATGCTCGCCTGCGGCCTGACGCAGCCGGGGCACCATCACCCGACCCTCATCCTGATCGGCGGCGAGGCGGCCTCCCCCGCCCTGTGGGCGGACCTCCGCGGCCATGCCGAGCTGATGGCGGTGAATCTCTATGGCCCGACCGAGAACACCGTGGACACGCTGCGCGCGCCCGTCACGGTGGCGGAGCGGCCGGTGGTCGGACGCCCGGTCGGCAATGTGCGGGTCCATGTGCTGGACCCCCGGCTGCGCCCGGTTCCGGTCGGCGCCGTGGGCGAGCTGTACATCGGCGGCGCCGGTCTGGCAGCGGGCTATGTGGGCCGTCCGGGACTGACCGCCCAGCGCTTCGTCGCCGATCCCTTCAAGTCCAGCGGGCGTCTCTACCGGACCGGCGATCTGGTGCGCTGGACCGGCGACGGGCAGATCGACTTCATCGGGCGCGCCGACCACCAGATCAAGGTCCGCGGCTACCGCATCGAGATCCCGGAGGTCGAGGCCGCCCTGCACCGCCTGCCCGGCGTGTCGGGCGCGCTGGTGGTGGCGGAGGCGGTGAACGCCAGTCACCGGCTGATCGCCTACTGCACCCTGGCCGACGGCGTGCCGGCGGATTCCCGCGCCCTGCTGCACGGCCTGCGCGAGCGGTTGCCCGATTACATGGTGCCCTCGGCGCTGGTGGTGCTGGACGCCTTTCCGTTGACCGTCAACGGCAAGGTGGACCGCGCCCGCCTGCCTGCCCCGGCGGCGGACGGCGGCGGCGAGGCTCCGGCCACCCCGGCGGAGGCGCTGCTCTGCCGCGCCATGGCGACGGTGCTGGGAGTGGCGGCGGTGGGCGCCGACTCCGATTTCTTCGCGCTGGGCGGCGACAGCATCAGCGCCATCGCACTGGGCAGCGCGTTGCGCGCCCAAGGGTTCGAACTGCGCCCGCGCGACGTCTTCGCCGGCCGCGACCCGCGGCGCATGGCGCTCGCGCTCAAGGCGCTTCCGACGGGCGAGCGGACGGACACGGCGCGGCCCGCCGCCGATCTCGCCGCGCTGGAGGCCCGCCATGGCCCGGTCGTGGCAGCGGTGCCGCTGCTGCCCTTGCAGAAAGGCATGCTGTTCCAGAGCCAGCTCGGCGGAAAGGCCAGCGCCTACAACGCCTTCACCGCGCTCGACCTCGACGGGCCGCTGGACGCGGCGCGGCTTGAACGGGCCTTCGACGCGGTGCTGCGCCGCCACCCGCAGCTTGCCGGTCTGTTCGACCATGACGGGCACGGCGAGCCGCTGCTGGTCATTCCCGCCCTGCCGGACGGCGGCGCCGGGCTGTGGCCCTTCGAGCGGTACGACCTGTCGGATCGGACGCCGGACGCCCGCGCCGCGGAGTTGGCCCGCATTGAAGCGGCGACGGCGGAATGCGCCAACCCGACCGACCGCTTCCTGGGGCTGGTGAAGGCGGTTCTCGTCCGTACGGCGCCCGACCGTCACCGGCTGCTGATCGCCGTGCATCATCTGGTGGTCGACGGTTGGTCCACGCCGTTGTTGCTGCGCGATCTGCTGACCGCCTATGGACGCGGCGCCAAGACGTTGACGCCGCCCGCCATCGGCTATCCGGCGGTGGTGGAAGGCCTGCTCGCCCGCGACATGTCCGCGAGCCGGGCCGCCTGGAACGAAGCGCTGGCCGGTGCCACCCCGACCGTGCTCTTCGATCCCGCCCGGCCCGGCGCCGACGCGCCGATGGACGAGGCGGAACTGGCCCTGCCCGCGGAGCTGACCGACGCCCTCCTCTCCCGGCTGCGGGCGGAGGGGCTGACGCTGAACGCGCTGATGCAGGCGGTGTGGGGACTGGTGCTGAGCAATCTGGCGGGGCGGGACGACGTGCTGTTCGGCACACCGGTCTCCGGACGCTCCGCCGCCGTTCCCGGGCTGGAGGAGCAGGTGGGCCTGTTCCTGAACACACTGCCGGTGCGGATGGCGCTCGACCCGGTGCGGCCGCTGTGGGCGCAGCTTCCGGCCATCCAGGAGCGCCACATCGCGCTGATGGAGCATGACGGTCTGGGCCTGCCGGAGCTTCAGGCGATGGCCGGCGGCGGCGCGTTGTTCGACACGCTGCTGGTCGTGGAGAACTACCCGGACAGCGATTACGGGTCCCACGGCCTCGGCGGCGTCCGGGTGACCGGGGTGCACAACCGCGGCTACAGCCATTACCCGCTGGCCCTGCTGGTCCTGCCGGGTCGGGAGCTGACCCTTCTGGTGGAGAATCGCGGCGCCGTGCCCGGCGCGCGGGCGCTGGCGGAGCGGGTCCGCGGCCTGTTGGAGGCGCTGCTCCGCTGTCCCGCGACGCCCGTGGCCGCCCTGCCGACCCTGACCGAGACGGAGCGGCGGCACCTCGCTGCGGTGAACGCCACCGGGCGGGCGGTGCCGCGGACCACCCTGCGAGCGCTGCTGGCTGCGCAGGCGGCGCGCACGCTGGACGCGGTTGCGTTGGTCGACGAGCGTGAGAGCCTGACCTTCCGCGAGGTCCGGCAACGGGTGGCCGCTCTGGCCGGGCGGCTGCGCGCCCTGGGGGTGCGGCCCGGAGACGTGGTGGCGGTGGGCGTGCCGCGCTCCGCCGCGCTCAGCCTGTCGATCCTTGCAGCGGTCGAGGCCGGGGCGGCCTATCTGCCGCTCGACCTCGGCTACCCGGCGGACCGCCTGGCCTTCATGTTGTCCGACGCCCGCCCGCGGGCGCTGGTGACCGATGCGGCGTCGCGCCCGCTGTTCGGCGACGCGGTTCCGGTGCTGTCCGTCGATGAGGACGCGGCATTCCCATCTCCGACACCCGATGACGGGCTGACGGCGGACCATCCGGCCTATGTCATCTACACCAGCGGCACCACCGGGCGGCCCAAGGGCGTGGCGGTGTCGCACGGAGCCATCGTGAACCGCATCCTGTGGATGCAGAACGAATACCCGCTGGGGCCGCAGGACGCGATCCTGCAAAAGACTCCCTGCGGCTTCGACGTGTCGGTATGGGAGTTCTTCTGGTCCTTCCTGGTCGGAGCGCGGCTGGTCATGGCGCCGCCCGAGGCCCACCGCGATCCGGCGGCCCTGGTCCGGCTGATCGAGGATCACCGCATCACCACGCTCCATTTCGTGCCGTCGATGCTGGCCCTGTTCACCGCCAGCGCCGTCGAAAGCCACGGGCCCGACGCCCCGCTCTGTGCCAGCCTGACCCGCGTCTTCTGCAGCGGCGAGGCGTTGGGGCGCGGCCTGTCGCGCGCCTTCACCGACCGCTTCGGCGCGGAGCTGCACAACCTCTATGGCCCGACCGAGGCCGCGGTGGACGTCACCTACTGTTCGGCCTCGGGCGCCTGGATCGAGGGGGACGGCGGCGTTCCCATCGGAAAGCCGGTGTGGAACACGCAGCTACGCATACTCGACCACGCCCTGCGCCCGGTTCCGCCGGGCGCGGTGGGAGAGCTGTATCTGTGCGGCGACCAGCTCGCCATCGGCTATCTCGGACGGCCCGGCCTGACCGCGTCGCGCTTCGTCGCCGATCCCTCGGATCCGGGGCAGCGCATGTACCGCACGGGCGACCTCGCCCGGTGGCTGCCCGATGGCTCGGTCGAGTATCTGGGCCGCACCGATCATCAGGTGAAGATCCGCGGCCAGCGCATCGAGCTGGGCGAGATCGAAAGCGCGCTGGCGGACCTGCCCGGCGTGGCCCGGACGGTGGTGACCGCCACGGTTCTGGGTGACGGCGCCTCCGAACCCGGCATGGACCGGCGCCAGCTTGTCGCCTATCTCGTGCCGGCGGCCGGCATGGTGCTGGACGAGACGGCCATCCGCGCCGCCTTGAGGGACACCCTGCCGCCGCACATGCAGCCCGCCGTTTATGTGGCCTTGGACGCCCTGCCCCTGTCGCCGAACGGCAAGCTGGACCGCAAGGCCCTTCCCCCGCCCTCTCCGGAGCGCACGACGGGTCGGGCGGGCCGCACCCCGGCGCCGGGGCTGGAAAGCCGCCTCGCCGCCGTCTTCGCCGAACTTCTGGAACGGGAGAGCGTCGGCGCGGACGAGGATTTCTTCGCCATCGGCGGCCATTCCCTGCTGGCGATGCGGCTGGCGGCGCGGGTCCGCCGCGACCTGGGGCGGCCGCTGTCGGTCAGCCAGATCATGGTCGCCCCCACGGTGGCCCGGCTGGCCGCCCTTCTGGCCGACACGGCGGAGCGCGACGCGCCGGAAAATCTGGGCTTCGCCCCGGTGATCCGTCTGCGCGACGGGTCGGGGCCGCCGCTGATCTGCCTTTATCCGGGATCGGGCCTGTCCTGGCAATACAGCGTCCTGTCGCGCTACCTGGGCGGCGACCGGCCCATCGTCGGGCTGCAATCGCCGCGCCCCAACGGCCCGCTGGCTCTCAGCGCCGACCTCGACGACCTGTGCGATCGCCAGCTCGCCATCCTGCGGGAGGTGCAGCCGCGGGGGCCCTATCACCTGCTCGGCTACTCGCTGGGCGGCACGGTGGCCTATGGGCTGGCGGTCCGGCTGCGGAGGCTGGGCGAGCGGGTGGCCTTCCTCGGCCTGCTCGACACCTACCCGGCGGAAGCCCACGACTGGAGCGGCCTCGGGCGAACCGACGCCGACCAAGCGGCGGAGCGGGAGCAGGAACAGTTCCTCGGCGATGCCCTGGCCGATGTGATGGACGAGGCGCTGCGGCGGGAGAAGGTGGAAATGTTCGGGCACATCTTCGGCAACTACAAGGACGCCGTGCGGGTTCTGTCGAAGGCGCGAACCCCGTCCTACGACGGTGAGCTGACGCTGTTCGTGGCGGAGAAATCGATCCCACCGGAGATCGACCCGGAGGGAAGCTGGACGGGCCGCGTCGGGCGCCTGTCGGTCCACCGGCTGTCCCACTGCTCGCACGAGGACATCATCGCCCCGGCCTCCCTTCGGATCGTCGGCCCCTTGCTCGACCGGGTGATCGCGGCCGCCACCGCTGACGCGGAACCGGTCCGTGCCGCGGCGGGCGCGTGGCGCGCCTGATGCTCTTTGAACGCGTGAAGCGCCTGATGCTCCTGGGAATGGCGATGATGGCTCCGAACGGCTGCGCGGGGGTGCCGGACAGTTCCCCGCTTGTCCTGGACGTTCCCGTGTCCGGGACGGAGCGCAGCGCCGTCCATCGATTGGACCTCAACGACGGCGATTATGTGGAGGGCGTGCTCGATTCGGGCACGGACGTCGCGGAGCTGCGGCTGATCGATCAGGAAGGGCGCCCCGTCCGGCTGCTCCTGAACGGCACGGCGGGGCGGGAGGTCTTCCGTTTCGTCGCCGGGCCCGGCATGGCGGCGCTGCGGGTCACGCTGCGCGGGACCGGCGGCTATCGGCTGGCGCTGACCCGCCGCATCGCCGTGACGGACCAGCATCCTGTGCTTCAGGGGCATCTGAGCCCGACCATCGCCGCCCTGGCGGAAACGGTGAAGCGCGACGGCGGGACCGATGCCTTCTGGCAGGACATCGCCCGGCGCGGCACGCCGTTGGTGGAACCGTTGACGGGCGTGCCGGAATCGGACCGGGTCACGATGACCTTCCTGGCGCGGGGCGCCCGCCACAATGTGCGCCTGCTCGGAGGACCGACCTCCAACCACGAGAACCTCGAACGGCTGGGCCGGAGCGACGTCTGGTTCAAGAGCTTCGTCGTTCCCGCCTCCACGCGACTGTCCTACCAGATCGCGCCGGACGTGCCGGACTTCCCCGGAACCTGCCGCGAATGCCGGATGGCGATCATGGCGCAGCTTCAGGCCGACCCGATGAACCGACACCCCTGGCCGCCGGACGCGCCCGATCCCTTCAATCAGGTCTCCCTGGTGGAGTTGCCCGGTGCCCCACCCCAGCCCGGCCTCGAAGGCGGGTGGGCCGAACCGGCCGGACAACTCGTCGCCGAACGGTTCACCAGCCGCATCCTGGGCAACACGCGCGACATCGCGGTCTATGCGCCGCCCGCGGTCGATCCGGCGGGAAAGGACACGGTCCTGCTGCTGCTGTTCGACGGGCCGGACTATCTCAACCGGCACGCACCGGTTCCAACCATGCTCGACCGGCTGACCGGCGATGGCCGCCTGCCGCCGATCGTCGCCGTGTTCATCGCCAACCCCACCGCCGAGGCGCGGGAGCGCGAACTGCCGGTCAACACCGCTTTCGCCGCGATGCTCGCCGATGAGCTTCTTCCCTGGTTGAGAGAGCGGATGGGCATCCGGGCCCGGCCCGACCGCACGGTTCTGGCCGGGTCCAGCTATGGCGGGCTGGCGGCGGTGTCCGCGGCGCTGGTCCATCCGGACCGGTTCGGCAACGCGCTTTCCTTGTCCGGCTCCTTCTGGTGGCATCCGGCCGACGCGCCGCCGGATCGCCCGGAGCATGTGGCCGCTCTGGTGGCGTCGCGCGACCATCGCCCGGTGCGGTTCTTTCTCAGCGCGGGCTTGTTTGAAACCGGAGGCGACGGCGAGATCGGCATCCTGGAAAGCTCCCGCCATCTGCGGGACGTGCTGGAAGCCAAGGGCTACGAGGTCACCTACCGCGACTATGCCGCCGGGCACGACCGGTTCGCTTGGCGCGGCGCGCTCGGCGACGGATTGATCGCGTTGTTCGGGCGTTGAGGCGACGGCTCCGTTGTGGCGTGTGCGGCGCGGCGTCGCAAATCGCGCGCATGGCCAAGCGCTGGCCGATCAGAAGCGGAACCCGCGGTTGAGCAGCCAGCCGAGCGGACCGGTGAACACCAAGGGTCGGTCCTGCACCAGCAGGCACAGGCATTCGCCGTCCGCGTCGGCCACGGCGTGGTGCGGCGTACCGGTGTCGTAGGACGCCACGTCGCCGACGCGATAGGCCCCGAACTCGTCGGTGAAGCCACCCTTCATCACCAGCAGCATCTCGCTGTCGGTGTGGCGGTGGGCCGGCACCCGCGCCCCCGGCGCCATCCGCAGCAGGCAGGCCGAGGCCGTTCCGGCACCGAGGCCCCAGGCGGACAGGTGGACCCCCGGAACGACGCGCACCCACTCCAGCGCCTCCGGTTCCGCACCGATGGCGCGGCGCAGCGGGCCGGGAAACACGCTCTTTCCGGCCGGCGCGGGAACGGGCGGCGGAGCGGCGGCCGTCGCGTCCAGCCGGGTCATCAGGGTGCCGAACAACGAGTCGGACACCGGTTCGGGCGGCAGATCCGTCAGCAGGACTCCACCGCAGGCCTCCAGCTCCGCAACCTGCGCGCGGCAGTCGGGGCAATAGGCGAGATGCGCGGCGATTAGCAGGGACTGCACCTCGCGGAGGCTGCCGGCGGCATAATCGAGAAGCAGTTCGGGGGCGGGATGATGGACCGGCACGATCACGCCCCCTCCCCGAAAGCCCGGCGCAGGCGAACGAGGGCCAGCCGCAAGCGCGTCTTCACGGTGCCGAGCGGGATGCCGCGTTCGGCGGAAATTTCCGCATGGACCTTGTCCTCGTAATAGGCGAGCCGCAGCACGTCGGCCTGCTCCGGCGGCAGACTGCCGATCACCGCGCGCAGGCGGAAGGCCGTCTCGGCGGCCTCGAAATGATGGTCGGGCGTGGGCTCCTCCCCACCGTCCGGCACCAAGTCGTCAGGCTGAAGCTCGGGACGCCGCTCCTGTCGGACGCGGTCGATCCGGCGGTTGCGGGCGATGGTGTAGATCCAGGTGGAGGCGCTGGCCAGCGCCGGGTCGAAACGGTCCGCCCGCAGCCACACCGCCATCATAACGTCCTGGACCAACTCCTCCGCCGCGCTGCTGTCGGCGCCCAGACGGCGCATGTAGGCTTTGATCCGCGGCGCGAAATGATCGAACAGCGTGCGGAAGGCGGTGGAATCGCGGTTGCGCGCGACGGCAAGCAGCAGTTGCTCGTGGTCCGGCATGGTCGGGTCGTTCGAATCGGCCTTCGGCAGCATGCCAGGGACAAGTCTTCGGTCGGTCAACGTCGTGCCGCACCATACAACAGCGTATCCCGCCGCACACGGCGTAATTCGGCATAGGATCACCGTCGTGCGTATGGCCCAGGCATCCCCCAACTGGATTCCCTGGTATGGTGCCCCCACTTGATGCTAGGTCCGCGACGCCCTCCACCAAGCCCCAACCAAGAAGGAAGAAGGCATGAGCCTCGAACCGAACTTCGAACATTTGCGGGCCAGGGCCGTGGAATCGCTGTTCCAGCATCTGGCGGACGCCTGCGTCGGGCTGATCGTGGTCGACCAGAACGCGCGGATCGCCTGGATCGGCGAGCGCTACCTGGAGTTGCTCGGCTATTCCGGCAATCCGGACGACGCGCTGGGCCGCCCGGTGGAGGAGGTCATCCCCAACAGCCAGATGCGCCATGTGGTGGAGAGCGGGCAGACCATGCTGCTCGACCTCATGGACATCGGGGAGCGGACCATCGTGGTCACCCGCCTGCCGCTGCGCGATGAGGACGGGACGCTGATCGGGGCCATCGGCTTCGCCCTGTTCGACCGGGCCGACCGGCTGCGCCCGCTGATGTCGAAATACCAGAAGCTTCAGGAGGAGCTGACCCGCGCCCGGCAGGAGCTGGCGCAGGAGCGGCGCGCAAAATACTCCCTGTCGCAGATGATCGGCAACAGCGATTCCATGCGCGAGGTGAAGCGCCTGGCCCGTCGCGCCGCGCAGCTCGACAGCACCGTCCTGCTGCTGGGCGAGACCGGAACCGGCAAGGAACTGCTGGCCCACGGCATCCACGCCGCCAGCCCGCGCGCCAACGCGCCCTTCGTCGGGGTGAACGTCGCGGCGATTCCGGAGAACCTTCTGGAATCGGAGCTGTTCGGCGTCGCCCCCGGCGCCTACACCGGCGCCGACCGCAAGATGCGAGAAGGCAAATTCCAGTTGGCCGACGGCGGCACCCTGTTCCTGGACGAGATCGGCGACATGCCGTTGCCGCTCCAGGCCAAGTTGCTGCGCGTGCTGCAGGAACGGGAGTTCGAGGCGGTCGGCTCCAACAAGGTCGTGCGCGTCGATCTGCGCGTCATCGCGGCGACCAGCCGCGACCTCGATGCCCTGGTCCGCGAGCGGCAGTTCCGCGCCGACCTCTATTACCGTTTGAATGTGGTTCCGATCACCCTGCCGCCGCTGCGCGACCGGACGGAGGACATCGGCAGCATCGCCGACCGCATCCTCGACGAGCTGGCCTTCACCACCGCCGCCCCGTCGCGGGAACTGACCGCCGGGGCCATCGCCGTGCTGGAGGATTACGACTGGCCGGGCAATGTGCGGGAGTTGCGCAACGTGCTGGAACGGGTGTCGGCGATGACCGACGACACGGTCCTGACCGCCGACCACATCCGCGGCGCCCTGCCGCGCGCGGCGGGTCCCGCCGGTTCAGGCGAACGGCTGGCGGAGGGTGGCGACCGTCCCTTGAGCGACGTGCTGAAGGACACGGAGCGCGCCGCCATCGTCGGCGCCCTGTCGCGCACCGGCGGAGTGAAGGCGAAGGCTGCCAAGCTGCTGGGGATTTCACGCGCCTCGCTCTACGAGCGGATGCAGGCGCTGGGGATCAAGGAGGACACGCAGGGGACGGTGTGAGGGGGCTGCCCCTGACGGTTCTGGAGCAAGGGCCCCCACCCTTCCCACGGCTCCGCCGTGGGCCCCTTCCCTCCCCCGCTTCGCAAGGGAGGGAGTTCATCCCCTCCCCCGCGTCAGCGGGGGAGGGTCAGGGTGGGGGCAATGCCTCGCTGCTCAGACGCTTCTCAATGCGCGCCGTGGAAGGTGCGGCTGATGACGTCCATCTGCTGCTCGCGGGTCAGCTTGATGAAGTTCACCGCGTAGCCCGACACCCGGATGGTCAGCTGCGGGTACAGCTCCGGATGGTCCATGGCATGCAGCAGCGTCTCGCGGTCGAAGACGTTCACGTTGATGTGGTGGCCACCCTGGCCGAAATAGCCGTCGAGCATGCCCACCAGATTGGCCACCCGCTCACCCTCGGTCGGGCCCAGCGCGCCGGGCACGATCGTGAAGGTGTAGCTGATGCCGTCCTGGGCGTGGGCGTAGGGCAGCTTGGCCACCGACGCCATCGAGGCGATGGCCCCCTTGCGGTCGCGCCCGTGCATCGGGTTGGCCCCCGGCGCGAAGGGCTGGCCGGCCTTGCGCCCGTCCGGCGTGTTGCCCGTCTTCTTGCCGTAGACCACGTTCGAGGTGATCGTCAGCACCGACTGCGTCGGCACCGCGTCGCGATAGGCCTTCTGCTTGCGCAGCAGACCCATGAAGGTCTCCACCAGCCACACCGCGATCCCGTCGACCCGGTCGTCGTTGTTGCCGAAGGCCGGATAGTCGCCCTCGATGACGAAGTCAGTGGCGAGACCACGCTCGTCACGCACCACCTTGACCGTGGCGTGCTTGATCGCCGACAGGCTGTCCGCGACCACGCTCAGCCCGGCGATGCCGCAGGCCATGGTGCGCAGCACGTCGCGGTCGTGCAGCGCCATCTCCAGCCGCTCGTACATGTACTTGTCGTGCATGAAGTGGATGGCGTTGAGCGTGTTCATGTAGGCGCGCGCCAGCCACTCCATCATCGGCAGCAGGCGGGCGACCACCGTGTCGTGGTCGAGCACGTCGCCGGTGATCGGCGCGAAGGCCGGGCCGACCT
>NZ_JBHSLC010000111.1:0-255894 GCF_042657465.1 Azospirillum himalayense | reverse complement strand
GCTACACGCTGACCACCTCGGACGCGCACAAGTACCTGCGCGTGGTGGTGACGGCCAATGACGGCAAGGGCGGCACGCCGACGGCCACCTCGGCCTACACGGCGATCACCAACAGCGCACCGGTGAACAGCGCGGCTCCGAACGTGACGGGCACGGCGACGGTGGGCAACGCGCTGACCACGACCAACGGCAGCTGGAGCGACGCCGACGGCGACGGGCGGAGCTACAGCTACCAGTGGTACCGGGCCGACGACAGCAACGGGACCAACGCCGCGTCGATCAGCGGGGCAACCAGCTCCAGCTACACGCTGACCACCTCGGACGCGCACAAGTACCTGCGCGTGGTGGTGACGGCCAATGACGGCAAGGGCGGCACGCCGACGGCCACCTCGGCCTACACCGCCATTCTCAACAGCGCACCGGTGAACAGCGCGGCTCCGAACGTGACGGGCACGGCGACGGTGGGCAACGCGCTGACCACGACCAACGGCAGCTGGAGCGACGCCGACGGCGACGGGCGGAGCTACAGCTACCAGTGGTACCGGGCCGACGACAGCAACGGGACCAACGCCGCGTCGATCAGCGGGGCAACCAGCTCCAGCTACACGCTGACCACCTCGGACGCGCACAAGTACCTGCGCGTGGTGGTGACGGCCAATGACGGCAAGGGCGGCACGCCGACGGCCACCTCGACCTACACCGCCATTCTCAACAGCGCACCGGTGAACAGCGCGGCTCCGAACGTGACGGGCACGGCGACGGTGGGCAACGCGCTGACCACGACCAACGGCACGTGGAGCGACGCTGACGGCGACGGGCGGAGCTACAGCTACCAGTGGTACCGGGCCGACGACAGCAACGGGACCAACGCCGCGTCGATCAGCGGGGCAACCAGCTCCAGCTACACGCTGACCACCTCGGACGCACACAAGTACCTGCGTGTCGTGGTGACGGCCAACGACGGCAAGGGCGGCACGCCGACGGCCACCTCGGCCTACACGGCGATCACCAACAGCCTGCCGGTGAACAGCGCGGTGCCGAGCGTGAGCGGCACGGCGACGGTGGGCAACGCGCTGACCACGACCAACGGCAGCTGGAGCGACGCCGACGGCGATGGGCGGAGCTACAGCTACCAGTGGTACCGGGCCGACGACAGCAACGGCACCAACGCCGCGTCGATCAGCGGGGCAACCAGCTCCAGCTACACGCTGACCACCTCGGACGCGCACAAGTACCTGCGCGTGGTGGTGACGGCCAATGACGGCAAGGGCGGCACGCCGACGGCCACCTCGACCTACACCGCCATTCTCAACAGCGCACCGATGCTGAGCACGGACGCGCGCAGCCTGACCACCATCGAGGAGGACGCCACCGGCAACAACGGTGACACGGTTGCGTCCATCCTGGCCTCCTCCGGCAGCGCCACCGATGTCGATGGCAACCCGCTGGGCATCGCGATCACCGCGACCGACACCAGCAACGGCATGTGGCAGTACAAGACCGGGGCCGGGAACTGGACCACCATCACCGGCGTCTCGGGCACGTCGGCCCTGCTGCTGGCCAGCACCGACCGCGTGCGCTTCGTGCCGAACACCGATTTCAACGGATCGGTCGCCAACGGCATCACCTTCAAAGCGTGGGATCAGACCGCCGGCACGGCGGGCACCACGGTCGGCAACGACACCACCGCGAACGGCGGGCAGGGGAACGGCCGGCAGTTCAGCGCCGACAGCGCAACGGCGGGGCTTGCCGTGACCGCGATGAACGACGCCCCGGTGCTGACCGACACCGTCCTGACCCTGCCCAGCGTCGCACAGGCCGCGGGTGCGCCCAACGGGGCCGTCGGCGTTGCCGTGTCGTCCCTGGTGGCGCTCGGTGCCAACGTGTCCGACGTGGACAGCGGCGCCGTCACCGGCATCGCGCTGGTCGGCGTGGACACGTCTGAAGGCGGAACTTGGTTCTACAGCACCGACGGCGGCACCAGTTGGACCGCCGTCGGCACGGTGAACGACAGCGGAAACGCGCTGCTGCTGCGCACGACGGACCGGCTCTACTACCAGCCGACGGGCGCCAACGCGGGCACCCTCGGCGCGGCGATCACCTTCCGCGCCTGGGACCAGAGCAGTGGGACCGCCGGGGCCAAAGTCGCGACGACGGGCGGCGGCGGGACCTCCGCCTTCTCCACGGCCACGGATACCGCCAGCCTCTCGATCACCCCAGCCGCCCTGGCGAGCGCCGTGACCCTCGCCGCCGAATCGGACACGGGCATCAGCAACTCCGACAACATCACCAAGGCGAGCAGCGTCACTTTCAACGGCAGCGGCGCCAACGCCAACACGACCGTACGGCTTTACGCCAACGGTTCGCTGCTGGCGACGGCCACCTCCGATGCGTCGGGCGCCTACAGCTTCACCGGTGTCGACGTGTCCGGCGTCAGCGGCGCGGTTGATTTCACCGTCCGTCAGGCGGTCGCCGGGATGGAGAGCGCCGACTCCGCCGTCCGGACAGTCACCTTCGACCGCACGGCGCCAGCCGTCGCAATCACCACCGTGACGGGCGACAATGTGCTGAACGCCGCGGAAAGCGCGGTGACCCAGACGGTGGCCGGCACCACGACGGGTGTCGAAAACGGCCAGACGGTCACGGTGACGCTGAACGGCAAGACCTACAGCACGACGGTGACCAACAACGCCTGGAGCCTGTCGGTCCCCACCGCCGACCTGCAGGCGCTGACGGACGGCGGCACCTACGCCATTACCGCCGATCTGACGGACGTGGCGGGCAACGCCGCGGTCCAGGCGACGCGCAACGTCTCGGTCGACCGCACGCCGCCGACCCTCGTCATCGCCACGGTGGCGGGCGACAATGTGCTGAACGCGGCGGACAGCGCCGTGGGGCAGACGGTGGCGGGCGTCACCAACGGTGTCGAGAACGGCCAGACGGTCACGGTGACGCTGAACGGCAAGGCCTACAGCACGACGGTGACCAACAATCGCTGGAGCCTGACCGTTCCGCCCAGCGACCTGCTGGCGCTGACCGATGGCGCCAACTACACCGTCACCGCCAGCCTGACCGACGCAGCGGGCAACCCGACCCAGGCGACCCGCAGCGTGTCGGTGGACCGCACGCCGCCGTCGGTGGTCAGCGTCACGCCTCCCCCGGCGCGGACCTATCTGCCGGGCGAGACGGTCAGCTTCTACGTTCAGCTCAGCGAAGCGTCCATCATCAGCGGGGGCAATCCGGTTCTGGAGCTGGCGGTGGGCAGCGAGATCCGCAACGCCGCCTACAACGTGGCCGGCAGCACCGGCACGCTTCTGCGGTTCGACTACGTCGTTCCGGTCGGTGACCGCGCGCCGCAGGGCATCGCGGTCCTGGGGCTGGCGCTGAACGGCTCCATCGTGACGGACGCGGCCCAGGGACCGCTGGTGACGACCCTGAAGGGGGTGGGCGACACCAGCCAGGTGCTCATCGACACCCCGATTCCGGCGAAGCCGGTCGGAACGGCGCTGAGCGGCCTGTCCGACTCCGGCGCGTCGGCGACGGACCGTCTGACCAACGTGACGAGGCCGACGCTGTCCGGCACCGCCGAGGCGAACGCCACGGTCACCGTTCTGGTGGACGGCAAGGCGGTGGGAACCACGGTGGCCGACGAGAACGGCTTCTGGGTCCATCGCCTCCAGACGGCGCTGACCGACGGGACGCACAGCATCACGACCACGGCGACCAACCGGTTCGGCATCGTCAGCGATCCGTCCGACGCCTTGGCCGTGTTGATCGACACCGCTGTGCCGGTGGCGCCCGCACCGTCGGTGACCAGCGCCACCGTTGCCGGTGCGGCGGCAGGGGAGCGGATCTCCGGGATCGCCACGCCGTCCCTCGCCGGGACGACGGAGGCCGGCAGCATGGTCAGCCTGCTGGTCGACGGCAAGGTTGCCGGAACGGCCGTCGCCGACGCCAACGGCGCCTGGACCTTCCAGTTCACGACGGCGTTGGCCGACGGCACGCACAGCCTCCAGGTGCAGGCCACTGACCGGGCGGGCAACGTCAGCAGCCTGTCGGCGGTCACCACCCTGACCATCGACACCACGCCGCCGGCCGCCCCGACGGTGACGCTGAACACCACCGCCGGCAGCACGCCGGTGGTGCAGGGTACCGCCGAGGCGAACAGTCTGGTCAGCGTGACGATCAACGGACAGACGGTCGGCACGGCGCGCGCCAGCGCGACCGGCGCCTGGCAACTGGCCCTGGCCGCCGACTTGAGCGTCGGCAGCTACGTGATCTCGGCCAAGGCGAGCGATGCCGTCGGAAACACCGGAAACGCCGGGACGACCACCTACTCGGTGGCTCCGCCACCGCCACCGCCGGCCGTGGTGGTGGCGGCCTCCACCGGGAACACGACGACGGCGGCGTCCTCGTCCAACTCTGTGGTCGCAACGGCCGCCGGGACCGGGACCACGCAGACGACCGGACCGACGCTGGGTACCGCGCCGACCCTGCCCGGCCTGCAGACGAGCAGCGACGCGGGCCGCGTCATCACCAGCTCGTCGATCGGCAGCGGGAGCGCTGCCGGCAACGGGAACAGCAGCACGGATGCCGGACGCTCGATCACCATCGGCAACATCGGCAACTCGACCAGCAGCGACGCCGGGCGATCGATCACCATCTCCGCGATGGGCGGGGCCCCCTCCGGCGGCGGGACGGCGAGTTCGTCCAGCGGAGTTCTTGGCGGGGGCACCGCCGGGGCAAGCGGTTCCGGGTTGAGCGGCGTCGTCAGCGGCGGCAGCGGCCTGGGCAGCTCCGGGCTTGGCGGGGGCCTTGGTGGCGGGGGCCTTGGCGGCAGCTCGGGCTTGGGCGGCTCGGGCCTGGGCGGAGCCACGTCGGGCGGGCTCGGCGCCACAGGCGCCGGTGTCGGCGGCGGTGCGTTCGGTGGAGCAGCAGCGGGCGGCGGCCAGGGAGCCGGCCTCGGCGTCGGCGGGGCGGCGACGGGCACCGGAACGGGCAATGGCGGCTTGAATGGCGGTGTCGGCGGCCCGGGTGGCCCAGGCGGTGCGAGTGGCGCGGCTGGGGCGGCCTCCGGCAGCGCGACGGGCGGCAGCTCAGCCCCCGGCGGCCCCGGCACCGCAACCGGCGGGCTCGGCTCCGCACCGGGCAACCGGCCCGGTGGCCAGACGGGCCCCGGCTCCACAATCGAAAATGCGCCGGCCAACCGACCGGCCGGCCCGCAAGGCCAGCCGCAGGGGCAGGGGCAGGGGCAGCAGCCGGCCGGCGACGCGCCGACCGGCGGCGATCCGGGCAATGCTCCGGCCGCGCCGGATGGACAAGGGCAGACTGCCGGCCCGCGCGCCGACCTCGACGGGACCTCGCCGGCCCGTCCGGCCTTTTCCCGTCAGGTTGCCCAGATCCACGGTGCTGCCGACGCCCAGACCGCGGCGTTGCTCGCGGCTCTCACCACGCATGTTCCTCCGGGAAGCCGGGCGGCCTAGTGCCGCCCGAGTCTTCCATCGCCGCCTTCCCCGCTTATGCTTTTCTTTCCAAATGGATTGCCGACGAGAATGACCCGGTTCGCTTCCTCCCTCCGGCCGCGGGGCCACAAGGCCCGCGCGTCCCTCGCACTGGCCGCCGCCGCGCTGCTCGCCAGCGGATGCTCCGTTAGCCCGAAGCCTCTGACCGATGACGAGAATGTGTCCCGCCTCCGCGAGGACATGTCGGTCATCATGTCGCCGCAGGAGCCGATCTCCGGCCCGGTGTCGATGCACGAGGCGATGGCGCGGGCCATCAAGTACAACCTCGACGAACGCGTGAAGCTGATGGAGATGGCGGTCGCCAACCAGCAGCTCGACCTGTCGCGGTTCGACATGCTGCCGCGCCTCGTGGCGGGGGCGGGCTACACCGGGCGCAACAACGAAGCCGGGTCGGAAAGCCTCAACCTCGCCACCGGTCGCCGCACGGGCGAGAGCACCACGGCCACCGACCGGCACCGCAGGACCGCGGATCTGGGCTTCACCTGGAACATTCTCGACTTCGGCGTCAGCTATCTTCGCGCCCGCCAGAACTCCAACCTCGTCCTGATCGCCGACGAGCGGCGCCGCCGCGTCGTCCAGGGCATCCTGCAGGACGTGCGCACCTCCTACTGGCGCGCGGTCGCGGCGGAACGGCTGCTGAAGCGGATCGAGCCGCTGGAAAAGCGGATCGAGGCGGCGCGCATGAACGCGAACGCCCTGGAAGCCCAACGCGTCCAGGCCCCGCTGCAGACCCTGTCCTACCAGCGGGCGCTGGTCGACACGCTGCGCCAGCTCCAGACGCTGCGGCGCGAACTGGTCGCTGCCAAGTCCCAGCTCGGCGCGTTGATGGGCCTGCCGCCGGGTGAGAACTTCGCGATCCAGATGCCGCCGGACGTGACCGGCAAGGATGTCCCGGCGATCACCGCATCGGTGGAATCCCTGGAAACCTACGCACTCCTCAACCGTCCGGAGCTGCTGGAGGAGTCCTACAACGCCCGCATCACAACCGACGAGACGCGCCGCGCCTTGCTGAAGCTGCTGCCGGGCATCGACCTGAACGCCGGCCTTCACTACGACAGCAACAGCTATCTGCTGAACCAGCGCTGGGCCGATTACGGGGCGCGGGTGTCGTGGAACATCCTGTCCCTGGCCTCGGCCCCGGACACCTACGCCTTCTCCAAGGCGCAGGAGGAACTGGTCGCCTTCCGCCGTCAGGCGCTGAGCGTGGCGGTGCTGAGCCAGGTGCGCGTGGCGATGGTGCAGTTCCGCGAGCTGTCGCAGGAATTCTCGCTCAACGCCGATCAGGCGTCGATCGACCGCCGCATCCGGCAGCAGTATGTCAACAGCAGCACGGTTGGCCAGCAGGGCGACATGAGCGTGATCCAGGCCGAGGTGTCGGAGCTCGTCTCCGATCTGCGGCGCGATCTCGTCTACGCCGACCTGCAGAACGCCTACGCCCGTGTCATGGTGTCTGCGGGCGTCGATCCGATGCCGGAGGCCGTGCCGTCCCAGGATCTCGCGACGCTCCGCCAAGCGGTGTCCGATGGGCTGGGCGCCTGGCAGCAGAAGGCCGGCGGCACGGCGCGTCTCCAGGATCTTCTGGTTCCCGCCACGACCTCCGAGAAGGCCCCGGTGGAGAAGGCTCCGGTCGAAAAGGCGGCCGAGCCGAAGACCGAGCCGGCGGCTGCCCCGGTGGCCGCCCGCGGCGAGGAACCGGCGGAGCGCAAGGCCGGAGCGCCGGAGCGCGTGACGGTGGCCGATCTGCCGCAGCGGCCGGCCGTCTCCATGACCGCTCCGATGACGGTGTCCTACAGCCCGTCCACCCGGTCGGAGCCGGTGAAGGTCTACGCGGTTCCGTCGAGCGCCCTGGCCCCGCTGGGCCGCAGCGCCTCGCGCTGACGCCGATGGGGCGGCGCACCGCCGCCGCCCCCTTTCGGCTGTGCCGGTGCACCGGTGCTGAAACAAATAAGCGTACAGGACCGCTTGCCATTCCTGGATCGTTGCGCTTCCGGAGCAAAGGGTGCAGAAAATCTCTGCTATGATGTGCCGCTTTCGCCCCTCACGTTTCCTCGCCGCGCTGTTTGTCGCGCTGGTTTCTCTGCCGCTTGCCGCCGCTGATCCGGCGCCGGCTCCCGAAGGCGGGGTGCGCGCGTTGATCGAGGCGCGGCAGCACGCCGTGCTGTCCAGCGAGATCGCCGGGCGCATCGGGCGGATGACGGTCGAGGCGGGGCAGTCCTTCAAGGCAGGCCAGACGCTCGTCGCCTTCGATTGCAGCCATTATCAGGCGACGGTCGATGCGGCCCGCGCCAACCTGCGCGCCGCCGAGGTCACGGTGCGGCAGAACCGCCGGCTGGAGCAGCTGAAATCCATCGGCGGGGCCGAGGTCGAGATGGCCGAGGTCAAAGCCGAGGCCGCCCGCGCCGATCTGCGCAGGGCGGAGATCGAGGTCCGCCGTTGCGACGTGAAGGCGCCCTTCGACGGCAAGGTGGTGGAGCAGCGGATCCGCGAACATGAGTCGGTGCCCGCCGGCACGGCCCTGCTCGAAGTCCTTTCCGACCGCGATCTGCGGGTGGAACTGATCGTCCCGTCCTCCTGGCTGGTCTGGCTGAAGCCCGGCCAGCGGTTCGAACTGCGCATCGACGAGACGGGCGAGGCTCTGGACGGCGAGGTGACCCTGATCGGCGCCCGCGTGGACCCGGTCAGCCAGTCGCTGAAGGTGACGGGCAAGCTGCAGGTCGACAAGCAGGACAACGCCCCGAACCTGGTCGCCGGCATGAGCGGAACCGCCCGCTTCAATCCTCCGCAGGAGGCCAAAGGTGCCCGATGACGTCACATCCGTCCGGATGGAAACGGCCAACCCGCTGAACAGCCTCCTGCTGCTCCTGAACCTGCAGCAGGAGGCCCGGCAGGCCCAGAACGCGGAGGCGCTGCGCTTCCTCATCGTGAACCAGACCCGTCGGATGATCGCCTACCAGCAGGCGGTCTTTCTGACCGTCGCGCCGTCGGGCAAGGCGCGGCTGGAAGGCGTGTCCAACGTCGCCGTTCCGGAGCGCGACGCTCCGTTCACCCGCTGGCTGGAGGCCGCAGCCTCGGCCATTGCCGCGGGAGCGGAGGCGCGCAACCTGCACGGCATCGCCCCCACGGAGGTACCGCCCGCGCTGGCCCGTGACTGGGGGCAGTGGGGTCCGGCGCAAGCGTTGTGGGTGCCCCTGCCGGGGCCGGACGGCACCGTCGCGGCGGTGTTGTGGCTGGCCCGCGACGACGCGTGGACGGAAGGGGAAAAGGTGCTGCTCGGGCAGCTCTCCGGCGGTTACGGGCATGCCTGGTGGGCGTTGACCCGGGCCGGGCGCCGTTCCGGGTTGCGGGCGCGCAAGGGGGTGTGGGCGTTGGCGGTGGTGGCGGTTCTGGCGGCGGTCCTGGCCATCCCGGTGCCGCAATCGACATTGGCCCCGGCGGAGGTGGCTCCACGCGATCCGCTGATCGTCAGCGCACCGCTGGAAGGCGTGATCGAACGCTTCCACGTCCAGCCGAACGAGCCGGTGAACACCGGCCAGCCTTTGTTCAGCTTCGAATCGTCGGTTCTGAAAAGCCGCCTGGAGGTGGCGCGCAAGGCGCTGGCCTCGGCGGAGGCGGAACTGCTGACGGCATCCCAGGGAGCCTTCACCGACCCGCAGAGCAAGGCGCGCATCGCCCAGCTGAAGACCCAGGTGGAACTGCGCCGCGCGGAGATGGACTTCGCCCGCGACCTGATGGACCGCGTCACCGTCAAGGCGGAACGGACGGGCATCGCCGTCTTCACCGACGCCAACGACTGGCTGGGCAAGCCGGTTGCGGTGGGCGAGCGCATCCTGACCCTGGCCGATCCGCAGGCCGCGGAGGTGGACGTGCATGTTCCGGTGAACGACGCGATCGTGCTCCAGGAGGGGGCGGAGGTCAGCCTTTATCTGAACGTCGATCCCCTGCGCCCACTGCGTGCCAGGGTGTCCCACGCCAGTTACGAACCGGGGCTGACGCCGGGCGGTGTCCTGGCCTACCGCGTCCGCGCCGATCTGGCGCCGGACCAGCCGACGCCGCGCATCGGGCTGCGCGGTACCGCCAAGATTCAGGGTGAGCGGGTGCCGCTGGCCTTCTACCTGTTCCGCCGTCCGCTGGCGGCGCTACGCCAGACCGTGGGGCTCTGAGCCATGGGCGCCGCCGCCATCGGCATGACGACGGGGCCGGCGGCGGTCACGCCGGTGGATCCGCTGGACAGCGTCCGGCTGCCGCCGCTGCGCGAGGAACTTCAACTGCTGCCGGCCCCGCCGGCGGTGGACGGGTCGCCCTGCTGGACGATCCACGATCCGGTGCGCAACCGCTATTTCCGCATCGGTCATGGCGCCTTCGAGGTCATCGCCCGCTGGCATCACGGATCGCCACGCGCCATTGCCGCCGCGGTGGCCGCCGAAACGGTCCTCCAGCCGGAGGCGGAGGACGTCGTCGGCCTCTACAGGTTCCTGGCCGGCAGCAACCTGACCCAGGGCGCCGACGTCGATTTCCTGGCGAAGCAGACAGCGGCGCGGCGCACGTCCTGGTGGATGTGGCTGCTGCACAATTACCTGTTCTTCCGCATTCCACTGGTCCGCCCCGACGCCTTTCTGAACGCCACGGTGCGCTATGTGGCGCCCTTCTACAGCCGCGGCTGGTTGTGGACGGTGATCGGGGCGGGGATTCTGGGCCTCATCCTGGCGATGCGCCAGTGGGACAGCTTCGCCCACACCTTCCTGCATTTCTTCACGCTGGAGGGCATGGCGCTCTACGGCCTGACCCTGCTGGTGACGAAAACGCTGCACGAGTTGGGGCACGCCTACACCGCGAAGCGCTTCGGCTGCCGGGTGCCGACCATGGGGGCGGCCTTCCTGGTGCTGTGGCCGGTGCTCTACACCGACACCAGCGACGCGTGGCGGCTCGTCTCGCGCCGCGCCCGGCTGCACATCGCGGCGGCGGGCATGCTGACCGAACTGGCGCTGGCCGCCTTCGCCACGCTGGCCTGGAGCTTCCTGCCCGACGGGCCGCTGCGCAGCGCCGCCTTCTTCGTGGCGACGGTGAGCTGGGTGACGACCCTGACCATCAACCTCAGCCCTTTCATGCGCTTCGACGGCTATTACCTGCTGGCCGATGCGCTGGATGTGCCGAACCTTCAGGACCGCGCCTTCGCGCTGGCCCGTTGGCGGCTGCGGGAATGGCTGTTCGGCCTGGGCGACGAGGTGCCGGAGCGGTTTGATCCGTGGATGCACCGGGTGATGCTGGCCTACGCCTTCGCCACCTGGGTCTACCGGCTGGTGCTGTTCATCGGCATCGCGGTGCTGGTCTATCACGTTTTCATCAAGGTGTTGGGCATCGTGCTGTTCGCGGTGGAAGTCGGCTGGTTCATCCTGCGCCCGCTCTTCAACGAGGTGAAGGAATGGTGGGAGCGGCGCGGCAGCCTGCGGCCCAACCGGAACCTCCTGATGACCCTGGGCGGTCTGACCGCCCTGTGCTGGCTGGCCTTTGTCCCGGTTGCCGGATCCATCGCCGTGCCGTCGGTATGGCGGGCAGAGGGCTTCTCGACGCTGTTCGCTCCGGTCCCGTCCCGCATCGCGGAGGTTCTGGTCCAGCCCGGCCAGCGCGTGGCGGTGGGTGACCTGCTGTTCCGCCTGGAGGCGCCGGAACTGACCAGCAAGCTGCAGCAGTCGGAGTTGCGCATTGCGCTGGCCCAGGACCGCATCGACCGCATGCTGGCCGCCCGTGACGGGCTGGATCGGGTGCGCGTGATGGAGGAGGATCTGGCCGCCGGGCTGGCCGACCGGCAGGGCCTGTTGGACAGTTTGGCGCGGCTGGAGATCCGCGCGCCGATTGCCGGCAAGGTGGTGGATGTCGCCGACGCGCTGCGCCCTGGCCGCTGGGTGGGACCATCGCTGGCGCTGGGTCAGATCGTGGCCGACGGCGGTGGGGAACTGGTCGGCTATGTGGCCGAGAACGACCTCACCCGAGTCACGGTGGGGGCCGATGCGGTGTTCCACGCCGATGACCCGCTGCGCCCCCGCATGGCGGCGCGGGTGACGGCAGTGGACCGGGTGGGCGTGAAGGGATTGGATGTTTCCGCCCTGGCCTCGATCCACGGCGGCCCGATCGCGGTGGAGAGCCAGACCGGCCCGTCGATGGGACGCACGAACGCCGAGGCGGCGCGCTCCAACCTGAAGCCGGTGGAGGCCGTCTACCGGGTGACCCTGGCGCCGCTGGACCGGACGCAGGCGGGACCCGCCCACCAGATGCGCGGCGTGGCCCGCGTGGACGGCGAGGCGCGCAGTCTGGCCGACCGCTTCTGGCGCACCGCGCTGGCCGTGCTGATCCGCGAAACCGGGTTCTGACGGGAAGTTTGCCCGTCAGGGAGCGATTGCCCACCGTCCGTTGGCCATTTTGCAAAAGGTCAGTCTGTAGGGCTGGACGGTCCGCCGGATGAAATTGGCCTGAACGTCCCCGCAGGGCGCGCCGTCGCGCTCGTGGATCTTCTCCACGACCACATCGCCGCGCACCCCGGTCTTCGGATTGTTCCATTCTGTGCGCCGACCCGCTTCCATCGGGGTCAGGGCGTCGCTGAGCGCCTTGCGGAACAGGTCCCAATCCTCGTCCGTCAAATCCACCCCGCCGCGTCCGCCGAGGAAAAGGCCGAACTGCGCCTGTGCCGGGGTGGCGACGGCCAGCGTCGCGACCAGCGCGGCGGCGTAAAGCCCGAAGGCAAAGGACGGGATGGGTAACAGGCGCATGCGGCGGCTCCCTATGACCGTTTTCGAATCCGGGCATTTTAGGAACGATTGATGATGACCGCATGTGAAGGCAGGTCACGAACCTGGGTGTTACGGTAACATACGCTTCACCCGTTGGCGGGCGGCGGCCTCCGGCCGTTTTCATGCTCCGCTCCATGCTCCGGCCATGCTCCGGAACGTTCCAAAGTCAGGATCACGGTGCGCGTTCCGCCGCGGAGCCGTCCGATAGGCAACGGTAACGTACTGGCTTCCTCATCGGGGGGCGGACGAGCGTTTCCCATTGTCGGTCCACGTCATCGGCGCGGACTTTTCCGCCCGATGGGCACCGCTCCGTCGCTCTCCGGCAGGATGGCCCCTATGAACGAAGATTCGGGGACGCGCCGCAGGTTGGCCTGGTGGCCGGCCCTTGCCCTGCTTGCCGTCCTGCTGTTTGCCGCCTCGCCGTTCGGATGGGCCGTGGCGCAGACGCCCGATGCCCACGCGCCTGCCGCCGGCGGGCCGGCGACGGCACTGGAGGTGTATGCCGCGCGGCTGGAGGCAGTTGCCGCCACCTACCCGCAACTCCCCTCCATTCTGTCGGACGCCTTCGCCCGCCCCAACGGACGCGAGGCGGCGGTGCACCCGTTGCGCCTGTTGCGCGGTCTGCTAATCCTTTTCGCGGCAGGAACGGCGGCGCTGCTGCTGACGAGCCGGGTCCTGGTGGAACCGCTCCGCAAGCTGGAGGCGGACAGGGGGGCACCGTTGTTGACGGGCGTGCTGCGCTTCGTGCTGGCGCTGGTTCCGGTGGGCGCCTTTGCGGTCGGGGTGCTGGTGGTCTACGCGATTGTGCGGCCGCCGCATCCCGCGGCTCCGGCGGTTCTGCTGGCGGTTCTCCAGGCGGCCCTGACCGTGCTGCTGACGGATCGCCTGATCCGCTTCCTCTGCGCACCGCGCCATCCAGGGTTGCGCCTGATTCCGCTGGAGGATGGCGACGCGCGCGCCTTGCACCGCACAGGGGTGGTCACGGTGACCCTGGCCGCGACGGTGCTTGGGCTGATCGATCTTCTGCTGGCGCTGGGGGTCGGCGGGAACGCCATCGTCGCCATCGGCCTGCCGCTGAGCACCGTGCCATTCCTGTATCTGTTGTACCGCGTATGGCGCGGACGCGTGGCGGTTGCGCGGGCCATCGCCCGTCCGCTGGGCATCGAGGAAAAGGACCACCCCACGCTGGGATTGTGGGCGGTGGCGGCATCGGTCTATCTCGTCGCCTTGTGGCTGGTCGTCGCGGCGGCGGCGGTGCGGCTGGAGCCGGCGACGGGGCCGCGGATGCTCGCCAGCCTGCTGGTGGCGTTGGCGGTGCCGGCCATCGCGCTGATGGCGCAGCGGCCGCTCGCCCGCTTCTACCGGGGAGAGGAGACGGAGGCGGGAAAGGCCGCGGTGGCGCGGGTGATGCGGGCGCTGTGGTTGGCCCTGTTCGTCGTCGGCGTCTTCGCCACCGCGGCCATCTGGGGATTCCGGGTGGAGCAGGCGACCGGAGCGACCGGCATCGCCCTGCGGCTGCTGTTCAACGTGACGGTCGTCATTCTGCTGGGCTACGTCGCCTGGACGATGGTGGTGCGGGCGATCGACCGGACGCTGGAGGAGGCCCGGCACGACGGGGTGTCGTCGCGTGGACAAAGGCTCGCGACGCTGCTGCCGCTGTTGCGGAAATTCCTTCAGGTCGTGCTGGTCGCCGTCGTCGTCATGATCGTCCTCTCCTCGCTGGGCATCGAGATTGGGCCGCTGCTGGCCGGCGCGGGGGTGGTCGGCATCGCCATCGGGCTGGGCGCGCAATCGACCATCGCCGACATCCTGGCCGGCGTCTTTTTCCTGCTGGAGGACGCCTTTCACATGGGCGACTATGTGGAGGTGGGGAACCTGCGCGGAACGGTGGAGGGCATCTCCCTGCGCTCGCTGAAGCTGCGCCACCACCGCGGCGCGGTGCACACGCTGCCCTTCGGCCAGATCAAGGCGCTGACCAACTACAGCCGCGACTGGGCGCTGATGCGCCTGGAGTTCCGCGTGCCGCCGGAAACCGACATGGGGTTGGTCAAGAAACTGGTGAAGGAGGTCGGCAAGGAGCTGTCCGCCGACCCGGAAATGGGGCCGAGCTTCATCGAACCGTTGAAGTCCCAGGGCGTCCGGCGGGTGGAGGACGACGCGGCGATCATCGGCGTCAAGTTCATCACCAAGCCCAACGAGCAGTTCGTCATCCGGCGCGAGGCGTACCATCGCCTGATCCGCGCTTTCCAGGACCATGGCATCCATCTGGTCGGGCGCGGCGTGGTGGTGCGGGTGGACGATCCGGACGCCGCCAACCGGATCATCGGCTTCGCCGCTGCCCAGGCCATGAACGGCACCGGCAAGGAGAGCGGGGCCGCGGAGTGACGTCCGTCACGCCGCCGGCGTAACCGACAGCCAGGCCGCGATGACGAAGGCGGGCAGGCGGCCGAGCGCCGCGTCGTCCCGGCCGGTCTCCTCCTGCCACGCCCGGTGACGGTCCAGCGCGGTCCGCAGGGTGGTCGCCCGCTCCGCCGCGGGGACGGCGGACAGGGCAGTGTCCAGGCTGGTCAGATAGGGCGGGAACTCGGCGCTGGGGCCGGCGAGGCCGCGCTCCGTCCCCTCGGGATCGAACCACACCTCGGCGGCGGCGGTGTCGGCGCTGGGCGGGACGACCATGCCGCCGACATAGCCGGTGGGCTGGACCACCTTCCATCCCTTGCGGCTCGGCCCGGTGGTCCAGCCGAGCGCGCGGGCGACCTCCATCGTCGCGGCGCGGGTCGGCGCCTGCCGGGTGATGCGGTCCAGAAGATCGGTCAGGTCGGCGGCGGGCATCGGTGCGCTCCTTTGATAACCAACCGGTGATGAACCAACCAGATGGTCCTCAACGTACAACATCGGTGGCGGGCGGGACGATGACAGCCTATCTGGGAAACGGCCCATCAGGCGAGAGGGAGCGGTGCGGAAAAGAATGACGGCCACCATCCTGGTGATTTTGATGACGCTGGTCCTGTTGCTGGCCGGTCCGGCCTTCGTGATCGCATCGGGAACGGCGACGCTGGGCGTGGACTGGAGCCGGGCGGACCGCGCGTCCGTCGGCCTCGCCCCCGATGCGGCGGCGACGCCGGAGGCGGTGGTGCAGGTCTACGCCGCCCGTGCCCTGTCCTGGCGCGGTGCCTTCGGCACGCACCCGTGGTTCGCGGTGAAGCCAGCGGGAGCGTCGGCCTACACCGTTTATGAGGTGATCGGCTGGCGGGTCTACCGCGGCCTGCCGGCGGTGGCGGTCAGCAACCGCGACCCGGACGGGCGCTGGTTCGGTTCGGCCCCCGCCGTGCTGGCCGAGTTGCGCGGCCCCGCCGCCGAGGCCGCCATCCCCAAGATCGCCGAGGCCGCCCAGAGCTACCCCTACGCCGGGGAGTACCGCATCTGGCCCGGCCCCAACAGCAACACCTTTGCCGCCTGGGTAGGACGGGCGGTGCCGGAGCTGCGGCTCGACCTGCCCTCCACCGCCCTGGGCAAGGACTATCTGGGCGCCGGCATGATCGCGCGGGCGCCCAGCGGCACGGGCTGGCAGGTCAGCCTGTTCGGCCTCGCCGGCCTGCTCCTGGCCAAGGAGGAAGGGTTCGAGGTGAACCTGCTCGGCATGACCTTCGGGGTCGATCCCTTCGACCTCGCGGTCAAGATTCCGGGCGTCGGGCGGTTGGCGCTGAACGCTCCCGCCCCGACGGCCCCGGCCGCCGAAAGCCCGCCGCCGGGCTGAGCCTCAGTTCTCCTCGGACGCCGACATGCCGGTGCCGGCGGGGCCGAGCGGCGGGTTGCCGCGCTTGAGGCCGAGCCGGGTCATGCAGTCCCACGCCTCCTCCGCTGTGTCGGCGATGTCGAACAGCTCCAGGTCGCCGGCGCTGATCATGCCGTGATCGGCCAGGGCGCGGAAGTTCACCACCTCGTTCCAATAGTCGCGCCCGACGAAGACGATGGGCAGGCGCGACGCCTTGTTGGTGTTGCGCAGGTTCAGGATCTCGAAGGCTTCATCGAAGGTGCCGAAACCGCCGGGGAAGATCGCCAGCCCGTTGGCGCGCATCGCCAGATGCATTTTCCGGATGGCGAAATAATGGAAGCGGAAGGTCAGCTCCGGCGTGCTGTAGGGGTTGGGGTGCGGCTCCTGCGGCAGGCTGATGTTGAAGCCGATGCTCGGCGCCCCGGCCTCCTGCGCGCCGCGGTTGGCGGCCTCCATCAGGCCGGGTCCGCCGCCGGTGGCGATGACGTTGTCGCGCTGCCCGTCCTCAGTGGGCGCCAGGGCGCCGCCGCGCTCCGACACGATGCGGCCGAAGGTCCGCGCCTCCTCGTACCAGGCCGCCTGCTTGGCCCGCCGCTCGGCCGCCTGCCGGTCCTCGGGCGTGCGTGCGTCGCGGAGAAGCTGTTCCGCCCGTTCGGGCGAGGGCACCCGCGCGCTGCCGTAGACCACGATGGTGGACCGGATGCCCCAGGCCTTCAGCTCCGCTTCCGGCTTGGCGTATTCGAGCATGAAGCGCACCCCGCGCATCGACTCGCTCAACAGGAATTCGCGGTCCTCGAAGGCGATGCGGTAGGCGGCGGATTCGTGGTTCGGCCTGCTGTCCTTCATGCTGTGCTCCGGGTGGGGACGGGGACGGCTTCTGGTCATGTGGGGTCGCGGGCGGCTCATTGCCCGGCCTCAAAGGGTTTGCATTCAAAGGAAGTGTGCCGCAGACCGGAGGGGGGCGGAAGGGAAACCGGTTCCGCGCCTTTCCATAAGCCTTGGCCCTGCCCACATCATGGTTCAGGCGCGTCTGCGCCCGACCATCAGCGTCTTGTCCGCGTCTTGTTCATAAGGGGTGACGTTGAGCAGCATCGAGCCGCCATGGCCATCGGATGAGCGCGCCCGACTCGACCGGCTGAAGAGCTACGGTGTGCTGGATACGCCACCGGAAGCGGCTTTCGACCGGCTGGCCCGGCTCGGCGCCCGCCATTTCCGCATGCCCATCGTGATGGTCAATCTGCTGGATGAGACGCGGCAATGGTCGAAGGCGGGTCATGGGTTGGACACGATGGTCGTCGAGCGCCGGCTGTCCTTCTGCGCCTACACCATCCTCGACGATGCGGTTCTGGTCGTGCGCGACGCGCGGGAGGACGAGCGCTTTGCCGACAACGAGTTTGTGGCCGGGCCGCCGCATCTGCTCTTCTACGCCGGGGCGCCGCTGATCACGCCGGACGGGTTGCGCATCGGAACCTTCTCCCTGCTCGATCACCAGCCCCACCCGGAGTTCAGCGCGGAGGACGAGCGGGACCTGGAGGAGTTCGCCCGTCTCGCCATGCACGAGATGGAAACCCAGGCCGCCCATCGCGCCGCCCAGGCGGCCGAGGCGCTGCTGCGGGGCAAGAACGCCTTGCTGGAAAGCCTTCTGGAGAGCGTCACCGACCCGATCTTCGCCAAGGACCGCGAGCGCCGCTTCACCCTGGTCAACTCCGCGACCGCGCGATTGTTCGGACGGGCGCGGGAGGAGGTGGTGGGCCTGACCGACGAGGATCTGTTCCCGCCGGAGGAGGCCGCACGGCTCGACGACCTGTGCGGGCGGGTGATCGTCACCGGGCGGGAGGAGACGGTTGAGGAGGAGTTGCCCTTCCCGACAGAGGAAGGCAAACGCGTTCTGATGATCAGTGTGATGCCCCTGCGCGACGCCTGGGGAGAGGCCATCGGCGTCGTCGGGGTGGCCCGCGACATCACCGCCCGCAAGCGGGCGGAGGAGGCGCTGCGGTCGAGCGAGGCACGGTTCCGCACGCTGGTGGACAACACGCCGCTGCTCATGTGGATCAACCGCTCGGACGGCACCCCCGAATATTACAATGAGGAATTGCGCGCTTACACCGGCCAGGACGTCGAGGCGATGTCCGCCTGGCAGGGGTTCCATCCGGACGACCGCCCCGCCTATCTGGAACTGAGGACGCGCTCGATCGCCGCGGGCACGCCCTATCAGAGCAACATCCGGATGCGGCGCGCCGACGGGGCGTGGCGCTGGCACCAGTGCCGCGTGGTGCCGGTGCGGGAGCGGGGAGCCATCGTCTCCTGGATCGGCACCGCGGTGGATATCCACGACATCCGGCGCGCCCAGCAGGCAGCGGAGGAGGCGGATCGCTCGAAGGGCCGTTTCCTGGCGGCGGCCAGCCATGACCTGCGCCAGCCTATGCAGTCGATCCTGCTGTTCGCCGGGGCGCTGGCACCCCACGTCGTCGGCGAGGCCGGTCAGCGGGCGCTCGACCGGCTCCAGCAGGGGCTGGACACGCTGAAGGATCTCTTGGACAGCCTGCTCGACGTGTCGCGCCTCGATGCCGGGGTGGTGGCGCCGCAGATCGAGGAGTTTCCGGTCGCCGACCTGCTCGGCCCGCTGTCCGCTGCCTACACCCCGCTGGCCGAGGCCAAGGGGCTGGACTGGCGGGTCGTACCCTTCACCGGGATGGTGCGCAGCGACCGCGTCCTGCTGGGGCGGATGCTGCGCAATCTGGTCGACAACGCCATCCGGTACACCGACCGGGGCCGCGTCATGGTCGATTGCCGGCCCCAGGGAGCGCGCCTGTGCATCGAGGTGCACGACACCGGCCTGGGCATCCCGCCCGACCAGCGGGAGCGTATTTTCGAGGAGTTCCATCAGATCGGCAACCCGGAGCGCGACCGCGACCAGGGACTCGGCCTTGGCCTCGCCATCGTGCGCCGACTGTCGCGGCTGCTCGACCACCCGGTGGATCTGGTGTCGCGTCCGGAGCGCGGCTCGATCTTTTCGGTCAGCGTACCGTTGGTCCGCCATGACGCGCCGCGTCCCGCACCGCCGTCCGCCCGGATGGCGCGGGGCGAAGGCATGGCAGCGACCGGGAACGGGCGGCTGGCCGTGGTCGTGGAGGACGACGCCATCGTTCTCATGGGGTTGGTGGCGATGCTCGGCGAATGGGGGTTCGAGGTGCTGTCCGCGGGAAGCACCGGGGAAGCGCTGGAGCGTCTGCGCACCGGCGGGCGCCCGCCCGACATCGTGCTGGCCGATTACCGGCTGCGCCAGGGCCGCGTCGGCACCGAGGCCATCCTGCGTGTCCGCGACCTGTTCGGCGCCGATGTGCCGGGCCTCATCGTCACCGGGGAGATCGGACCGGAACCGCAGCGCGACGCCGCGCGGCACGGTCTCGGTCTGATGCACAAGCCGGTGACCCCGCGCCTTCTCGAAGCGGCGCTGGCCCGCCATCTTGGAGCCATCGGGCCGGCTTGAGCGTTGCTACCATCAGCGGCGCCGATGGCGCCGCGCCGTGCGAGGGTTATGGAGGAGACAACAGCGTGCCATCCCTGTCGAAAGGCCTTGCCATGGTCGCCGTCGCGGCGGCGCTGGCCGGGTGCCAGTTTCCCGGTTTCCCGTCGCCGCAGCAGACCGCCACCCTGCCGCCCCCGACCGTTCCGAAGCCGCCGCCGGAGGAGCGTGGGATCTGGATCGTCGGCAGTCCGTCCATGCGGGGAGCGGTCGGCACCGCGGCCAGCCGCTTCAACAGCACGCCTGACACCCAGCCGCGCCTTGTCGCCGAGGGCACCAACAGCGGATTCCGCAGCTTCTGCGCCGGGGTCGGGCTGGAGCATCCCGACATGGTGGTCTCCGACCGCCGCATCCGGGAGGAGGAGCAGAAGCGCTGCCGCGCCAAGGGCATCACAATGATGGAGTACGAGCTTGGCCCCAAGCAGTTCGTCTACGTCAAGGACGCCCACATGATGACCATCCCCGGCGTGCGCGACTTCACGGACAGCTGGGGCGTGAAGGGCAAGCCGGTGCGTGGGGCCTGATCAACGGCCAGCGCCAGCGTCGGCGGCGGCCTGCTTGCGGAAGAAATCCACCCCCATCTGGATGCTGCGCCCGATGTTGGCCGCGCGGTCTTCGAAGAAGGCGGCGGCCTCGGGCGTGCACACCTCGGCCGTCGTCTCGCGGAACAGCTCCAGCCAGCGCTCGAAATGCGCCGGCCCGATGTCGAAGCGGACATGGGCGGGCAGGGGGCGCCCATCGTAGCGGTGGGTCAGCAGGGCGACCGAGGACCAGAAGTCCATCATCTTTTGCAGATGAGGCTCCCAGTCAGTGATCGCAGCGCCGAAGACCGGGCCGAGCAGGGCGTCGTCGCGGATCTTGCCGTAGAAGGTGCGGACGAGGGATTCGATCATCGCCTCGTCGATGCCGGTCTTGGCGACGCGCTCAGCGATGGTGGCGGACTGGGGCGTGGGGGCGGCGGTCTGGTCCAAGGTGGAAGGGTCCTGAAAAAAACAAGAGGCGAACAAGTCCCCGCACCATACGCGTTCCGGTCTCCCGCCGCCACCGGTGCGGCGCTCGTGATCGCCAATCCCCTTGGGCGGCGGGAGAAGCGAGCATGGTCTTCCCCCATCCTCCCGCCGACGCCTGGGCGTCGCTGCGGCGGTCCGCTCAACCCCCGATCGCGGAACCGCGGTCAAAAGCGGCCTCTTGGTACGCTTCCTTGCGGTAGCGTGCCGGAGAGACGCCCATGATCCGCCGGAACGTGGCGCTGAAGGCGCTGTCGGACAGGTAGCCCAGCGAGGCGGCGATGACCGAGATGGAGTCCTGCCCTTGCCGCAGCCGCGTGGCGGCGAGGCGCATGCGCCAGCGCATCAGGTAGTCGATCGGGGGCATGCCCACGCGCTCGCGAAAAGCGGCGGCGAAGCCGGAGCGCGACCTCCCCGCGATGCCCGCCAGTTCCGCAAGCGTCCAGTTGCGGCAGGGCTCGGCGTGGATGGCGCCGAGGACCCGGCCGATCGAGGGGTCCAGGCTGGCCGCCAGCCAGTTGGCGCCCTGCGGCGGCTGTTCGCTCAAATGCGTCCGCAAGGCGTGGACGAACATCAAGCGCAGCAGGTCGTTGCAGGCGAGCTGAGACCCCACCGTTCCGCCGCGCCACTCCCGGTCGAGCTGCTCCAGTAGCCAGCCGACTGGGGCGGCCCCCGGAGCGCCGCCGCGGATCATCAGCAGCCGCGGCAGCAGGTCGAACAGCAGACCGCCGTCCAACCGGTCGAACCGCACGCTGCCGCCGAGAAACCGCACCTCGTCCGCGCCGTTGGGCGCGCCGTCTGCCGCGTCGATGCGGGCCACACCGTCCGGCCCCCGAAACACCTCATCGGCCGGGACGGGGGGCAGGTCCGGTGCGCTCGCCAGGACGAAACCGCCGCGCACCACCACGAAGCAGTCCCCCGCGTCGAGGCGCTGCGGTGCATCGGCCCCACCCGGCCCGTCCGCCCGAATCCAGCAGGTGCCCGCGGTCACAACGTTGAACTTGATGGTGTGGGGCGGCTGGAAGCGGATCGACCAGTCGCCCCGAGCGGCGAGGCGCGCGGAGCACAGGGTCCGGGCCTGCATCAGGCGGAGCACGTCCGACAGCACGTCGGCGGGGGCGTTCTGGACGATCACGACAGGATTCCGGACGGGGCTGGATGGATCATCCCGCGCATATAGGCGACAACGGCTCCCGACGCCACACCCCGCGAGGAGGCCCCATGATATCCCCGATATCCCCCGACCAGACACCCATCGGGTCCGGCTTCGGCCCTGCCACCACCGCCGCCGAGGCCGTCCGCGGCATCGACCTCCGCGGGCGGGTGGCGGTCGTCACCGGCGGCTATTCCGGCATCGGGCTGGAAACGACGCGCGCGCTCGCCGAGGCCGGCGCAACCGTCATCGTGCCGGCCCGGGACCGCATCCGGGCGGCCGCCGTGCTGGCCGGCCTCGACCGCGTCGAACTGGAGGCGCTCGACCTTGCGGACGCCGTCTCGGTCGCCGCCTTCGCCCGGCGCTTTTGCCAGTCCGGACGGCCGCTGTCGATCCTCGTCAACAGCGCCGGCATCATGGCGACGCCGCTTCACCGCGACGCCGACGGCCGCGAGGGGCAGTTCGCGACGAATCATCTCGGCCATTTCCGCCTGACCTTGGCCTTGTGGCGGGCGCTCCGCGCGGCGGGACGCGAGGCGGGCGGGGCGCGCGTCGTATCGGTCTCGTCACGCGGCCACCAGATCGCCGGGATCGACTTCGACGACCTCGACTTCGAGCGGCGCCCGTATGACAAGTGGATCGCCTACGGCCAGTCCAAGACGGCCAACGCGCTGTTCGCCGTCGCCCTGGATCGCCGCGGTCGGGAGCACGGGGTGCGCGCCTTCTCGCTGCATCCGGGACAGATCCTCACCGAGCTGAGCCGCCATCTGAGCGCTGAGGAGATCGCCGCTTTCGATGCCCTGGACGCGGAGGGGCGTCCGCGCATCGACCCGTCCCGCGGCATGAAGACCGTCGCACAGGGGGCGGCCACCAGCGTCTGGTGCGCGACCAGCCCGCGGCTCGACGGCCTCGGCGGGGTCTATTGCGAGGATTGCGACGTCGCCCCGGTCCACGATACGGCGACGGGGCGGCGCGGCGTCCATCCGTGGGCGGCGGACGACGCGCTTGCCGAACGGTTGTGGAGCGTGTCGGAGACCCTGACCGGCGTCTCGCTGCCCTGACGGGTCAGCCGTAGGCTCACCCGCTCCGTCATGGCCCGACGGCGATCAGGGAGTCGCGGCGAGGCGCCATTGGCCATCGTCGCCGCGGCAGGCGGTGCCGGTGGCGGATTCCTGGCGGCCGTCGATGGTCACCTTGTGCTGGAATTCCTTGCACTCCCGCCCGGCGGAATCGCGCCCGGCGCGGATCGGGGTGATGGTGCCGCCGGTGTTGGCGCTGTCCGGGCTGTTCCAGCGGATGGTCTGCCCGACCGGCGCGTCGAGCGCGCGTGTCTCCGCGCTCTGCGCCGCGTTGCGGCTGCCGGGACTCAACTGTTCCATCAGGTACCCGCCGGCGAAGTAGCCGAGCAGGCCGCCGGCGCCGATGGCCAGCAGATTGCCGCTGCCCTTGCCAATCTGCGATCCGGCGAGCGCCCCGACGGCGGCCCCGCCGAGCTTGCCCAGCAGGTCGTTGTCGATGCCGAAGGTGGTGTTGCCGCCGTTGGCCTGGGGATTGGTCTGGGTCGGTGCGCCGTAACCGCCCTGGGTGAACACCTGCGCCGTGGCGGGTGCGGAGGTCAGGGGCAGGGCGACGGTGAGGCCAAGGCACAGGACCGAGGCGAAGCGAATCCCGGACAGGCGGACAGCAGACACGTCGACTACTCCTTTATTGCAACGCGACCGTCATCTGATCACCACAGCCCCGCTCACGGTTGGGGCAAATGGGCGACAATGGCCTGTGACGAAGATGGCAATCGTCAGGCGCTCTTCAACTCCGGGAAAGCTTCCGCCACACCACCGCCCAGCGCCTTGCGGACGGCTCGGGCGAGGTCTCGGTCGCGGTAGGGCTTGATCAGGAATTCCGCACCCGGCCCCTCGCCGCTCAGGCCCCCGGCCACGCCATGGGCGTAGCCGGAGGCGTAGAGCGCCTTCAAGGCCGGATGACGGCGTTGCGCCTCCTGGGCAAGTTCCAGCCCGTTCATACCGCCTGGCATCACCACGTCGGTGAACAGCAGGTCCACCCGCGGCTCGCCGGCCAGCACGGCCAGCGCCTCCGGCCCGTTCTCCGCCTCGACCACGGAGTAGCCGAGATCCTGGAGGGTCAGCACGGCGACCTGACGCACGTCGCGGTCGTCGTCCACCACCAGGATCACCTCGCCCTGGCCCGGCAGTGGGCCGGCCTCCACGGTGTCCTCCGGCTCCTTCACCTCGCGGACGGCGGCCGGGGCGCAGGGCAGATGGAGGTGGAAGGAGGTGCCGCGGCCCGGCTCGCTCTCCACCCGGATCAGCCCGCCCGACTGCTTCACGAAACCGTGGATCATGCTCAGCCCCAACCCGGTACCCTTGCCGATCTCCTTGGTGGTGAAGAAGGGTTCGAAGGCGCGCGCCAGAACCTCCGGTGGCATGCCGCAGCCGGTGTCGCTCACGGTCATCCGCACGTAGCGTCCGGGGCTCAGCTCCGCGTCCCCTTCGCCGGCTTCCACCATCGCGGTGGCGATGGTCAGCGTGCCCCCCGCCGGCATGGCGTCGCGCGCGTTGATGACGAGGTTCAGCAGGGCCGATTCCGCCTGCGTGCGGTCCACCAGCGCCGGGCAGAGGGACGGCGCGCTGTCGATCTCGACGGTGATCGCCGAGCCGAGCGTGCGCTCCATCAGCTCACCCATGTTGCGGACCAGCGCCTCCATGTCCACGCTCTCGGGGTGGAGTTGCTGGCGCCGCGCGAAGGCGAGCAGCCGCCGCGTCAGGTCGGAGCAGCGCAGCGACGCCTGAAGGGCCATCTCGACCCGCCGCGCCGCCTTGGGGTCGTCGAAGGCCATGCGGCCCAGCCGCTCCAGGCTGCCGATGACCACGGTCAGCATGTTGTTGAAGTCGTGGGCGATGCCCCCGGTCAACTGGCCGATGGTCTCCATCTTCTGGACATGGGCGAGTTGGAGCTGGAGTTCCCGCGTGTCGGTGACGTCCAGCACCGTGCCGCAGAGTTCCGGCGGGCGGCCGCCCTCGCCCGGCAACAGCATGGCCTTCTCCAGGAGCGTGCGGTACTGCCCGTCGGCGGCGCGCCAGCGGTATTCCACCGTGGACACGCCGCCCTGCCGCATCGCCTCGAACTGGACGGCGGCGCGCTCGCGGTCGTCCGGATGCAGGCGCGATTCCCAGAAGCCGCCGTCCGTCAGGAAGCGCTCGGCGGGGAAGCCGAACAGCGCCTCGACATTCTCGGTGACGTAGCGGAAGGGCGTGCCGCGCTCCGGCCCGGCGGTGTAGAGGAGGATCGGCAGGGAGCGGGCGATCATCGCCTGCCGCTCCTCCGACCGGCGCAGCGCCTGTTCGGCCTCCAGCTTCTCGGCCCGCACGCGGTAGTTCTCGGCCATCAGCCGCTCGCGCAAGGCGGCTTGGCGCTTGACTTCCTCCGTCTTGCGGTACAGCTCGACGAAGACGGTGACCTTGCTGCGCAGGATGACCGGGTCCACCGGCTTGAACATGTAGTCGACCGCCCCGGCGGAGTAGCCGCGGAAGATGTGCATCTCGTCCTTGTTGATGGCGGTCAGGAACAGGATGGGGATGTGCCGCGACTTGCGGCGGTTGCGGATCAGCTCCGCCGTCTCGTAGCCGTCCATACCCGGCATGTGGACGTCCATCAGGATCGCCGCGAAGTCCTGGTCGAGAATACGCTTCAGCGCCTCCTCGCCGGAGCGGGCAAGGATCACCGTGGCGTCGAGGTCGGCCAGCGTTTCCCGCATCGCCAGCAGGTTCCGGGGATCGTCGTCCACGACGAGCACGCGGACCTCGGGCGGCGGCAGAGTGGCATCGTCGATCTCGGCGAAGCTGGCGGGCATCTGGGTGTGGGGCATGGGCTTCTCCTCACTCCCGTCCGGCATGGTTGTGCCCCGCGTCGTCGTCCTGCCGACGTCCGGCCCAGACCCGCAGCAGCGACAGCAGGTGATCGATGTCCACCGGCTTGGCGAGATAGTCGGTCGCCCCCGCCTCGATGCACTTCTCGCGGTCGCCCTTCATCGCCTTGGCGGTCACGGCGATCACCGGCAGGCCGCGCCCGGACGCGGTCGCGCGGATTTCCCGGATGGTCTGATAGCCGTCCATCAGCGGCATCATGATGTCGACCAGAGCCACGTCGAGGTCGGGGTGCGCCTTCAGCAGCTCCAGCCCCTCCGGCCCGCTCTCGGCGTGCAGCACCGTCATGTCGTGGGCCTCCAGGACGCTGGCGAGCGAGAAGATGTTGCGGAAATCGTCGTCCACGATCAGCGCCTTGCGCCCCGCCAGCACCGGGTCGCGCTGGCGGATCTGGTCGAGCGCGTTGCGCTTGTCGTCGGGCAGCCGGTCCACCGCCCGGTGCAGGAACAGCGCCGTCTCGTCGAGCAGCGAGTCCGCGGAATGGACGCTGCGCAGCACCACCGTCTCGGCGAGCCGGCGCAGCCGCGCCTCGTCCTCCGGGGCGATGGCGTCGCTGACATAGGCGACGACCGGCATCCAGGCGGTGGAATCGCGGGTGCGCAGGCTGTCGATCAGCTCGAAGTCGCTGGGCTGGGGGATCGTCAGGTCGAGCACCATGCAGTCGAACCGCTCCTGCGCCAGCAGCGCGCGGGCGGCCTCGGCGGAGGTGACGGTGCTGATGTCGATGTCGTCACCGCCCCCGCCCCCGACGCCCTTGTCGTGGTCGATCAGGCCGGCGATGCCGCCGGTCTCCGGGTTGGGGACCTTCTCGACGATCAGCAGCCGGCGCTGGTGGCGCTCCACGAAGCCCTTGACCTTGGCGAGCGCCGCGAAGATCGCCTCGCGGTCGGCCGGCTTCTCGGTGTAGTCGAACGCCCCCATGGCGAGGCCGCGGCGGCGCTCCTCCTTGGCGGAGATGACGTGGACCGGGATGTGGCGGGTGTGCGGGTCGCGCTTCAGCAGGTCGAGCAGCGCCCAGCCGTCGATGTCCGGCAGGCCGATGTCCAGCATCACCGCGTCCGGCCGGTATTTGCGGGCCATTGGCATGGCCGGGCTTCCGGCGTGGGAGAGGATCGCCTTGAAGCCCTTCTCCCGCGCCAGATCGACCAGGATCGAGGCGAACTTCACGTCGTCCTCGACGATCAGAACCACCGGGTCGCCGGGGCGGATGCGCTCGCGGTCGTCGGCGACGGGGTGGTGCTGCGGCAGCGCCAGCCGCTCCTCCGGGCCCGGCACCACGATGGGCCGCGTCGGCGTCGGGAAGGGGGCCAGCTTCGGCGCCGGGTCGCCGTAGCGGGCGATGTCGAACTCCATCGGCACGTAGAGCGTGAAGGCGCTGCCCGCCCCGGACTCGCTCTGCACGCGGATCTCGCCGCCGAGCAGGCGGGCGATCTCGCGGCTGATCGACAGGCCGAGGCCGGTGCCGCCGTATTTGCGGCTGGTCGTGCCGTCGGCCTGCTGGAACGCCTCGAAGATGATGCGCTGCTTGTTCTCGGGAATGCCGATGCCGGTGTCGACGACGGTGAAGGCCAGCACCCCTTCCGCCGCGTTCAGCACGGGGTGGGCCGCGCTCCAGCCTTCGCTGGCCAGCCCGACCCGGAAGGTGACGCCGCCGGTCTCGGTGAATTTGAAGGCGTTGGACAGCAGGTTGTTCAGCACCTGCTCCAGCCGCTTCTGGTCGGTCTGGATGGCCGCGGGCAGCGGTTGGGTCATGTCGATGTCGAAGCGCAGCCCCTTCTCCTCGGCGAGCTGGGCGAAGGTGCGCTCGACATGGCCGCGCAGGTCGTCCAGCACCACCGCACCGATCTCCAGCGTGACCGTGCCGGATTCGATTTTCGACAGGTCGAGGATGTCGTTGATGAGGTTCAGCAGGTCGGACCCGGCGGCGTTGATGGTACGGGCGAACTCCACCTGCCGGGGGGTCAGGTTGTGGTCGCCGTTGTCCGACAGCAGCTTGGACAGGATGAGCAGGCTGTTCAGCGGCGTGCGCAGCTCATGACTCATGTTCGCCAGGAACTGCGACTTGTATTTGGAGGTGAGGGAGAGCTGCTCCGCCTTCTCCTCCAGCGCCTCGTTGGTCTGGCGCAGCTTTTCCTGCTGGGCCATCAGCAGCTCCTCCGACTGGCGGAGCGAGGCGGCCTGATGCTCCAGCCGCTCGTTAGTGGTCTTCAGCTCCTCCTGCTGGCTCTGCAGCTCGGCGGTCAAGCGCTGCGACTGCTTGAGCAGCCCCTCGGTCCGCATGTTGGTGGCGATGGTGTTGAGGACGATCCCGATGCTTTCCGTCAGCTGCTCCAGGAAGGAGCGGTGCGTCTCGCTGAAATGGCCGAAGGAGGCCAGCTCCAGCACGGCGTTCACCTCGTTCTCGAACAGCACGGGCAGGACAATGATGTTCAGCGGTGCCGCCTCGCCGAGGCCGGAGCTGATGCGCACATAGTCCTTCGGCACGTTGGTCAGCAGGATCGGCTTCTTCTCGTGGGCGCACTGGCCGACCAGACCCTGCTTCAGCGTGAAGCGGGTGCCCAGCCCGTCGCGCTCCTTCAGGGCGTAGCTGGCGACCAGATCGAGAACCGGCTCGTCGCCATCGCGGCTGGTGACGTAGAGGACGCCGTGCTGGGCGTTCACCAGCGGCGCGATCTCCGACAGGATCATGTTGGTGACGGTGACCAGATCGCGCTCGCCCTGAAGCATCCGGGTGAATTTGGCGATGTTGGTCTTCAGCCAGTCCTGTTCCGCGTTCTTCTGCGTCGTGTCGCGCAGGTTGCGGATCATCTCGTTGATGTTGTCCTTCAGCGACGCCACCTCGCCCGACGCCTCGACGGCGATGGAGCGGGTGAGGTCGCCCTTGGTCACCGCGGTCGCCACCTCGGCGATGGCGCGCACCTGGGTGGTCAGGTTGGCGGCGAGCTGGTTCACGTTGTCGGTCAGGTCGCCCCAGACGCCGGTGGCGCCGGGCACCTTCGCCTGTCCGCCCAGCTTGCCTTCGATGCCGACCTCGCGCGCCACGTTGGTGACCTGATCGGCGAAGATGGCCAGCGTCTCGATCACGCCGTTGATGGTGTCGGCCAGCGCCGCGATCTCGCCGCGCGCCGCCACGGTCAGCTTGCGCTTCAGATTGCCCTCGGCGACCGCCGTCACGACCTCGGCGATGCCGCGCACCTGACCGGTCAGGTTGGCGGCCATCATGTTGACGTTGTCGGTGAGGTCCTTCCAGGTGCCGGCGACGCCCTTCACCTGGGCCTGACCGCCCAGCTTGCCTTCGGTGCCGACCTCGCGCGCCACGCGGGTGACCTCGCTGGCGAAGCTGTTGAGCTGGTCGACCATCGTGTTGATGGTGTCCTTCAGCTCCAGGATTTCGCCCTTCACGTCGACGGTGATCTTGCGCGACAGGTCGCCGTTGGCGACGGCCGTGGTGACGTCGGCGATGTTGCGGACCTGATTGGTCAGGTTGCCGGTCAGCAGGTTGACGTTGTCGGTGAGGTCCTTCCAGGTGCCGGCGACGCCCTTCACCTGGGCCTGCCCGCCGAGCTTGCCCTCGCTGCCCACCTCGCGGGCGACGCGGGTGACTTCCGAGGCGAAGCTGTTGAGCTGGTCGACCATCGTGTTGATGGTGTCCTTCAGCTCGCGGATTTCGCCCTTCACGTCCACGGTGATCTTGCGCGACAGGTCGCCCTTCGCCACCGCCGTGGTGACCTCCGCGATGTTGCGGACCTGACTGGTCAGGTTGGTCGCCATCGCGTTGACGTTGTCGGTGAGGTCCTTCCAGGTGCCGGCGACACCCTTCACCTGGGCCTGACCGCCCAGCTTGCCTTCGGTGCCGACCTCGCGCGCCACGCGGGTGACCTCGCTGGCGAAGCTGTTGAGCTGGTCGACCATCGTGTTGATGGTGTCCTTCAGCTCACGGATTTCACCCTTCACGTCCACGGTGATCTTGCGCGACAGGTCGCCGTTGGCGACGGCCGTGGTGACGTCGGCGATGTTGCGGACCTGATTGGTCAGGTTGCCGGTCAGCAGGTTGACGTTGTCGGTGAGGTCCTTCCAGGTTCCGGCAACGCCCTTCACCTGGGCCTGTCCGCCGAGCTTGCCCTCGCTGCCGACCTCGCGGGCGACGCGGGTGACCTCGCTGGCGAAGCTGTTGAGCTGGTCGACCATCGTGTTGATGGTGTCCTTCAGCTCGCGGATTTCGCCCTTCACATCCACGGTGATCTTGCGCGACAGGTCGCCCTTCGCCACCGCCGTGGTGACGTCGGCGATGTTGCGGACCTGGGCCGTGAGGTTGGCGGCCATCAGGTTGACGTTGTCGGTGAGGTCCTTCCAGGTGCCGGCGACGTCCTTCACCTGGGCCTGCTCGCCCAGCTTGCCCTCGATGCCGACCTCGCGCGCCACCCGGGTCAGCTCCGCCGTCACGGTGACGAGCTGCTCGACCATCCGGTTGACCGTGCGGGCGGTGTGCAGGAAGTCGCCCTGGAGCGGACGCCCGTCGACCTCCAGCGGCATGGACTGCGACAGGTCGCCCTTGGCGACCGCGCCGATGACGCGGGCCATCTCCTGGGTCGGCTGGGTCAGGTCGGCGACCATGGCGTTGACGCTGTCCACGCAGGCGCCCCAGCCGCCCGAGGCGGTGGGCAGGCGGACGCGCTGGCCGATGCGCCCCTCCTTGCCGATGGCGACGCTGACCCGGCCGACGTCCTCCACCAGGGCTTCGTTCATCTCCACCACGTCGTTGAAGGCGGCGGCGATCTCGCCGTCCAGCCCGTCCAGGTCGAGCGGCAGGCGCACGGAGAAGTCGCCCTTGCGGAACTGGCGCAGCGCGCGCAGGAGAAGCTGGGGGGAAAGCCGGTCGTGAGCGTCGGTCATCGTCATGACGCGATGGTCCCTAAGAAGTCCAGGCCTGTGTCTCGGGTGTCCCCTTGCGCACGGTGGGCGGCGCATCCGGCGGAACGCCGGAATGGCCGCGCGCCGGAGCGGCGCAGCCATGGGACGGCAAGCGGAAGGCGGCGGGGGCTAATGCTGGGGGGCGGCGTTGTTCAGCAGGGTCTTCAACTGGCGCTCGTCGTAGGGCTTCTGGATGAAGCCGTGCGGGCCGGCGGCGCGGGCGCGCTCCAGCAGGACGGGATCGCTGGCCCCGGACATGAAGATGCTGCCCACGGCGAAACGCTCGCGCAGGGCCTGCGCGGTCTCGATGCCGTCCTGCGGACCGGCGAGGCCGATGTCCACCAGGGCCAGGGCGGGGCGTTCCCGCTCGGCGATCTTCAGCGCGTCGGCGGCGTTGGCGGCGATGCCGCACACCTCGTAGGACAACTCTTCCAACATATCGGTCAAATACATGGCGACGATCGTCTCATCCTCGACGACCAGTACCCGGACGGGGGGTGTGGCTGCGGCGGGCGCGGTCCCGTCCGCCCCGGCCCGTGGTGACCTGTTGATCGGGTTGGTCATCCCTTATCCCTCTTGTCGTTCTGCCGGCTGCGGTGCCGGAACGGCGTCGATGAGGCGCCCATCCCGCCCGCCGCCGGAACCCGAGCGGAGACGTCGGATGCCGGCGAAGCTGACCGGGACGAGTAGCACGGAGGGGTGAGGCAATTAAGGGAGAAAAGGTCAAATACCCCCAACAGGTTATACCCAGTAGGGTGGCTGCACTCCAAAAGAGGGCAAGCATATTCCTTAAATTCAATATGGAATAGCGCGAATCCGGTGCGTTTGAGCCGTCTTTGCTTGGGTTCGATTGAAATGTGCGGTGCAAACGCGCGGCAGCCATGTAGAGATGTGCGGCATTTTTAACAATTTTGCAAGTAATTTTGCGTGTAAGCTTGCTGCTGTCCACGGGGCGTGGCGTGGAGTCGATTGCAGGGGTTCTGGAAAGCGGGATGAGTGGTGCCCCGACAAGCGGGCCGGGCGAAGGGGCGGACCTGAGCCTGGAGGATCTCGCGCAGGCCATCAGAGCCCACCGGCTCTATCTGGCGGCGCGCCCGAACGGACTGCGCCTTCAATTGAAGGCTGCGGACCTGACCGGTTTCGACCTGTCGGGGCTGCTCCTGTCGGACGCGATTCTGACCGGAGCGAATTTCCGGCGCAGCGTCCTCCAGCGCTGCAACTTCGATGGAGCGGATCTGTTCGGCGCCAGCTTCGTCTCCGCCGATCTGCGGGAGGCCTCGCTGGTCGGGGCGGACATGCGCGGGGCGAATTTCACGAAGGCCTGCCTGCGCAACACCCTGTTCGAACGGGCCGACCTCCGCCCCGGCCAACTCGTGCTGTGGAAGGACCGGCGCAAAGCGCGGGAGGCGGCGCTGCGGGAAGCCGTGCTGGTCAACGCGAACTTCACCGACGCCGATCTGACCGGCGCCAACCTGACGCGCGCCAGTTTGGAGGGGGCGGACTTCAGCAACGCCGCCCTGTTCGGCGCCAACCTCAGCGGCGCCGATCTGCGCGGCGCCGATTTCAGCATGGCGAAGCTGAAGGGCGCCATCCTGAACAACGCCGTCGTTGCCGGCGCCACCTTCCAGGGCGCCGACCTGCGCGACGCCGAACTGCGCAACGTCGCCATGGCCACCGCCGATTGGGCGGAGGCGCGGATGATGGGCGCCATCTACCACCGCAACCAGTCGGACTTCCCGCCGGAAATCCGGGAGGGGCTTGACGGCCATGTCCGCTGGATCAACAGCAACGGCAAGCAGGGCAAGCGGTTCGACGTGTCGGACGGGGCCTTCGTCGGGACCGATTTCGACGGCTGCGACCTGAGCGGGGCGATCTTCCGCAATTGCGACTTCACGCGGGCGAGCTTCCGCGACAGCAAGCTGCAGATCGCCCAGTTTCCCGGCTGCCGCATGCGTGAAACCTGTTTCGAGAATTCGGAACTGTCCGGGGCCAGCTTCGAGGGCTGCGACCTGACCCGCGCCATGATGCGCAACGCGGTGATGCGGGCCATCGAGCTTCTGGCGGCGGACGGCCAGCCCACCGGGCGCCTGTGGCCGACCAATCTGCGCAACGCCCAACTGGCCGACAGCGACATCCGCGGCGCCGACCTGCGGGGTGCGCGGCTGGCCGGGGCGGACCTGACCAACTGCAACCTGTCGGGAGCCGACCTGCGCGACGCCGACATCGAGAAGGCCAACACCACCGGAACGACGCTGGTCCATTGCCGGTTGAAGTGACCGAAAATTTTAATCCCGAAAAATTTTCGAAAAGAGTCGGGCATTTTGTCGCAGGGGCTGCCCTCCAGCCATGCCCGGCATTGTGCATACCAGCATGCGGGGATTACAACGCCGGCCGAGGTGGCGGCTGGTTTCCCAAGCCGCTTGTCATGATCGAGGCCAAGTAACGGAGCGGCGGATGCCGCGTGCCGATGCGACGAATATTGATCGTGGCGAAGCGAAGAACGCAGGACGTCCTGCGGGCCTTGGGTGGCCGTGCCTGTCTTTTGGGCATTGGAAATCGAGGATAGTGCAATGAAGCGTAGTGTTGCCGTTCTGGCCTTCGGCCTGTTCGCCGCCCTTCCCGGCATCGCCTCGGCGCAGGACGCCGATGCGGGTGAGAAGGTGTTCAACCAGTGCAAGGCCTGCCACACCATCGAGGCCGGCGGCCCCAACCGCGTCGGCCCGAACCTGCACGGCGTCGTCGGCCGCCCGTCGGGCTCCATCGAGAGCTTCAAGTATTCCGACGCCATGAAGGGCGCCGGTCTGACCTGGGACGAGGCCAATCTCGACAAGTACCTGACCGATCCGAAGGGCACCGTCCCCGGCAACAAGATGGCCTTCGCCGGCGTGAAGAACGAGCAGGCCCGCAAGGACCTGATCGCCTTCCTGAAGAAGAACAGCTGACGCGTCCGCAAGGACACGCGCTGCGTGATCGGGAGGGGCGACGGCCTCTCCCGCGACCGGCGCCCCGCCGTCAGGCCACGCCCGTCCGGGCAGGATCGCCCGCCTCCCTGCGGTCCATCCTATGAGGATGGCATCGGTCAACCTGCCCTTGTGGGCAGGGGACCCGTAAAAACGCTCGTCGCCAGGCACAAGGAGAATAGGAGGCTGTTGGGGATCGGTGTGTCCCAACGCAAGATTGTAGATCGGGAGGTCGGAATGCCCATGCTGCGAACCGCGGCCCTTGCCGCTGTGTCCATCCTCGCGCTCGCCGCCTGTTCGAGCGAGCCGGGCCTCGTGCCACCGATGGGCAGCTCCGGCGCTTCCGCATCCCAGATGGGAAGCACCGGGTCGGGCGCCTCCTCGACGCTGACGGTGGCGGACCAGTCCTTTCTGACCCAGGCGGCCTACGGCGGCTTCGGCGAGGTGGCGATGGGCACGCTGGCCCAGCGGCAGGCGTCCAGCGCCACCGTACGCGACCTCGGCCGGCGCATCGCCGCCGACCACACCCAAGCCAATCAGGAACTCGCCCGGCTGGCCCAGGCCAAGGGCGTCACGCCGCCCACCGCCCCGGACCCCGGCCGGCAGGCGGTCGCCGACGCGTTGGCCTCGCTTCAGGGCACCGCGTTCGACCGGCAGTATCTGCAACAGCAGATCGCCGAGCACGAGGTGTCGATCGCCCTGTTCAACGCGCAGGCTCAGGGCGGGACCGACCCGGACGTCCGGGGCTTCGCCGCCAAATGGTTGCCCGGTCTGCAAATGCACGCGCGCGAGCTGCGCGCGCTCGGCAGCCCGCTGGCGCAGTTGCCGTAGCGGCGGGCTTCTGGGGCCAAGCCTCAGGCGACCGCTGGAAGCGGGTGCAGGCCCGCGGTTAGGCGTTGAACGTCCGAGGCGAAGCGGTCGGCGACGTCCGGCGTCAGCTCGAACCGGACATGCAGATCCTGCTCCTTGCCTCCCAGCACCGCGAAGGGGATGGTGACGGTGCAGCCGGGAATGGTCAGAACGCCACGGCTGCCGACCTTCGAGCGGTCCAGACCGCGGATGGTGGCGCCACCTTCCGACAGGTTGGTGAGCTGCCCCGACAGCGCCCCCACCGCCCCGGCGATGGTGCAGGGCAGATTGACCTCGAACCGTGGGGCGCGACGGCGGTCAACCTCGGGCGTGGCGGTACGGACGGCACGGACCAGCATCTGGCGGAGATGGTCGATGCTCCCCGCCACGTCGGAGGCCACCCGGCGCACCTCGTCGGCGCGGCTGCCGGTTATCGCGGCTTCCTCCGACACGTGGGCGATGCGGGACGACACCTCCTGGGCGGCGGCGGCGGTCTGGCCGACGTTGCGGGAAATTTCGCTGGTCGCCGCCCCCTGCTCGTCCATGGCGCTGGCGATGCTGCTGGCGACGCCGTCGATCTCGGTGATGGTGCGCCCGATGTCCTGCACCGCATCGACGGCTCCGGCGGTCATGCTCTGCAGATCGGTGATCTGGCGGGAAATCTCCTCCGCCGACTTGGACGTCTGGGTGGCGAGGTTCTTCACCTCCTGGGCCACCACGGCGAAGCCCTTGCCGGCCTCGCCCGCGCGCGCCGCCTCGATGGTCGCGTTCAGCGCCAGCAGGTTGGTCTGGCTGGCGATGTCCTGGATGAAGGTGGCGACTTCCCCGATGTGGCCGATGGCCTCGGACAGAGAGAGCACCACATCCTCGGTCCGGCGGCCGCTTTCCACGGCGCGGCGGGAAATCTGGCTGGCGAAGGTGACCTGACCGGTGATCTCGGCGATGGAGGCGGTGAGCTGGTCGGTGGCCGCAGCCACGGCCTGGGCGTTGCCCAGCGCCTGTTCCGCCGCGGCCGCCACGCTCTGCGAGTTGGCGGAGACGGTTTCGGCCGAGCTGGCCATCGCCTGGGCGTTGCTGTCCATCGAGACGGACCGTTCGGCGACGCGGTCCACGGCGGTGCGGGTCTCCTGCTCCACGGTGCGGGCCATGGACTCCAGGGCGGCGATCTTGGCGGCCTCGGCCTCGCGGCGCTCGCGCTCCTGAGCCTCGCGCAGGCGCTGGTTGTCGATCCCTTTCTGGCGGAAGATTTCGACGGTCTTAGCCATGGCGCCGATCTCGTCCTGGCGGTGCAGGCCGGGCACCGTCACGTCGTAATGCTCGTCGGCCAGTTGGAACATCGTGCCGCGGATCTGGTCCAGCGTGCTGAACTGGCGCCGGACCACCAGCAGCATCACCAGAGCCATGCCGACGGTGATGGCCGCCGCCACCTGGATGATGTTGGGCACCACCTCCTCCAGCACGCGCAAGGCGATGCTCTTCTTAAGGCCGACGAACAGGACGCCGATGACCTCGCCGTTCTGATCAATGATCGGGTCATAGGCGGTGAAATAGGCCTCGCCCAGAATGTCGGCCTCGCCACGGAAGGGCTCCTTCCCGTCGATGACGGCGCTGTAGACGGGGCCGCGGGCCAGCTTCGTCCCGACGGCCCGGTTGCCGTCCGGGTTGTGGATGTTCGTCGCCACCCGGGTGTCGCCGCGGAAGATGGTGGCCACGCCGCCGGTCACGCTGCGGACGGTGTCGACGATGTCGTTCGCGCCGTCCAGCTTGAAATCGTCAATGTACAGCGCGCCGTCCTTGATCCTGTATTCGGACCCTTTCTGGTCGAGCAGCATCCGGAAGTTGGTGATGGCCTGCTCCCTCCGCTCCGCCGCGTCCTTGCTGATGCTGGCGGTGACCTTGGCGATCGTCGCGAAGGTCAGGGCGCCGGACAGGGCAATCAGGCCGAGCGTGCACAGAATGGTCAGCTTTGTCGCAAGGCTGAACGTGCGGAGGGGATTCATCGGCCGAGAACTCCTTGAAAAATCGTCGGGTCGTCCCGGAGAGACCGGGAAGGCGGCGCATTGGTAACCTTTGCCGCGCATTTGTAACAAATAGTTTTGCCAATTTTCGGACGCACCGGAAACTTGCAATGTGAAGGTGTCGTTGCGGCACCGGTTGACCATATGGAGGAAAGTGATTGTATTATCAGGCTTATTCACTGCGATCCTGTTCGACAGCCTACAAATTAAACCTTCTGTTAATCATGAAGTGGGACAGCATGTCGCATGCGAATTCCTTTTAAGGATACCTTCGCTGTAGCGGAAATGTTATCGATTGACGCTCCTTCATTACAGAATACAAACATTCGCCATGCCGGAATCCCTTCGCGCCCTGGATGTCACCAAGACCGCCTATTTCGATCTGGGACCGGAGGCGGTCGGCAGCCTGCAGCAGGCGTTGCCGATCATCTCCAGGGCCCTTCCAGGGATTCTGGACCGCTTCTACGCCCGCACGCTGTCGCAGCCCGAGCTGGCCGCCCTGTTCGCCAACCCGACGCAGGTCGAAGGGGCCAAGCGCGCCCAGATCGCGCATTGGACCCGGCTGTTCGAAGGCCGCTTCGACGACAGCTACAAGGAGTCCGTGCGCGCGGTCGGCATCGCCCATCACCGCATCGGGCTGAGCCCGAGCTGGTACGTCGGCGGTTACGCCTTCATCCTCGGTGAGATCATGGCCGCCCTGGCGCAGAGCATGGGCGGAACCTTGCTGACCGGCGGCCGGCTCGGCTCCATCGTGACCATGCAGCGCGCCGTGGTGTCGGCGGTGCTGATGGATCTGGACGCTGCCCTGTCCGTCTACTGGGACCGCCTGATCGACGAGCGGCTCCAGGCGGTGGACGCGATGGTCGACTCCATCGACCACGAGGCCAACGACGTGGTGGACAGCGTCGCCAGCTACACCGCGGACCTCCGCCGCACGGTCGGCGACCTGGACAGCGTCTGTGCGTCCGTCAAGGACAGCATCGCCGACACCTCCGCCGATACGGCGGAGGCGCTGGACGCCGCCCAGACCGTCGCCGCCGGTGCGGAACAGCTTCAGGCCGCGGTCGGCGAGATCTCGGTGCAGGTCGGCGGCGCGTCCCGGATCGCCGGCGAGGCGGTGGAGAAGAGCGGCGAGGCCCGCCAGATCATGGCGCAGCTCAGCACCGCGGCGCAGGAGATCGGCGGCATCCTGAACCTCATCCGCGCCATTGCCGGGCAGACCAACCTGCTGGCCCTGAACGCGACCATCGAGGCCGCAAGGGCCGGGGAGGCCGGCAAGGGCTTCGCCGTGGTCGCCACGGAGGTGAAGAATCTCGCCGGGCAGTCGGCCCAAGCGGCGGACGAGATCGCCGCCAAGGTCGGCGCCATCCAGGCGGTGGCGGAGCAGGCCATCACCGGCATGGACGGGGTGGCCACCACCATCACCACCATGCAGGAAATCAATTCCTCGATCGCCGCGGCCGTGGAGGAGCAGTCCTCCGCCTCGCGCGAGATCGCCCGCAACATCGGCGAGGTCGCCGGCATCTTCCGCGATATCACCACCCGGATGACCGAGGTCGGCGGCGAGACCCAGCGCGCCACGACCGTGGCCTACACGGTCGGCGAAAGCGCCGACCGCATGCAGGAGGCGCTGGACACCCTGCCGTCCCTGCTGGCTCGGGCCATCCGCACCTCCTCCGATCTGGCGAACCGGCGCCACACGCGCCGCCGTCCGGTTCTGCTCGACGGCAGCGTGGACCAGACGCCGGCGCTGGTCCGTGACATCTCGGAATGCGGCTGCTACGCCGAGACGAAGGGGGCCGCGCCCACCGGCGGGCAGGTCACCGTGTCGCTTCCCGGCTACAAGCTGTCGCTGCGCGGCTCGGTGGTGGCGCGGCACGACAACCGGCTGCACATCCGCTTCGACGAGCGGAAGATCGGCCGCGAGGAGGTGGACCGCATGAGCCGCGACGGGGTGGGCGAACTGGTCCGGCTGGCCAAGCAGGACCATCTCGCCTTCGTGGACAAGATCATGGAGGCGGTTGGCGGCCAGTGCACGCTTCTGCCGGCGGACCTGTCCACCCATCACTCCTGCCGCCTCGGCCGCTGGTACGACAGCGTGAACGATCCCCGGACGATGCGCCTGTCCACCTACAAGGGCATGGCGACGCCGCACCGCACCGTCCATGAGTCGGGCCGCGAGGCGCTGCTCGCCCTCCAGGCCGGCAACCGCCTGGAGGCCGAACGCCACGCCGCCGAGATGAAGCGGGCCTCGGCGGAGGTGGTCCGCCTGCTCGACGAGATGGAGCGCGATTTCGCCCGGACCCTCGCCGAGGCCGCCGACTAGCCGATTCCTTTGGGATCGGCGGTTCGCCGGGCGTCAGCGCCCGGCGGCGTCCGGAGGGGCTTCCGGCGCGCTGTTCTCCGGCGGCGGCTCGTCCAGGGTGGACAGGCGGGCGGCGAGCCCGTCCGGCTCCTTGGCGGCGGGCTCGTGAGGGGCCGCGGTGCTGGCCGCCGTACCCGACGCTGGCGTTCCCGACGCTGACGTTCCCGACTTGGCGTCGTCGCCGGTGTTCAGGATGACCGGCAGTCCGTCGCGTCCGCCGATGATGATGGTCTTGGCGTTGGAAGAGGTGGCGAAGGCCCGCGTCGCCTCGATGCCGCGCAGGCGCAGATACTCCGGCGTGATGTTGCGGGCGACGATGTCCTGGAAGTCGCGCACGCCTTCCGCCTCGATCCGCTTGCGGTCGCGCTCCTTGGCCTCGCGGGCGATGCGGAAGTCGTATTCCTCCATGATCTGCTGCTGCTCGATCTTGCGGTCGATGGCTTGGCGGACCAGCGGCGGGAAGCTGACCCCGGCCACCAGCACATCCTCCACCCGGATCATCAAGGCGCCGTAATCGTCGGCGATCGCGCCCGGAGGCAGCTTCAGCGCCTGCAGATCGGTCGGCGGCGCCGGGAACTGACGGCGTGCCTCGGTCAGCAGGAAGCCTTGGATGTCCGCCCGGTTGATCGAGTAGAAATTCTCCGGATTGTGCTTCGACACGAATTCGTAGACGAGGCTGGCGATCTCCGGATGCACCAGCTTTTCCGCGTAATCGTCCCCGGCCAGCTTGTGAAGCAGGCCGGCGGCGGGAGGGTTGACGCGGTAGCGCAACGCCACGGTCACCGTCATCGACATGCCGTTGGCCGCCACCGCCTCGTAGGTGCGGGTGTCGGTGCGCAGGCGCACGTCGTACATCGTCACCCGGTCCCACGGGAAGATCAGGTGGGTGCCCTCGCTGTAGACCCGGTCGGTGACCGTGCCGCCGAAGAAGCGCAGCCACAGCACCCCGACATGGCCGGACGGCACCTCGACGAAGACGGCGGGGGCAATGGCGAGGAAACCGAGGATGAGGGTGAGCGTCAGGGCGTAGATCGACACGCTGCGCCGTTTCAGCCAGAGGCCGGCGCGCTGCCCCAGGGGGGCGCGGGCGAGGCCGTCCCCGGCGGACTGGTCCAGCGTGGTCATCGCGGTCTCGTCGTCAGCATCTTCTCACGTTCCCGCGTGCTGGGGCGGCCCACCGCCTGGATCACAAAGTTCACCGGCGGAGTCAGGAAGAGGGCCAGCAGGAAATGGCCGATGAAGCCGATCGTGGTGTTGCGGCCCATGACGGCGCACACCAGACAGGCGAGGAGATAGAGCATGACGAGAACGAGGGGCATGCGCGTCCGGCCTTGGAATGGGAGCAGGGCGGAAGGGTGACGGCGGACGGAGGGGGCGGGGATGCGCGGAGGCGTCCCCGCCCGTCCTCCCGGTCCGTGGCGGCGTCCGGGTGCCGCGGTCAGGCCGCGGCCGGGGCCGCCTCCGGCGTCGCACCCTTGCGGCGGCGGGCCTCCTCGAACTTCTCGCGGAAATAGGTCTTCACCTTTTCCGGCTGGAAGGTCAGGAAGGTGCCACCCGAGGCGAAGTGCTGCTGGAAGACCTTGCCCAGCGCGTAGGTGAAGGCGCTGTTGAAGGCTGGCTGGGTGGCCAGCCGCGTCACCGTGCCGATCACCGGCACCGAGCGCAGGGCCATGTTGAACGCCATGGAGCCGAGCAGGCCGCCGGCCAGGGCGGTCGGGGCGACCGTGGCGAACAGCGTGCCGACCGCGGAGCGGCCGATGTCGCCGCGGAAGTCGACGCCGTGCAGTTCCGAGAGCTCCTTGAGCAGGCGGAGCTGGACAACGGCGAGCGCCGCGGTGTCCACGAAGTTCAGCGGGATGACGCCCGCCGCGGCGGACAGCAGCACATGCTTGCGGATGATCTCCGCCGCCTGCGCCTCGGTGGAGACCGGAGCGGCCGGAGTGGCTTCCGGAGCGGCTTCGGAGGTGCTGGCGGTGGTGGTTTCAGGGGCGGCCGTCACGGCCTCCGGAGCCGGGGTGGGGGCCGAGGCGGCGGCCGTTTCCGGCTTGGCCTTGCCGCCCGGGGTTTCTTTCTCACTGACCATGCTGTGGTGCTCCAAAAAGGGACGTTGTCGAGAGAAAATCAGCAATGAACGCCGCGCACCGGATGGCCCGTGGCGACTGTCGGCCCCGGAGGCCGGACAAACGCGTTTGGCCCCCCGTCTCCCCAGAGGGGAGAGGGCTAGGGAAGACCAAATGCGATGACCCTGACCCCACAGGGACGGCCCGCTCCGAAAACGCCGCCGGTGGTGGCCGGCGGCACCGTCATATGGGCTAATGAATGCGGTTGTCTTCGTCAAAGGATTTGCCATCAAAAAGAATCCAAACGCTTAATGGGTGTTTCAGAAATCCTCCTCCGTCAGATACCGGACAATCGGCGCGCGCTGCCCGTGCAGGAAAAAATGGCCGCCGGGAAGCGTGCGCAATGTGAAGCCCGCCCCGGCCAGCCGTTCCCACCCGGCGACCTCCTCCACCGTGGCCTCGGTGTCCTCCGCCCCGGCGAAGGCCAGGATCGGCACCGGAAGCGGCTGTGGATCAGGTTCCAGGAAGGCGTCGGACATGGCGAAGTCGGCCCGCAGCATGGGCAGCATCAGCTCCATCAGGTCGTCGCAAGCCAGCACCTCGGGCGGGGTGCCGCCCAGCGCGGCGAGGCGGCTGCGGAAGGCCGTGTCGTCCAGCCCGTGAACGGGTTGTCGCCGCGACGGGAGGTGGGGCGCCCGGCGCCCCGACACGGCCAGCAGGGCGGGCGGACGCCCCCGCGCCACCAGAGCACGGGCGGTGGCGTAGGCCAGCGCCGCGCCCAGCGAATGGCCGAACAGGATCAACGGGCGGTTCCCCAGCGGTTCCAGCGCGGCCAGCAGGGCGGGCACGGAGTCCTCGACCCGATGCAGCGGCGGCTCGCCGATGCGGTTCTCCCGTCCGGGCAGCCGCACCGCCAGCAGGTCCGTGCCCGGTCCGACCTCCGACGCCCAATCCCGGAAGACGGCGGCGCCGGCCCCGGCGTAGGGGAAGCAGAGCAGGGAGCGGAGCGGCACCGAAACCGCCCGGAAGCCTTGCAGCCAGGGGGAGGGAGGCGGGGCCATCACGCCGGCTCCAGTGCGAACAGGGGATGGTGGCCGTGACCTTCCTCGATGCGGCCCTCGTTCATGTGATAGACGCGGTCGGCGAGGCCGAACCAGCGCTCGTCGTGGGTCACGCAGATGACGATCTTGCCCAACGCCTTCAGCTCGGGCAGCAACTCCTCGTAGAAGACGCGGCGGAAATGCGGGTCCTGGTCGGCGGCCCATTCGTCCAGCACGATCACCGGCTTGTCCTCAAGCTGGGCGACGACGAGGGCGAGGCGCTTGCGCTGGCCGGTGGACAGGGCGACGGTGCTGAAGCCGCCGTTGGCGACCGTCACCTTGTCCTGCATCTCCAGCCGCTCCAGCAGGAGGCGGACGCTCGCCGGGTCGGGGTCGGCGACGCCGTAGAGGCGGCGCGACAGGTGATAGTCGGAGAAGATGGCCGAGATCATGTCGCGGTAGCTCTGCATCCGCTCCGCCGGCACCGGCTCCCCGTCGGCGAGCAGCTGGCCGCCGCTCAACGGCATCAGCCCGGTCAGCAGGCGCAGCATGGTCGACTTGCCGGAGCCGTTGCCGCCGGTGACGAAGGTGATCTCCCCCGCCCGGAACTCCGCCGAGAGCGGCCCGACCGCGAAGACCGGCGTGCCCTCGCCGTCGTGATAGGAGAAGGTGGCGTCCTTCAGCGCGACGCTGGTGGGCGGGCCGGGCAGCCGCTCCGCCCCCTCGTCCGGGGCGCTGCCGGCGGCGGCGCGCAGCCGATCCTCCATCGCCTCGATGTTGGACAGGGCCATCTCGGTCTGGGCGACCAACGGGGTGACGAAGGAGACGGTGCTGACCGGCCCGACGATGAACAGCGCCGCCGTGGTCGCCGCCACCACCACCGCGTGATAGCCGGTGGTGAACAGCGGCACGACGAAGACCATCATGCCGATCAACGTGTAGAACATCGCCTCAACCAGCGCGAAGTTGCGGCCCCATTGCGCCTTCATGTCCACGTTCACCGCCCGTGCCCGGGACGAGGCGTCGGCGAGGTCGCGGATCAGCCCGTCGCCGCGGCGGCGGTTCATCCGCACCTCCTTGAAGCCGCGCAGCAGGTCGGTCAGCCCGTCGAAGACGCGCGTCTCCGCCGCTGCCGCCTCCACCATGCTGCGGCGCAGGCGCTGCACCCGCGCGACTTTCACGGCCACGGCGATCCCGGCGAAGGCGAAGGCCATCACGCAGGCCAGCGGCGACAGCCAGGCCAGATAGACCGCCAGGAAGACCAGCATCACCGCCTGCTGCCCGCCGATCGCCAGAAGCGGCAGGGTCTGGGCCAGCGTCTGGGTGTCCTGGGTCAGCACGCCGTGCAGCGACGCCCGCCCGATGCGGTCCACGGTCACGAGGTCGGCGCGGCGCACCAGATCGAACAGGCGCAGGCGGATCTTGTGGATCAGCCGCTCGGCGTCCTGGGACGCGGTGACCAGCGCGTAATTGTGGGTCACTCCGAACAGCGTCACCGTGACCGCGTACATCACCAGAAGCCGCGGGCTGATGATGCCCTTGGCGGCGTCCTTGGCGGCGGCGTCGACCAGCCACAGCAGCGCCGCGGTCGCGATCGCGGACAGGACGTTCATCAAAGCGAGCGTGCGCAGATTCTCCGGAAGCTCGCGCAGGACGATGGCGGCCAGCCTCATGCCACGCCCTCCGCCAGGTGGGCGAGTTCGGTCAGGCGGCCCTCCTCCATGTGCAGGCGGCGGTCGGCGACGTCGAAATAATGGTCGTCATGGGTCACCGCCACGATGGTCAGGCCGCGCCGCTTCAGCTCCGGCACCACTTCCCGGTAGAACTTGAAGCGGAAATGAGGGTCCTGGTCGGCGGCCCATTCGTCGAGAATCAGGATCGGCGCCTTCTCCAGGATGGCGGCGACGAGGCCAAGCCGCTTGCGCTGCCCGGCGGACAGGTCGCGCCGCCCGAAGCGGTCGCCCTCCAGAGCGGTGACCCGCTCCATCTCCATCCAGCGCATCAGCTCGGCGGCCTCCACAGGGTTGAGGGCGTCCTGGCCGTAGAGCCGGGCAAACAGGTGGAAGTCGGCGAAGACGGTCGCCATCAGCTCGCGGTAGGCGGCGATGCGCTGCGGCCCGACCGGCACCCCGTCCACCGTGATCCGCCCGCGCAGCGGGTGGTAGAGGCCGGTCAGCAGCTTGATGAAGGTCGATTTGCCCGACCCGTTGCCGCCGGTGATGAAGATCACCTCGCCGCGCCGGATGGTCAGGTCGAAGGGGCCGACCGCGAAGGGTGGCTCGCCCGGCGGGGCGGGGAAGGCGAACTCCACCCCCTCCATCGTCACTTCGGCAAAGTTGACGGGCACCGGCAGGGCGGGGCCGTCGCTTCCGGCCTCCGCCAACTCCGAAAGCTGGCCTTCCAGGGCCATCATGCGTCCGGCGGCGGCCTCCGCGGCGCTCATCACCGCCAGCGACTGCATCAGCCCGAAGACCGGGGCCGACATGAAGAAGATGGCGGCGGTGATCTTCACCAACTCCGCCGAGATGGCGCTGGAGTAGGATGGCACGACGAAGACGACCACGCCCAGCATTAGGTTGAAGGCGCATTCGCCGAACACGAACTGCTGCCAGGTGTGCAGATGCACCGCGCCGCGCGCCGTCGTGGTGCGGCCGGACACGGAGGCGAAGGCGGCGTTCAGGTCGCGGCTGCGGGCGCTGTTCAGCCGCTGTTCCTTGAAACCGTCGAACAGGTCCGACACGCCTTCGAACAGGGCGGCCTCCTCCGCCATCATGGCGCGCTGCCGCTCCTCCAGCGCGCGGCCCAGCCGGATGTAGAACCATGTCCCGGCGCCGAGCAGCCCACCAATCAGCAGGAAGGCGACCGGCGAGATGGTGGCGATGTAGAGCAGGATCGTCCCGGTCAGCAGGACCGAGCGCACCGTCAGCGCCAGGAACTGCGAATTCTGCGAGATGAGCTGGCTGCTCTGCGTCACGCTTTCGAACAGCGGGGTCTGGCCGAAGCGCTCCAGCTTCCACAGGTCGGCGCGGCGGATCTGGTCGAGCAGCCGCATGCGCAGCGTGTCCACCACCTCCTCCGCGTCCGCCGACAGGTGGGCGACCATGCGGCCTTCCAGGAGCATGTAGAGGAGGACGCTGACGACGAAGGCGGCGGCCAACGGCACGTTGACGAAGTCGGCCTTTTCCGCGGCGATCTCCTCCGCGCCGCGGTTGACCAGCGCGAGCACCAGCGTGGAGAAAAGGGCCGACCCCAGGGCGTAGAGAACCAGCCGGCGCAGCGGCGCCGGTCCCAGCCGTCCCAGCAGGCGAAGGAGGTTCATCGAGCGGAATCCTGCCGCGTGGAATTCTGCGGGGCGCCATCGTCGATGCGGATGCGCAGCGCGTGGCGCTCCGGGTCGGCGAAGGCGCCGCGCCCGTGGAGTGCCTCGTGGTTGTTCATCGCCAGCAGGCTATCCGACTCCATGAAGGTCTCCAGCCGCCGGGCCGGGTTGTGCAACTCAGCCTGGAGGATGGCGAGCGCGCGGCGGACCTCCGGCGTGTCGTGCTCCGGACGGGCGGCGAGGCCACGGAGCAGCGTGTCGGTGCGGAAGCGGATGAGTGGACGCTCCCCGAAGACGGTGGCGAAGGTCACCTCCACCGCGTCCCGCGATCCGGTGCGGGTGAAGGTGGCGGGAATGCGGAAGGGCAGCGCCGTTCGTGACAGCAGGTCCAGCGCCCAGCGCCCCTCGTCGCTGCCGGCCAGAGCCTCGCGGACGCAGCGGGCGTCACGCAGGCTGGAGCGGCCGCCGCCGCAGGCCGCCGCTTGGGCAAAATAGAGCAGCATGTAGCGTTCGGGGGCTGGGAAATACTGGGTGTCGGTGTGGAAGTCGGCCTCGTCGGCGTGCTCCGAGAAGGTGGAGGCGGCGCCGCTGCGCACCAGCTCGGGGCGGAGCTTGATGTCCCACACCACCTTGCGGTCGATCCGGTCGGTTGCGGTCGGCGCGCCGATGCCGACGGCCAGCGCGTAAAGCAGGCGGCGCCGGGTGTCGAGAACGTGACCGCCGAGATGGGCGCGGCGGATCAGCACGCCGCTGTGGCTGGTCTCCAGCCGGACGCGGATCGCCGTGGCCAGGGCGGACAGGCCGGGCGCGGCCTCCGCCAGCTCGTTGCGCAGCTCTGCCTCCCGCCCGTCCGGGACGAGGGCGTCGGCGTCGATTTCCGTCCCGTGGCGGGCGGCCAGGACGGCCAGCACGCGCGCCGTCTCGGCGTCGGGCAGCGGCTCCACGGTGAACTCCCCGGTGCGGAAGCCGAGATCCTGGACATGGGTGAGCATGATGGCTCCGAAGGCGTTCATCGGGAGAACAGGTCAGCGGCGGCGCGCAGCATGTCGGCCTGCCCGGCGCGGGGAACCGGCGGCCAGCCGAAGCCCATGCGGCCGAGCAGTGCTTGCGTGCGTTCGGAGGTCAACTCCTGCCGCCGGCCGCGCGCCTGGGGGGAGCGCCCGCTGTAGAGACCGAAGCCTTCCAGCGTCTGGGCCAGAGCGCCGTCCATGTCGGGTTCGCCGATGGCGCGCTCCAGCCGGTCGAGCAGCGCGTCGAAGCCGACCGCCCGCACCGCACCCGCCATGCCCGCCGCCGAGGTCACGAAATCGGCCAGCGTGTCGCGGCGGTGGTTCTCCACATGGTGCGTCTCGTTGGCGAGGCCGGCGGCGCCGGCCAGCAGAGCCACCGCGCGGGCGACGAGATCGACGTGGCACAGCCAGACGTGCGAATCGTCGGGAACCACCCCCAGCCGCACGAAGGCGGCGAGTTGCCGGAAGAAGGCGTTGTCCCGCAGGTTCAATTGCAGCGGCCCGCCCTCCGCCGCGAAGACGACGTTGCCGACGCGGTGGATGCTGGCGTTGCGCAGATCGCCGCGCGCCGCCGTGACCAGCCGCTCCGCCTCCTGCTTGCTGCGGACGTAGTAGTTCTCGTCGAGGGCGTCCGGCACCGCGTCGTACTCGGTGACCAGTCTGAAGCCGTCCTCCGGCGCCTTGCCGGTGACCGACAGGGTGGAGATCAGGTGGAAGTCCGCCGGGTCGCCGCGCCGCGCGGCAGCGAGGTCGAGAAGCCGGCGCGTCGCCTCCACGTTGTCGGCGTGGAACTCCGCGTAATGGCCGAAATGGTTGACGTTGGCCGCGCAGTGGAAGACCGCCCGCACCCCCTCCGCCAGCGCGCCGTGGGTGGCGGGGGTGAGGCCCAGCCCGTCGCGGCGCAGGTCGCCGGCCCGGACGGTCAGGCGCGGATCGGCGATCAGAGCGGCACCCTTCTCCGACCCGAAATAGCCAGCCAGCACGCGGCCCAGCCGGGCTTGGGCGGCCCCGTCGTCGTTCCCGCGGATCAGCGCGGTCACCCGCCGTGTCGGGTCGGACAGCAGTTCCCGCAGCAGATAGGCGCCGAGATAGCCGGTGGCGCCGGTCAGCAGCACCTCGCCATAGTCGCGCCGCTCCGTCCCGTCGAAGGCATCGTAGGACGCGTTCCGCGCCTCGTAGGCTTGCTGCTGCTCGGCCAGCGCCCGGTCGCGGGCGGCGTCGAAGTCGGGCAGGGCCGCCTGATAGTCCCGCCAGTGTGCGCGGACGGCGGCGATGACGCGGTGCAGATGGTCTGGCTGGGGCCGCAGGCGCAGCGCGAAGTCCGCCAGCACCGGCGCTTCGTAGAGGTCGTTGATCTTGCAGGCAAACTCGCGGCGCAAGCGGTTGACCACGGCGATCGCCCGCAGGCTGTCGCCGCCCAGCTCGAAGAAGCCGGCCTCCCTCCCCGGAACGGGCCGCTGAAGCTGCTCGGCCCACAGCTCGGCCACCCGCTGCTCCACCGCGTTGCGCGGCGGGGTGTAGGCGCCGGAAGCCGTGCCTTCGGAGGGCGCGTGGTCGGCCAGCGCTTGCAGCAGGGCCTTGCGGTCCACCTTGCCGGCTACGGTCACCGGGATCGCGGGCATCCGGATCACCGCCGCCGGCACCATGTAGGCGGGCAGCGCCGCCGCCGTGTGGGCGGCCCAGGCGGCCTGCGTCGGCTCGGCGGCGTTGGGGGCGAGGCTGACGAAGGCCCACAGCGTCTGGGCGCCGCCCGGCGGCGTGTCCACCAGGGCCACCGCCTGCTGCACGCCGGGGTGGGATTCCAGCCGATGCTCGATCTCGCCCAGCTCCACGCGCTGGCCGCGCAGCTTCACCTGGCTGTCCGACCGGCCGAGGACCAGCAGTTCGCCATTCGGCAGCCAGCGGCCGAGGTCGCCGGTGCGGTAGCGGCGGCCCTTTGGCGTTTCCACGAAGGCGTCGGCGGTCAGGTCGGGCCGGTTCAGGTAACCGATGGCCAGCCCCATGCCGCTCAGCCAGACATGGCCGATGGCGCCGGGGGGCACCGGTTCCCCGTCCTCGTCCAGGATGTGGACGGCGGTGTTGGGCAGCGGACGCCCCGCGCTCATCCACGGCGAGTCCGGGGACAGGATGCCGATGCTGGCGGCGGCGGTGTTCTCGGTCGGGCCGTAGCCGTTGATGTAGCGCAGCCGGGCCGCGTAGTGCAGGGCGTCGGCGGCGTTGGGCGGCTCGCCCACCGTCATCAGGATGCGCAGGGTCGGCAGGTCCGCCTGCTCGAACAGCCGCAGGTAGGAGGGCGGCAGGGTGGCGGAGGTGACGCCCAGCCGCTCCATCTTGGCGCGCAGCCCGGCGGTGTCGTCCATCTCGGCGCGGCGGATCGGAACCAGCGCGCCCCCGGTCGCCCAGGTCATCACGCAATCGGAGATCCAGGCGTCGAAGGAGGGAGAGGAGCTGAGGAGCGTCCGCTCGTCCGGCTGGACGCCCATCATCCGCGCCATCGACAGGCCGAGGTTCAGCAACCCGCCATGATGCAGCACGACCCCCTTCGGCACCCCGGTGGACCCCGAGGTGTGGATGATGTAGGCGGGATCGCCGGGATGGCTGCGTTCTCCGGCCTCCGGCTCATGGGCGTGGGCGGTGCGGAAGTCCTTGGTCAGGGATTCCGGGCGGATGACCGCGTATCCCGCCTGTGCCAGCGCGTCGGGCAGGGTGTGGCCGTCCAGCGCCACGACGATACGGATTGCGGCGTCGCGGGCGATGAAGGCCAGCCGGTCCGCCGGCAGGTCGCGGGTCAGCGGCAGATAGGTGGCGCCAGCCTTCCAGATCGCCAGCACCGCTTCGGGCAGGGCGGGCGAGCGCTCCGTCAGAACGCCGACCGCGTCGCCGGTCCGCACGCCCTGCGCCAGCAGCGCGTGGGCCAACGCGTTGGCGCGGGCGTTCATCGCGGCGTAGCTGACCGCGCCGTTATCGGTGATGAGGGCTGGGCGATCCGGCTGCGAGCGCGCCAGAGCGGCGAACTGGTGGTGGAAGCAGGGAACCGGGTGCGGCATCGCCGGGCCGCGCTCCCACACGGTGAGCAGCGTTTCCTCGTCCGGCAGCAGGGCGGGCAGCGGTTCGCCCGGTGCCCGCTGCGGATCGGCCAACCGCCGCGCCCAGCCGGCCAGCGCTGCCGCCCAGGCTTGCGCGGTTTCCCGTTCGTAGAGGGCGGCGTTGGCGTAGAGCTGGAGAACCAGCCCGCCGTCCGCCTGCCCTTCATGCACCAGGACGAGGTCCTGGGCGGGGGCGCTGCGGCGCAGCTCGTAGCGGATATCGTCGCCGTCGAGGGTGTCGATGGCCGCGAAGCGGAGCCCGTCGCAGGGCGGGGCGGCCATGGCCGGATTTTCCGTCACCGCCAGATCGAACAGCGGGTAGCGGGCCGGATGATGCGCCTGAGGCTGGCTGCGGCGGAACTCCTGGTGGATGCGGGCGAAGGGTTGGCGGCCATGACGCAAGGCATCCGCCAGACGGCTTTGCGTGGCCTTGATCGCCTGTTCCAGCGGCTCGCTCCGGTCCCCTTGGAAGAGCACCGGCAGCATGTTGATGCAATAGCCGACGACGCCCGCCTCCTCCGCCGTGTCGCGGGTGGAGGCGGCGGTGCCCATCAGGAACGCCGCCCGGCCGGTGCGGCGGCGCACCTCGTGCGCCATCAGGGTCATCATCAGGGCGTGCAGGCTGGCACCGTTGCGCCGGGCGAAGGCGCGCAACGCCTCCGCCACGTCGGGGGTGAGGCGGACGCTGTGGCAATGGCTTCCCTGGGCCGTTTCTGCGCTGCGCACCGGCGGACGGGGTTTGTCGAGCGGCCATTCCTCGAAAGCGGCGGGGTCGATTCCGGCGAGCAGGCGCTGCCAATGCTCCGCGTCCGCCCGGGCGGCCTCACCGGCCAGATAGGCCTCCTCCCGTGCGGCGGAGCGGCCGAATCCGGGCGCGCGGCCAGACATGGGCACCCTGCGCAGCAGTGCTGCGAAGTCGTCGGCCAGCAGGCCGAGCGACAGGCCGTCACCAATGGAATGGTGCAGGGTCAGCCAGAACAGGTCCCCGCTGCCGTCGGCCACCCGGACCAGCCCGGCCCGCCACAGCGGCGGAGCGGCCATGGCGAAGGGCGCCGTCTGGCGCTCCCGGATGAGGTCGAGCGCGGCGTCGCGGTCGGGGGCCGTGCCAATCTCCAGAGCGTCAGTCACGGGATGGACGACGCGGCGGAGCGGGCCACCTTCATCCTCGTGGAAGCCGGTGCGCAACGCCTCGTGCCGCTCGGCAAGGGTGAACCAGGCTGCTTGCCAGCGGTCGTCGGCAGGGGTGTCGCCTTCCACCGCCAGTGTCAGGGGGATGTTGAAGCCGCGGGTATCCAGCCCGGCCTGCTCGGCCACCCAGAACTCCCGCTGGCCTTCGGTCGCGCGGTCGGATTCGGCATCGGATGGGAATTCCGCGGGAGCGGCGGCGGCGAGGCGGGCGGCGAAGCCGCGCAGGGTCGGTTCGGTGAACAGGTCGCGGGCGGAGACGGCGTATCCTAGCTCCGTTTCCAGCGCGTGGGCGACGGCGATGGCGAGCAGGCTGTGGCCGCCGAGCGCAAAGAAATTGTCGTCGCGCCAAACCGGGCCGCGGCCCAGCCGCTCCACCCAGACGCGGGCGACGGTTTCCTCAAGCCGGCCCTGCGGCGCCATCTGTGCGCCCTGCGGGGCGTGACCGGCGACAAGCCCTTGCAGGGCCGCGCGGTCCACCTTTCCGGACGCCGTGACAGGCACCGTCTCCACCGCAATCACCCCGGCCGGGATCATCACCGCGGGCAGCCGGTCGGCCAGCCAGCCGCGCCAGGAGTCCTCGGCTGGCGCCGGCTTGCCGTGGATGGGGCGGATGAAGGCCCACAGACTCTGCGCCGCGCCGGCCTTGCCCTGCACCAGGGCCACCGCCTGAGCGATGTCCGGGTGGCCGCCCAGCGCCTGTTCGATCTCGCCGAGTTCGATGCGGATGCCGTTCAACTTCACCTGATCGTCGATGCGGCCCAGCACCTCCAACTCGCCGTCGGCGCGCCAGCGCCCGAGGTCGCCGGAGCGGTAGAGCCGCCCGCGTTCCGTCCCGACGAAGGCCGCCGCCTCTTGCTCCGGACGGTTCAGGTAGCCGCGGGCGAGGTTGGCGCCGCCGAGCCAGATCTCCCCGATCGCTCCCGGCGGCACCGGGCGGCCCGCCACGTCGCGGATGTGGACCGAGGTGTTGGGAAGCGGACGCCCGACGGGCAGGAAGCCCCGGTCCTCCGCGCTCAGCAGCCCCATGGCGCTGGTGATGGTGTTCTCGGTCGGGCCGTAGGCGTTGAAGTAGCGCAGCCGCCCGGCATAGGCTCGGACGTCGACCGCCAAGGGTGACTCGCCGCCAGTCACCAGGATGCGCAGTGACGGCAGCTCCGCCCCGTCGAACAGGCGCAGGTAGGTCGGGGTGAGGTCGGCGACGGTCACCCGCTGCTCGGCCAGGAAGGCGATCAGGCGGGCCGGCGCGCTCAGCACCTCGTAGGAAACGGCGCAGAGCGCCGCCCCGGCGGCCAGCGGCACGCCGATGTCTGACAGCGACACGTCGAAGGAGGGGGAGGCGAACATCAGCGTCCGGTCCTCGGCGGTCAGGCCGAAGGTTTCCACGGCGCCCAAGACCATGTTCACGTAGGCGCCGTGGCTGATCGGCGTGCCCTTGGGGCGACCGGTGGAGCCGGAGGTGTAGAGGATGTAGGCGGTGTCCTCCGGTCCGGTCGCGGCTTGCGGACGGTGGGCGTGCGCCGTGCGGAAATCGGCGGAGAGATCCTCCGGACGCAGAACGGGCAGGGCGGACAGCGCCTCGGGCACCGCCGCCCCGTCCAGCGCCAGCAGCAGGGCCGCCCCGGCGTCCCCGGCGATGAAGGCCAGCCGTTCCGCCGGCAGGTCGGCGGCGAGCGGCAGATACACCGCGCCGGCCTTCCACACGCCCAGAAGCGCGGCGGGCAGGTTGGGGGAGCGGCCGGTCAGCACGCCGACCACGGTGCCGCGCTCCGCCCCGCGCTCCCGCAGGGCGTGGGCGATGGCGTTGGCCTCCGCCTCCACGGCGCGGTAGGTCAGAACGCGGTCGGCGGTGATGACCGCCGGGCGTCCGCCCTGGCCGGTGCCGGGACGGTCAACCAACCGCTCGAACAGCGCGTGGAAGGGCAGCGCCGGGCGCTCCACCGCCGGACCATGCTCCCACGCCGCGAGGGTCGTCTCCTCCTCCGGCAGCAGGGCGGGCGGGGTCAGTTCGGCGCGGGTGGCGTCGCCAGCCAGCCAGCGCGCCCAGCCGGTCAGCGCATCGAACCAGCGCTCCGCGGTGTCCTTGGCGTAGAGCGCGGCGTTGACGTGCCATTGCAGCAGCAGCCCGCCGTCCGCCAGCCCTTCATGGATCAGCACCATGTCCTGGCCCGGCGAATGGCCGGTGCGTTCATAGGCTGGCCCTTCGCCATCGGGGCGGACGAGGCGCAGCGGCCCGGCGACGGGGCCGGCTTGCGGGTTCTCCGTCACCGCGATGTCGAACAGCGGGTAGCGCGCCGGGTCGCGGTGTTGCGGACGATCCGCCCAGAGACCGTGGCAGATCCGCGCGAAGGGCAGACGGGCATGCTGGAGCGCTTCGGCCAGTGCGGCCTGGGTGGCGCGCAGTTCCGCTCCGAAGGGGGTGCCGGCGGCGGCCTGGACGATTAGCGGCAGCATGTTCACGCCGTAGCCGACGACCCGTGAGTCCTCGGCGGTTTCCCGGATGTCGCCGGTGGTGCCGATGGCGAAGGCGCCGCGCCCGGTGCGCCGCCGCACCTCGCGCGCCAGCAGGGTCAGCAGGACGGCGTGCAGGCTGGCTTCGTGCCGGCGGGCGACGGTCTTCAGCCCGGCGGCGGTGGCCGGGTCCAGCCGCAACTCGAAACGGTGGCTGCCCGGAGCGGCCCCGGCGGCGCGCGGCGTGTCGAGCGGCCAGTCCTCGAAGATCTCGGCGGGCAGGGCGGACAGCCGGTTCCGCCAATGGGCCTCGTCCGCGGCGCGGTCCGGGCCATCCAGATAGCAACGCTCGCGGGCGGCCATGGCGGTGTAGCGGGCGGGAGAGGGCGGCAGGCGCTCACCCGCCAGCAACACGGTCAGCTCCTCCAGCAGGATGCCGACCGAGCGCCCGTCGCCGATGGAATGATGCATCGCCATCCAGAACAGCGGCGCGCCGCCGTCCGCCGGCGTCACCAGCCCGGCCCGCCACAGCGGAGCCGCGGTCATGGCAAAGGGCTCCCCCTGGCGTGTGCGGATGTGGGCCAGCGTCGTGGCGCGGTCGGGTTGTGCGGACAGCTCCAAAGTGACGCCGACGGTGGGGGCGACGCAGCGGCGCAGACGCCCTTCCGCATCTTCCGCGAAGGTCGTACGCAGCGCCTCGTGCCGCCGCGCGAGCGCCGTCCAGGCGTCCGACCAGCGGGCCGGGTCCGGCAATTCACCCTCTACGGCGCGGATCACCGGAATGATGAAGGGCCGCGTGTCCAGCCCCGCCGCCTCGGCCACCCAGAACTCCCGCTCCCCTTCGGTGGCGAGGTCGGAGCCGTCCGCTTCGGTTGGTGGCGCTTCCGCGTCGCGCAGTTCCGCCACCTTGCGGGCGAAGCCGGCCAGGGTCGGGGCGGCGAACAGGGCGCGCGCCGGGACGGTTACCCCCAGCTCCTGTGACAGCCGGTGTGCGATGGTCACCGCCAGCAGGCTGTTGCCGCCGAGCGCGAAGAAGTTGTCGTTGCGCGCAACCTCCTCTCCCAGCAGGTCACCCCACAGGGCGGCGATGCGGCGTTCGGGCCCCTCCAAGGGCGTCTGCCCTTCCGTCGTGGCGGCGTGGCCATGGGCGTGGGCGAGGCGGAGCAGGGCGTCGCGGTCGATCTTGCCCGCGAGCGTCAGGGGTATGCTGTCCACCGCCGTCACGCTGGCCGGCACCATGAAGGCGGGCAGGCGGTCGGTGAGGAAGGCGCGCCAGGACTCCTCGTCGGGAAGGGTGGCGCCGCCCTTTGCGCGGACGAAGGCGCGCAGGGCCTTGGTGCCCTCCGCCGCGGCGTCCACCAGCACGACGGCCTGCGCGGCGGCGGGGTGGGCCAGCAGGTCCTGCTCGATCTCGGCAAGCTCGACGCGCTGGCCGTGCAGCTTCACCTGATGGTCGATGCGGCCGCAGAGGATCAGTTGACCGTCCGTGGTCCAGCGCCCCAGATCGCCGGTGCGGTAGAAGCGGCCATCCGCCGTCCCGATGAAGGCTCGGGCGGTCAGCTCCGGGTTGTTGAGATAGCCGCGGGCGAGACCCACCCCGCCCAGCCACAGCTCCCCTGGCAAGCCGGGTGGTACCGGCGTGCCGTCCGGGCGCCGCAGCGTGACGCGGGTGTTGGGCAGCGGGCGCCCGGCGGGCACCGGCCCGCCGCATCCACTGTCGGGCAGGATTCGCCCCATGGACGCGACGATGCTCGCCTCGGTGGGGCCGTAGGCGTTCCAGAAGGCCAGATCGGCCGCGTGGTGGCGGGCATCGTCGGCGTTCGGCGCCTCTCCGCCGGTCAGCAGGACACGCAGGCCGCGGAACGGCTTTTCCTGGCTGACCCGCAGGTAGGAGGGGGCGTGGAAGGCCACGGTGACGCCCAACTCCGCGTAGGCGTCCTTCAGTGCCCAGGGGTCGTCGCGCAGGTGCGGCGGCACCGGCACCAGCGCCATGCCGTGCAGCAGCGCCAGCCCGAGTTCCCACAGCGAGGCGTCGAACCCCGGCGTCGCGGCCAGCGCCATGCGGTCGTCCGCCCGCAGGCCGACCGTCTCACCGGTCGCCAGCGCGGCGTTGATGAAGCCATCGTGCCGGACCGCGACGCCCTTCGGATGCCCGGTCGTGCCGGAGGTGTAGATGATGTAGGCGAGGTCGTCCGGCCTTCCGGCAATCATTGTCCGTTCGGCGGAGCCTTGGAGAGCTTCCGGGCGGATCAGCGTGGGCACGGCCTCGGCCAGGGCGGGCGGAACGGGCTGGCCGTCCAGCGCGATCAGCAGCCGGACGCCGGCGTCGCGGACCATGTAGGCCATCCGTTCCGGCGGCAGGTCCTGGGCCAGCGGCAGATAGACCGCCCCAGCCTTCCAGACGCCGAGCACCGCCGCGGGCAGATCCGGCACGCAGCCGGTCAGCACAGCCACCGGCTCCTCCCGTGTCGCGCCACAGCTGAGCAAGGCGGCGGCGATGCGGTCGGCGTCCCGGTTCAGTTCGCTGTAGGTCCGTGCGCCGGTGCTGGTGACCACGGCGGGGTGCGCCGGCCGGGCGGCGGCGATTTCCTCGAACAGCTCATGGGCGCGCAGGGCCGGGCGGGGGCGCTCCTCGCCCTGTTCCCAACGGTCGAGAAGGGCCGACTCGTCCGGCAGCAGCGCGGGCAACGGCGATTCCAGCCGCGCCGGGTCGGCGGCCAGCCAGCGCGCCCAGGCGGCAATGCCGGACAGCCAGGAGCGCGCGGTGGCCTCCGTGTAGACGTCCAAATTCCACAGCAGCGCCAGTTCCAGCCCTTCGCCATCCTCCGCCGTCACCGGTTCGTGGCTGAAGGCGAGGTCGAGGCCGGCGGCGGGGTGGGCGAGTGAGCCGGGCAGGCGGCGCGGGGCGAACGACAGGCCGCCGGCCGGATCGCTGCTGGTCCGCGGCGGGTTGGCGGTCAGCGCCACCGAGAAGAGGTTGGTGCGGGCGGGGGGCAGCGCGTCGGGCCGGCGCTGGCGGAACTCCCGCTGGAACAGGTTGGCGGGCAGGCCGGCGTGGCCGACCGCCTCGGTCAGAGCGTCCTGGGCGGCACGGACCTGCCCGGCCAGCGGTGCCACGACGCCGGGCAGGACGACCGGAACGAGATTGACGAAATGCCCAACGGCGTCTTCCGCTCCCGCCGGGCGCAGCGAAACGCCGGTGCCCAGGATCAGGGCCGCCCGCCCGGCGCGCCGTCGCGCCTCCGCCGCCAGGATCGCCAGCAGCAGGCCGTGCAAACCGACGCCCTGCGCCTTCGCGATGGCGGCGAGAGCCGCAGTGGTCGCGGCGTCCAGCCGCTCCGCCAGCGGCCGGGCGGAGCGTCCGCCGGGCGTGACGGGGCGGGGCTGGTCGAGCGGCAATTCCTCGAACGCCTCCGGAGGCAGGGCGTCCAGCTTGGCATTCCAGAAGGCGCGGTCCTGATCCGCCCGGTCGGAGCGGAGGTGGCGCGCTTCGTCCTGCGCCGCCAGCGCAATGCCGTGCGGCGCCGGCGGCAGGGGGTGGCCCAGCAGCAGGGCCAGGACATCCTCCTGCACCGTGCGGGCGGACTGGCCGTCCACCACGGCGTGATGAAGCACGAACCAGAACAGCGTCTCGTTGCCGGATTCGATAAGCATCAGGCCGGCGCGGGCCAGCGGCGCCTTGGTCAGAGCGAAGGGCGTCTCGGCATAGCCGGCGATCAGCTCCCGCGCTTCCTCCGGGAGGTGGCAGCGGTCGACCGAGAAGCCGGCGGCGGGCGGCAGAGCGTCGGTGGGGACCGTGCGCCAGCGCACCCGTCCTTCGGCGTCGGCGTGGAAGGCGGTGCGCAGGGCGGGATGACGCTCCAGCAGGGCGGCCCAGGCGGCATGCCAGCGCTCCATGTCCGGAACCGGGCCGCGCACCGACAGGACGCGCACGACGTGCGACCCGGCGGCGGCGAGGCCGAGCTTGGCGGCGATCCAGAAATCCTCCTGCCCAGCGGTGGCGGGGCCTTCGCCCAGGTCCGGCGGGGCGGTGTCCTCGCCCTTCGGTTCCGCGATGCGGCGGGCCAACGTCTCCACCGTCTGCGAGGCCAGGATCACCGGCACCGCCACCGGATGGCCGAGCGCGTGGAGGCGCTGTCCCACCGCGATGGCGAGCAGGCTGGTGCCGCCGATGGCGAAGAACGGGTCGTCCCGCATCACCGGGCGGGTGTCCAGCACCTCCTCCCACACCGTGGCAATGGCCCGCTCCAGATCGCCTTGCGGTGGCGTTCCGCCCGTGCCGCGCGCGGCGGTCAATGCCTCGTCGGCGAGCGCCAGCAGGGCGCGGCGGTCGGTCTTGCCGGCGGAGCTGATCGGCATCCGGGCCACGGCCTTCACTTGCGCCGGCACCATATAGGCGGGCAGGCTGCGGCCGAGGAAGGCGCGCCAGTCTTCCGACTGCGCCGCCTGCGGATCGGCGCTCTCGACAATGGCGGTCAGGCGGCCCTGGTGCTGAAGAGCGGCGGCGCGGCTGACCAGCGGGTGGCGCAGCAGCGTCCGCTCGATCTCGCCCAGCGACACCGACTGCCCGGACACCTTCACCATGTCGTCGGCGCGGCCCAGCGTCTCCAGGTCGCCGTCTTCGTTCCAGCGACCCAGATCGTGCGTGCGGTAGGCACGCCCGAAGCGCGTCTCGACGAAGTTCTCCGCCGACAGTTCGGGCTGGTTCAGGTAGCCGCGCGAAACGCCCCGCCCGATGACGTGGATCTCCCCGACCGCGCCGTCGGGCACCTCGTTGCCGTGGCGGTCGAGCAGATGGACGGCGTTGTTGGTGAAGGGCCGCCCGCTGGGCAGCGGGCCGTCGCCGTCCGGATTCACCTTGTGCATGCAGATGGTGCCGCAGACCTCGGTGGCGCCATGCATGTTCCAATAGTCAAGGTGGCGGGCGTAATGCCGCGCGTCGTCGGGGTTGGGCCGTTCCCCGGCCGTCAGGATCATCCGCAGCCCCGCCGGAACCGCCCTGCGCAGAAGCCGCAGGTAGGAGGGGGTGAACAGGGCGATGGTCACGCCCAGCCGAGCCATGTGGTCCAGCAGTCGCGCCGGATCGTCGATCAGCGCGCGCGAGGCCGGGACATAGGCGGCCCCCGAGAGCAGCGGCAGGCACAGCTCCCGGAAACCCAGGATGAAGCCGGGGGAGGTGGACAGCAGCACCCGGTCACCCGGCCCGACGCCCTGCGCTTCCGTGTGGCCGAGCGCCAGATTCACGCAGGCGTCGTGCTGGATCAGCACGCCCTTCGGCTGGCCGGTGGACCCGGAGGTGAAGAGGATGACCGCCAGCCCGTTCGCCGGACCGGGGCGGTTCGGGCGCTCCGCGGACTTGGCAAGGCTGTCTCCGTCCAGGGACTCCGGGCGCAGGACGGCCTGCGGTCGTTCCGTGTTGCCATTGACGGACAGGGTATCGGCCAGCGCGTCCGGTATGGGCAGCCCGTCGAGGGCGATCAGCAACCGCATCCCTGCTTGACGCGCCATGTTCGCCAGCCGCTCCGGCGGCAGGTCGGCGACCATCGGCACATAGACGCCGCCCGCCTTGAGAATGCCGAGGAACGCTTGCGGCAGATCGCCCGATCGCTCCGCCAGAACGCCGACCGGCTCCTCCCTGTCCAGCCCCAGCGCCAGCAGCGCGTGGGCCAGCGCGTTGGCCGCCGCGTCCAGCCCGGCATAGTCGAGGATGCCAGCCTCGGTCACCACCGCCGGGGCGGTGGAGTGCCGCTCCGCAAGCCGTTCGAATCCCTCGTGCAGACGAAGATCAGGCCAGATTTTGGCCGGTCCGAAACTGTTGGGCAGATGAAGGCGGTCGTTGGGGCGGTGCGGTGTGATGTCGGGCATCGAAGTCCCCACAAATCCTTCGGCGTTGCAATGATCCGACGGGAAAATTCGCGGCGAATTTTTACAGAAACGTCATGTGCGTCCCAAAAAGGGATTAGATCGCAGACAATACGTCCATAAGAAGGATTGTCAACGAATGATACAACTCAAAGGAATTTTAACGAAAGAGAAAGCCGCATTACGGATATGGAATGGTGTAGGCATACAAACGTGTGGTTACTCCGTTCCGACGAGCGCCGTGTCGGCCCCGCTTGGGATGAAGCGGTTGTGGCGGAGCATCAAAGGTTGCGGAACCGGTCGGCAAGAACGGAATCCGCTCCCGATCTGTTGAAGGAACGAGCGTTCACATCACAGGAGGAGGAGCCGGATGAGCAAGGCGGAGTCGAAGAAGCAGCAGATGGCCGCTGGTGCGGCGCTGGCCGCCAAGCGCGGGGAGCAGCCGGAATCTAGCCTGCGCGGCGCCTCGAAGGAAATGGCAAAATCAATGAGCGAAAAGGAACTGCGGGAGATGGCGTCCGCAAAGCGCAAGGACCTGCCCGCCCGCAGTTCGAAGGACGATGCGAAGGAGTGAGGTTCCTCCGATGTTGGGGCACTGACGGGGTGCGCCCCGTCAGTTCTGCTCCTGCGGGCGGAAGGTGGCGACGCGGTAGGCGTACCAGGCGGCGATGGCGGTGATGACCAGCTTGGCCACCGGGTCCATCCAGCCCGCCACCTTGTTGTACTGGCCCTCCAGCAAATAGCCGGCGCCGGCGAGGACCAGGGTCCACAGCGCCGTCCCAATGGTCGAATAAAGCAGGAAGCGGACCAGCCCCATCCCGGCAATGCCCGCGGGAACGGAGATCAGCGTGCGCACCGCCGGGATCAGGCGCCCGATCAGCACCGACAACCCGCTGTGCCGGCGGAACCAGCCCGTCGCCTCGTCCACCTGCGCGGGCGCCACGGTCAGCCAGCGGCCATGCCGCGCGGCCAGCCGCTTCAGCCGCTCGCTGCCCAGCCACCGCCCGGCGTAGTACCAGAACAGCGCCCCCGCCACCGATCCGGCGCTGCCCGCCAGAACCACCAGCGGGAGGCTGAGATCGCCACGGGCCGCGACGAAGCCGGCCAGCGGCATGATGAGTTCCGATGGGATGGGCGGAAAGACATTCTCCAGCAGCATCAGAAGCGCGATGCCGGCGTAGCCGCCGCTTTCGACCATGTTTGTGATCCACTCGAACACGCGGTCCTCCGGTTCCGGTTGCCTGGATAACCCGCCAGCGCCGCGGGAGTTCACCGGCTCTCCCAATGAGGGAGGGGGGTGGCACCATGACCTTTCGTATCGCTTTCACTTTTTTCGTATTGCGGCCTGCTGAACCCTCGGCTACCGTTTGAAACGAAAACAAAGGCGCACATCGCAAAGGGCGGGCGCACAGCGGAGAGGAGGGATGGATGGCCGGGGTCTACGACCTTGCCATCGTCGGCGGCGGCATCAACGGCTGTGGCATCGCGCGCGATGCCGCGGGGCGGGGCTGCTCCGTCTATCTGTGCGAACAGAAGGATCTGGCGTCGGGCACGTCCTCGGCCTCGACGAAGCTGATCCACGGCGGCCTGCGCTACCTGGAATATTACGAATTCCGGCTGGTCCGCGAGGCGCTGCGCGAGCGCGAGGTGCTGTGGCGCATGGCGCCGCACATCATCTGGCCGCTGCGCTTCGTCCTGCCCCATCTGCCCGGCCTGCGGCCCTCCTGGTTCCTGCGGCTGGGCCTGTTCCTCTACGATCACCTTGGCGGGCGGGAGAAACTGCCGGGCACGCGCGGGCTCGATCTGCTCAGCGATCCGGCGGGGAAGCCGCTGAAGCCGGGTTTCGGTCGCGCTTTCGAATATTCGGATTGCTGGGTCGACGACGCGCGTCTGGTGGTCCTGAACGCGCAGGACGCGGCCCGCATGGGTGCTGCGATCCGCACCCGCACCCGTTTCCTGAGCGCCGTTCGCGAGGACGGGCTGTGGAGCGTGACGGTCGAGGACGCGCGCAGCGGCCGGCGCAGCAGCATCCGCGCCCGCGCGCTGGTCAACGCCGCCGGCCCCTGGGTGTCGGAGGTGATGCGGCAGGGAGCGCGCTCCACGGTGGACGCGCGCATCCGCTTGGTCCAGGGGTCGCACATCGTGGTGCCGAAGCTGTTCGACCACGACCGCTGCTACATCTTCCAGAACGCCGACAAGCGCATCGTCTTTGCCATCCCCTACGAGCGCGATTTCACCCTGATCGGCACCACCGACAACGATTACCAGGGCGATCCGGCGGACGTCCGCGCGTCGGAGGCGGAGATCGCCTATCTCTGCGTCGCCGCCGGGGACTATTTCGCCAAGCCGGTGACGCCCGCCGACGTGGTGTGGACCTATTCGGGCGTCCGCCCGCTCTACGACGACGGCGCCTCGACGGCGCAGGCGGCGACCCGCGACTATGTGCTGGCGCTCGACGCGCCGGCCGACGGCAAGGCGGCGCTGCTCAACATCTTCGGCGGCAAGATCACCACCTACCGCCGTCTGGCCGACGCGGCGATCGCCAAGCTGGCGCCCTTCCTGCCGAAGCTCGCCCCGGGCACCTCGGACTGGAGCAGCGCCGGCACCCTGCCGGGTGGCGATTTCCCGGTGGACGGCGTCGCGGCGCTGTTCGCCGAGCTGCGCGGGCGGGCGCCCTTCCTGACGCAGCCGCATCTGGAGCGGCTGGTGCGCACCTACGGCACCCGCGCCCGCCGGATTCTCGACAGCGCGGCGCGTCCGGAGGATCTGGGGCGCGACTTCGGTGGGACGCTGACTGAAGCCGAAGTCCGCTACCTGATGACGGAGGAATGGGCGGAGACCGCCGAGGACGTGCTGTGGCGCCGGACCAAGTTGGGGCTGCGGCTGGACGTCGCCCAGGCCCAGGCGCTCGACGCCTTCATGACGGAGGAGCGCAGCCGGAGGGAGAGGGCATCCGACGCCGCGGAATAGCAGGCGTGGAAAAACAGGCTGGAAACACGGCGACAAGAACCATCTCAATAAAGAAAAAATGAATATTGGGGAGGAAGGCCGGTGGGCTTGGTTCTGGACAAGGTCAGCAGGCATGTCGGCGGCCACGTTCACCTGGAGAACGTGTCGCTGAGCCTGGAGCGCGGGTCGCTGAACGTTCTGCTGGGGCCGACTTTGTCGGGCAAGACGTCGCTGATGCGGCTGATGGCCGGGCTGGACGTGCCCAGCGCCGGGCGCGTGCTGGTGGACGGGGTGGACGTGACGGGGCGGCACGTCCGCGAACGCTCCGTCGCCATGGTCTACCAGCAGTTCATCAACTACCCGTCCCTGACCGTCTACGAGAACATCGCCTCCCCCCTGCGGGTGGCCCGCCGGCCCAAGGACGAGATCGACCGCAAGGTGCGGGAGGCCGCCCGCCTGCTGAAGCTGGAGCCCTACCTGCAGCGCACGCCGCAGCAGCTCTCCGGCGGCCAGCAGCAGCGCACCGCCATCGCCCGCGCCCTGGTGAAGGAGGCCCAGCTCGTCCTGCTCGACGAGCCGTTGGCCAACCTGGACTACAAGCTGCGCGAGGAACTGCGGGAGGAGTTGCCGAAGATCTTCGCCGCGACCGGCGCGGTCTTCGTCTACGCGACGACGGAGCCGGCGGAGGCGCTGCTGCTCCGCGGCAACACGGCGACGCTGTGGGAAGGGCGGCTGGCGCAGTTCGGGCGCACGCCGGACGTTTACCGCCGCCCGGCCAACCTGACCAGCGCGCGCGTCTTCTCCGATCCGCCGCTCAACACCATGCGGGTGCACAAGCGCGGCCTGCAGATTGTGCTGGCGACCGGCGAGCACGGGCCGGCGCGCGGCGTGCTGGCGGAGTTGCCGGACGACGATTACACCATCGGCTTTCGCGCCGACCACTTGCATCTGACGCGGCCCCACGCCGACGCGATGTCCCTGAGCGGTGCGGTGGCGGTCAGCGAGATCACCGGCTCGGAGAGCTTCGTCCACATCGACCTGCCGCGCACGGATGGCGGAACCGACCGCTGGGTCGCCGTCACCCGCGGCGTGCTGGAGGTCGAGCCGGGCGAGCGGATCGACTGCTTCATCGACCCGCGGCGGCTGTTCGTGTTCGGCCATGACGGGCGGCTGGCCGCGGCGCCGCCGCTGGTCATGGCGGCGTGACGGGAGGGCGGACGGCATGGCGCGCATCGACCTTCAATCCCTCGGCCACAGCTACACCCCCAACCCGAAGAGCGACGACGACTACGCGTTGAAGCCGATGACCCATGTGTGGGAGCAGGGCGGGGCCTACGCGCTGCTCGGGCCGTCGGGCTGCGGCAAGACCACGCTGCTGAACATCATCTCCGGCCTGCTGACCCCCAGCGAGGGACGGGTGCTGTTCGACGGGAAGGATGTGACGGCCCTGCCGACCGAGGCGCGCAACATCGCCCAGGTCTTCCAGTTCCCCGTCGTCTACGACACCATGACGGTCTACGAGAACCTCGCCTTTCCGCTGCGCAACCGCGGCCTGCGCGGGGCGCCGCTCGACGCGCGGGTCCGGGAGATCGCCGGGCTGCTCGACCTGACGGCGGACCTGAACCGGCGCGGGCGGAACCTGACCGCCGACGCCAAGCAGAAGATTTCGCTGGGGCGCGGGCTGGTCCGCCCGGACGTGGCGGCCATCCTGTTCGACGAGCCGCTGACCGTCATCGACCCCCATCTGAAATGGGAACTGCGGTCGAAGCTGAAGGCGCTGCACCGGGCGCTCGACCTGACGATGATCTACGTGACCCACGACCAGACGGAGGCGCTGACCTTCGCCGACAAGGTGGTGGTGATGCATGACGGGCGCGTCGTCCAGGTGGGGCGCCCGCAGGAGCTGTTCGAGCGGCCCGCCCATGTCTTCGTCGGCCATTTCATCGGCTCGCCGGGGATGAACGTCCTGCCGGCCGAGGTGTCGGGGCGCGCGGCGCGGGTCGGCGGGCACGTCATCGCGCTGCGCCGCGGCTATCCGACGCTTGATGGTGGGGCGAAGATCGAGATCGGCGTGCGGCCGGAATTCGCCACGCTGGCGCCCGCCGGGGCGGGCGGCGTGCCGGTGCGGGTGCGCCGGCTGGACGATCTGGGGCGCACGCGCATCGCGCGGGTGGAACTGTCGGGCCTGCCCATGGCGGCGACGGTGCCGGAGGATCTGACGCTGGCGGGGGACGAGGCGTCGCTGCTGCTCGACCCCGCCATGGTGCATGTCTACGCGGACGGAACGCTCGTGGAAGGGGAGGCGGCGTGATGGACAAGCCCGTCAACCAGGGGGCATGGCTGCTGGTCCTGCCGGTTCTGCTGATCGTCGCCTTTTCGGCCATCCTGCCGCTGATGACGGTGGTCAACTACTCGGTGCAGGACACCTTCGGAAACAACCAGTTCTTCTGGAACGGCATCGGCTGGTACCAGGAGCTTCTCGATCCCTCCACCGACCTTGGCGGGCGGTTCTTCGACGCGCTGTGGCGCAACCTGCTGTTCTCGCTGCTGATCCTGTTGATCGAGGTGCCGCTGGGCATCGCCGTGGCTCTGAGCATGCCGCGCCACGGCTGGCGGGTGGCGGCGACGCTGGTGGTGCTGGCGCTGCCGCTGCTGATCCCGTGGAACGTCGTCGGCACCATATGGCAGATCTTCGCCCGCGAGGACATCGGCCTGCTGGGCTGGGCGGTCAACCGGCTGGGCATCCCCTACAACTACACGGCGGACCCGCTGTCGGCCTGGGTGACCATCGTGACGATGGACGTCTGGCACTGGACCTCGCTGGTGGCGCTGCTCTGCTACGCCGGCCTGCGTTCCATCCCCGACGCCTTCTATCAAGCCGCAAGAATCGACGGGGCGTCGCGCTGGGCGGTGTTCCGCAACATCCAATTGCCGAAGATGCACCGGGTGCTGCTGATCGCCGTTCTGCTGCGCTTCATGGACAGCTTCATGATCTACACCGAGCCCTTCGTGGTGACCGGCGGCGGCCCCGGCAACTCGACCACCTTCGTGTCGATCGACCTCGTGAAGCTGGCGCTGGGGCAGTTCGACCTGGGCAAGGCCGCGGCGCTGTCCATCGTCTACAACCTGATCATCCTGGCGGTCTGCTGGGTCTTCTACACCGTCATGACCCGCATGGACGCGCAACGGAACTAGCAAAGGAAACGGGCCATGCTGCGCGCACGGATCGTCCTCACGCTCTACATCCTGTTCCTGATGCTGCCGATCTACTGGCTCGTGAACATGAGCCTGAAGACGAACACCGAGATCGTCAGCGGCCTGACACTGTGGCCCCACACGCTGACCTTCGAGAATTACCGGCGCATCTTCACCGATTCGTCCTGGTACTCGGGCTATTTGAACTCGCTGCAGTATGTGGCGCTGAACACGGTGCTGTCGATCGCGCTGGCCCTGCCGGCGGCCTACGCCTTCTCGCGCTACCGCTTCGTCGGTGACAAGCATCTGTTCTTCTGGCTGCTGTCCAACCGCATGGCCCCGGCGGCGGTCTTCGCGCTGCCCTTCTTCAACCTCTATTCGGCCATCGGTCTGTTCGACACGCCGCTCGCCGTGGCGCTGGCCCACTGCCTGTTCAACGTGCCGCTGGCGGTGTGGATCCTGGAGGGCTTCATGTCGGGGGTACCGCGGGAGATCGACGAAACCGCCTATCTCGACGGCTACAGCTTTCCGCGTTTCTTCGTGAAGATCTTCATGCCGCTGGTGGCCAGCGGGATCGGCGTCACCGCCTTCTTCTGCTTCATGTTCAGTTGGGTCGAGCTGCTGCTGGCGCGCACGCTGACCTCGGTGGACGCCAAGCCCATCGCGGCGACGATGACGCGCACCGTCTCGGCCTCCGGCATGGACTGGGGGCTGCTGGCTGCGGCGGGGGTGCTGACCATCCTGCCCGGCGCGCTGGTGATCTGGTTCGTGCGCAACTACATCGCCAAGGGCTTCGCCCTGGGCCGCGTCTGACGGGAGGGAGGACGCCGCCATGGACACCGTCACCGAACATCTCGCCTGGATGGCCTGGACCTGGCAGACCGGCGCCTTCTTCGCCGTCATCGCCGGGCTGCTGACCCTGCTCACCGTCCTGGCGCTCAACCGGCCGGAGGTGGCGCGCCCCGGCGTGCTGGGCATCACCACGACGCGCGGCGACCGGCTGTTCATCACGCTGCTCGGCAGCGCCTTCATCCACCTCGCCTGGCTGGGGCTGGTGGGCGGGGAGGTGCACTACGCGACGGCACTTTCGCTTCTTTACGCCGCGGCGGTCTTCCGCTGGGTGTGACGGCCGGCCTGTGCCGGCCGGAACGGGCCTAAAACAATGGAAACGGGAGGAATAAACGATGCGTACCCTGTATCTCGCCTCCGCATCCGCGGCGGCGCTTCTTCTGTCATCGGCCCCGGCCTTCGCCGACATCGAAGCGGCCAAGCGCTGGATCGACAGCGAGTTCCAGCCTTCGACCCTGTCGAAGGAGGACCAGCTGAAGGAAATGCAGTGGTTCATCGACGCCGCCAAGCCCTTCGCCGGCATGGAGATCAACGTCGTCTCCGAAACCATCACCACCCATGAGTACGAGGCCCGGACGCTCGCCAGGGCCTTCAGCGAAATCACCGGCATCAAGCTGCGCCACGACCTGATCCAGGAAGGCGACGTGGTCGAGAAGATCCAGACGCAGATGCAGTCCGGCAAGAACATCTACGACGCCTGGATCAACGACAGCGACCTGATCGGCACCCATTTCCGCTACAAGCAGGTGGTTCCCCTCACCGACTGGATGGACGGGGAGGGCAAGGACGTCACCCTGCCGACGCTGGACGTCAACGACTTCATCGGCAAATCCTTCACCACGGCGCCGGACGGCAAGCTCTACCAGCTTCCCGACCAGCAGTTCGCCAACCTCTACTGGTTCCGCTACGACTGGTTCACCAACCCGGACATCAAGGCCAAGTTCAAGGCCAAGTACGGCTATGAGCTGGGCGTTCCGGTCAACTGGTCGGCCTACGAGGACATCGCCGAGTTCTTCACCAACGACGTGAAGGAGATCGACGGCGTCAAGGTCTACGGCCACATGGACTACGGCAAGAAGGACCCGTCGCTGGGCTGGCGCTTCACCGACGCGTGGCTCTCCATGGCCGGAAACGGCGACAAGGGCCTGCCCAACGGCAAGCCGGTGGACGAGTGGGGCATCCGCATGGAGGGCTGCCGCCCGGTCGGCTCCTCCATCGAGCGCGGCGGCGACACCAACGGCCCGGCCGCCGTCTACTCCGTCACCAAATACGTGGAGTGGCTGAAGAAATACGCGCCGCCGCAGGCCGCCGGCATGACCTTCTCGGAATCCGGCCCGGTGCCGGCCCAGGGCAACGTCGCGCAGCAGATGTTCTGGTACACCGCCTTCACCGCCGACATGGTGAAGGACGGCCTGCCGGTGGTGAACGCCGACGGCACGCCGAAATGGCGCATGGCCCCGTCGCCCAAGGGCGCCTACTGGAAGGACGGCATGAAGCTGGGCTACCAGGACGCCGGGTCCTGGACGCTGCTGAAATCCACCCCGGTGGACCGCCGTAAGGCGGCGTGGCTCTACGCCCAGTTCACCATGGCGAAGTCGGTCAGCCTGAAGAAGAGCCATGTCGGCCTGACCTTCATCCGGGAAAGCGACATCTGGGACAAGAGCTTCACCGAGCGCGCGCCGAAGCTGGGCGGGCTGGTCGAGTTCTACCGCTCCCCGGCGCGCGTGCAGTGGACGCCGACCGGCGTGAACGTGCCCGATTACCCGAAACTGGCGCAGCTCTGGTGGCAGAACATCGGCGACGCCTCCTCCGGCGCCAAGACGCCGCAGGCGGCCATGGACGCGCTGGCCGCGGCCCAGGACTCCGTGATGGAGCGTCTGGAGCGGTCAGGCGTGCAGGGCGAGTGCGGACCGAAGCTGAACAAGAAGGAGTCGGCGGAGTTCTGGTTCGCCAAGGCCGAGAAGGATGGCACCACCGCGCCGCAGCGCAAGCTGTCCAACGAGAAGCCCAAGGGCGAGACGGTGGACTACGACCAGCTCATCAAGTCCTGGCCGGCCTCGCCGCCGAAGAAGGCCGCGATGGCGCAGTGACGGTACAATAGCCCACAAAATAACCCTCTCCCCTCTGGGGAGAGGGGAGGGTGAGGGGGATGCGCATGGCGGTACGTCCGGCAAACGCGCAACCCCCTCACCCTAAACCCTCTCCCCAGAGGGGAGAGGGAACGAACGACACCATAGGAAAGACCATGTCCGAAGCCGGCCACGTCCTCGCCATCGATCAGGGCACCACCTCCACCCGCGCCATCGTCTTCGACCGGCGGGGCGTTCCCGCCGGGGTGGCCCGGCGGGAGTTCGCGCAGCATTATCCCGCCGACGGCTGGGTGGAACACGATCCGGAGGACATCTGGCGCGACACCGTGGCGGTGATGTGGGGGGCCGTGGACGAGGCCGGGCTGAGCGCCGCGGACATCGCCGCCATCGGCATCACCAACCAGCGCGAAACCACCGTCGTCTGGGACCGCCGCACGGGCGAGCCGGTGCACCGCGCCATCGTCTGGCAGGACCGCCGCACGTCCGACCTCTGCCGCAGGCTGGTCGAGGAGGGCTGCGGGCCGCTGGTGCGGCGCAAGACCGGTCTGCTGATCGACTCCTACTTCTCCGCCACCAAGATCGCCTGGATTCTCGACCATGTCCCCGGCGCGCGGGAGCGGGCGGAGCGGGGCGAACTGTGCTTCGGCACCATCGACAGCTTCCTGCTGCACCGGCTGACCGGCGGGCGGGTCCACGCGACCGACGCGACCAACGCCTCGCGCAGCATGGTCTTCGACATCCACCGCCAGGATTGGGACGACGAACTGCTCGCCCTGTTCCGCATCCCCCGCGCCATGATGCCGGAGGTGCTGGACAGCAGCGCCGAGTTCGGCGCGACGGAGCCGGACCTGCTGGGCCGCGCCATCCCGATCACCGGCATCGCCGGCGACCAGCAGGCGGCGACCTTCGGCCAGGCCTGCTTCGAGCCGGGGATGGTCAAGTCCACCTACGGCACCGGCTGCTTCGCCCTGCTGAACACCGGCGGCGAGCCGGTGGAATCGCGTTCCAACATGCTGACCACCGTGGCCTACCGGTTGGACGGGCGGACGACCTACGCGCTGGAGGGCTCCATCTTCATCGCCGGGGCGGCCATCAAATGGCTGCGCGACGGGCTGGGGATCATCACCCACGCCTCGCAGACCGACGACATGGCGACCCGCGTTCCCGACAGCCACGGCGTCTATCTGGTGCCGGCCTTCGTGGGCCTGGGCGCCCCCCATTGGGATCCGGAGGCCCGCGCTGCCATCTTCGGTCTGACGCTGGACGCCGGCCCGGCCCACATCGCCCGCGCCGCGCTGGAGGCCGTGGCTTTCCAGACGCGCGACTTGCGCGATGCCATGGTTTCCGACTGGTCGGCCGCGCACACGGCGACCTCCGACGCGCTGAGGGTGGACGGCGGCATGGCGGCGAACGACTGGCTGTGCCAGTTCCTGGCCGACGTGCTGGACCTGCCGGTGGAACGCCCAGCGGTGATCGAGACGACCGCGCTGGGGGCGGCCGGGCTGGCCGGGCTGAAGGCCGGGGTCTACCGCGATCAGGCGGCGCTGGCCGGCGCCTGGCGCTGCGACCGCCGGTTCGAGCCGCGGATGGACACGGCCAAGCGCGCCCGCCTTTACGACGGCTGGCTGGACGCCGTGCGCCGCGTGCGCCGCGAACGCTGAGGGGCAGGAGCCATGACTTTGTTGGGCGAGGATCTGCGCAGCAAGCGCGTGCTGGTGACCGGCAGCAGCCGGGGCATCGGGGCGGCGGTGGGCACCGCTTTCGCCAGCCTGGGCGCGCGGGTGGCGCTCCACGGTTCTGGTGTCAACGATGCCGCGGCGAGGCTGGCGCTCGCCCTGACGGCGGGCGGGACGGACGTCTACGCCGTCAGCGGCGACTTCCGCGACCCACGCGCCGTGGATTCGGCCGTGGACGCTGCGGTGCAGGCGCTGGGAGGGCTGGACATCCTCGTCAACAACGCCGGCACCATGGTCGGGCGGGTGCCGCTGGAGCGGGTCGGCGACGATTTCCTGGACGAGGTGATCGACCTCAACCTGCGCTCGGTCGTCGTGGCCTGCCGGCGCGCCCTGCCGGCATTGCGGGCCGCTGGGGGCGGGGCGATCGTCAACACCGTCTCCATCTCCGCCCGCACCGGGGGCAGCCCCGGCTCGTCGATCTACAGCGCGTCGAAGGCCTTCGTATCGACCTTCACCCGCTCGCTGGCGGCGGAGCTGGCGCCGGACCGCATCCGCGTCAACGCCGTCTCGCCCGGCACCATCGACACCGATTTCCACCAGCGCTACTCCTCGCCGGAGAAGCTGGCGGCGACGGCGGCGCGCATCCCGTTGGGCCGGCTGGGCACGGCGGAGGACTGCGTCGGCGCCTATCTGTTCCTGGCGTCCGAGGCGCTCAGCGGCTACATCACCGGGCAGGTGATCGAGGTGAACGGCGGCCAGCTCATGGCGTGAGCGGCCCCGGTTCGCCAAGCCGGTCCAGGACGCAGCGCAGCCGCTCCGCCACAGGCGCCTTGGGCAGCGCGACCAGTTCGTAACCCAGCCCGCCGTAGGTCTTGACCATGGCGTCGTGGGTCGCCGCGGCTTCGGCCGGGGTCTGCCGGCGCTCGGCGTCCGGCGCGAAAATCTCCGGCCAGGGTGGTGCGACGAAGACGGTCCGGTGATAGCGGAAGCGCTGGGCCGCCCTTTCCATGTGAGCGGGGACCGGGCGCTTCATCAGGCGCAGATAGCCGATGACGTCCGGGATGCCGCGGTCGAAAAAGACCGTTCCCGCCTGCTCCCGCGCGAGGCGGAGGGAGCGCAGTTCCCAGCACAGCATCAGCTCCGCGAAGGCCGCTGGGTCGATCCAGGGCAGCGCCGGCCCGCCGATGGCGGTCTGGTCCTGGATGATGGCGCGGCCCGCCTCCACGCTGTGGGCGTAGCCTTCGCGGGCCAGCGCGTCGATCAGGGTGCTTTTTCCGGAGCCGGGGCCACCCGTGACGACGACGAATCGGCGCGCGTCTTCGCTCATGGGACGTCATCCTGTGTTGTTGGTACAGTCGCCGTGGAAAGGATGAATCATGCCGCCCAAACGCCTCCTCGTCGTCGCCCACTGCCCGTCGCCCAACACGCGGGCGCTGCTGGACGCCGTGCTGCGCGGGGCGCGCTCGCCGGAGGTGCAGGGGGTGGAGGTGGTGGCGAAACCGCCGCTGGAGGCCGGGCCGGAGGACGTGCTGGAGTCTCAGGGCGTGATCCTCGGGACGACCGAGAATCTGGGATACATGAGCGGGGCGCTCAAGGATTTCTTCGACCGCAGCTATTACCCCTGCCTGGAGCGAACGCAGGGGCTGCCCTACGCGCTGTTCATCCGGGCGGGCCATGACGGGACGGGGACCTGCCGCGCCGTCGCCTCCATCGCGACGGGGCTGCGCTGGCGTCCGGTGCAGGAACCGCTGGTCTGCCGCGGCCCGTACCGCGACGATTTCTCCGCCTCCTGCGAAGAGCTTGGGCTGCTGATGGCTGCCGGGCTGGAGGCGGGGATCTTCTGATGGCCTATGCCCGGCGGAGTGGCATCTATCGGGAGTGCTATTGACGACACCCCCCTTTCATACAGTCTCCTACGTGCAACGAAACAGCGTCACGCCCGATGACGCGTGCATAAGGAGGGGCCGATGGAGAGCAGCAAGGGCCGGCCGGTCTGGCGCGGCGAGGTCAAGCAGGTCGGAACCATCACGGTCACCGACGACACGACCGGAAAAACCGTCAAGCTGCCGCTGCTGGAAGGCGAAACCGGCCCGCGCGCCATCGACGTGCGCAAGCTCTACGCCGAAACCGGCTACTTCACCTTCGACCCCGGCTTCACCTCCACGGCGAGCTGCGAGTCGGCGATCACCTACATCGACGGCGACGAAGGCATTCTCCTGCACCGCGGCTACGCCATCCAGGATCTGGCGGAGAACTGCGACTACCTGGAGGTCTGCCATCTGCTGCTGCGCGGCGAGCTGCCGAATCCGCAGCAGAAGGAGGATTTCGAGCGCACCATCACCTACCACACCATGGTGCATGAGCAGTTGAGCCGCTTCTACAGCGGGTTCCGCCGCGACGCGCACCCCATGGCGGTGATGTGCGGCGTGACCGGAGCGCTGTCAGCCTTCTACCACGACTCGACCGACATCCTTGACCCGCGCCAGCGGATGATCGCCGCGCACCGGCTGATCGCCAAGATGCCGACGATGGCCGCCATGGCCTACAAATATTCTGTCGGCCAGCCCTTCATGTATCCGCGCAACGACCTCAGCTACGCGGAAAACTTCCTCTACATGACCTTCGGGACTCCGTGCGAGACCTGGAAGGTCGATCCGGTCCTGGCCCGCGCCATGGACAAGATCTTCATCCTGCACGCCGACCACGAGCAGAACGCCTCGACCTCAACGGTGCGGCTGGCCGGCTCGTCGCACGCCAACCCCTTCGCCTGCATCGCCTCGGGCATCGCGGCGCTGTGGGGGCCGGCCCACGGCGGCGCCAACGAGGCGGTGCTGCTGATGCTGGAGGAGATCGGCTCGGTCGAGCGCATCCCCGAATTCATCAAGCGCGCCAAGGACAAGAACGATCCCTTCCGCCTGATGGGCTTCGGCCACCGGGTCTACAAGAACTATGACCCGCGCGCCAAGATCATGCGCCAGACCTGCTACGAGGTTCTGGACGTTCTGGGCATCAAGGACGAGCCGCACCTCGCCATCGCCATGGAGCTGGAGAAGATCGCGCTGGAGGACCCCTACTTCGTCGAGAAGAAGCTGTATCCGAACGTCGACTTCTACTCGGGCATCATCCTGAAGGCGATGGGCTTCCCGACCAGCATGTTCACCGTGCTGTTCGCGCTGGCTCGCACCGTCGGCTGGATTTCCCAGTGGCAGGAGATGATCGAGGACCCGCAGCAGAAGATCGGACGTCCCCGCCAGCTCTACACCGGCAATCCGGGCCGCCCCTTCGTTCCGCTGAACAAGCGCGGCTGACGGACAGCCGATCCCTTACCCCACGGCGATGCGGTAGCTCAGCTCCCGCGTCGCTCCGGGGGCGAGATGCAGCAGCCCCGGCTTGTCCGCGAACTCCCCGTCGAAGTCCGCCGGGGAGGCGTGGCCGTGCCAGGGCTCGATGCACAGGAAGGGCGCGCCGGTCGGCTTCGACCAGATGCCCAACTCGCGGAAGCCTTCCCAGGAGACGGTGATGGCCGGGGTGCCGGGCGCGCCGTAGCGGACGGAATGGCTGGCCGGCCGGTCGAGGATCACCGCGTCCCGCGTGAACAGCCCCTCGTTCAGCGGCAGGCGGCGGCCCTCGACGGGCGTCGGCTCAGGCTGCGGCGACAGCAGACCGCCATCGACGCGGCGGATCGGGGCGGGTTCGTCCGCCTCGAACAGAAGCTCGTGCGCCTCCTTCGGCACGCCGTCCTGCAACGGCCAACGGAAGGCCGGATGCACGCCAAGCGAGGCGGACAGCACCTCCGCGCCCGGATTGGTGATGCGGTGGCGGATGGTCAGCCCTTCCGCGTCCAGCTCGAAGATCAGCTCCAAATGGAAGGCGAAGGGATACAGCGCCCGCGTCTGCGCGTCGTCGGACAGCGAGAGGCGGCAAAGGGTAGGCGTGTGCTCCTCCCAGGCGAAGCGGCGGTCGCGGGCGAAGCCGTGCTGGGTCATGCGGTAGATCTGCCCTCTGTGGAGCAGCGTGTCGTCCTTCAGCCGCCCGACGATGGGGAACAGCACCGGCGCGTGGCGCGGCCACTCCGGACCGGCCTGCCAGAGCAGTTCCCGCCCGTCGAGGGTCAGGGAGCACAGCTCCGCCCCGTCGGCTTTGATCGCGGCGCCGAGGCGTCCGTTGCTGAGCGTGTGCCGGTCCATGAGACGACGTCCTTTATGGAGATCAGTGGGGTGGGTAGACGGCGGTGATGCCTTCGATGATCGTCTGGGCGGCCAGCGCCGCCAGGACGATGCCCAGAACGCGGCTGACCGTGTGGATCACCGTGCGACCGAGCAGCTTGTTCACCAGATCGGCGACGACCAGAAGCGCCATGACGCTGCCCACGGCGACCGCGGCGGCGCCCAGCACCATGCCCTGGCCGCCCAGCGTCGCGCCGTAGCGGTCCATCAGCAGCAGCGTCGAAGTGATGGCGCCCGGCCCGGCGATCAATGGGATCGCCAGCGGGAAGACGGCGAGGTCGTGGGCCTCCTCCTCCGTCCGGGCGTCGTCGGCGGTGCGCTCCTTGCGCTCGGCCCGGCGCTGGAACAGCATTTCGAAGGCGATCCAGAACAGCAGCGCGCCGCCGGCGATGCGGAAGGCCGGCATGCCGATGGACAGGGCGTTCAGAACCAACTCGCCCAGATAGGCGAAGAAGACGATGATGGCGAAGCTGATCAGCGGACCGCGCAGGGCGATGGTGCGCTTGCGCCGGCTGTCGAAGCCGCGGGTCAGGCCGAGATAGATCGGAACCAGCCCGATCGGATCGACCACGACGAGAAACACCACGAGCGCGCTGATGAAATCTTCCACGGACGGAACCCCGGACGGCGTGACCCTGTTGGCCCACCTTCTGTTAGCAAAGCCACCACGGGCGGCCAAGGGGAGGCGCGTCGAAAAACGCTGATTGCGGACCGCAATCCATGCTGGCGCGCAGCGTGCCGACGGTTATAATCGTTTCACAATTCAAATTTTCTCTCCTCCCGGAGCACAGGCGTTGAGCAAGACCGTAATCGTCGTGGACGACAGCAAGCTGTCCCGTATGCATGTCCGCGGCATAATACTTCGGAACAAGCCGGATTGGACGGTCATCGAGGCGGCGAACAGCGCTGAGCTTTATGGAAAACTCGACGAAAGTGATATCCATATCGCCATAATCGACTTCAACATGCCGGGCGACAACGGTCTGGAAGCCGCCGCCCGCCTGCTGCAGGCGAAGCCGGACATCCGCGTCGCCATCATCACGGCCAACGCCCAGGATTCGGTGGTGTCCGGCATCCGCGCGCTGGGCGCCGCCTTCATGCCCAAGCCGCTGGAGGAGGAGCAGATGGCCCGCTTCCTGACCGCCGCCAGCCTGCCGCGCCGCCCGTCATCCAACGATGGTGCCGGCAACAACGGAACCGGCGGGGGCGCCGGTTGATCGGCGCGGTCCGGCCGGCGCCCGCCGATGGACCCGATCCCCATGGTTCTTGAGCTGGACGATCTGGAACGCGACGCGCTGACGGAGCTGGGGAACATCGGCGTCGGCCGGGCGTCCACGGCGTTCAGCCGGATGATCGGCGGGCCGGTGGAAATCTCCGTGCCGATGGTCAGCCTCGTCCCTGGCGATCGGGTGTGCGGCCTGCTTCGGTCGGCGATGCCGGGGGAACTGATCGCGGTGACCGAGTGCCTGTCCGGCGCCTTTCTTGGTTCGGCCATCCTGCTGATGCCGGAACGGAGCGGCCTGCCGCTGGCCGCCGCCGCCCTGCCACCCGGCGTCCCCAAGGAGGACGCGGCGGAACTGGTGGAGGAGGCGCTGGCCGAGGTCGGCAACATCGTGCTGAACAGCTGCCTTTCCTCCATGGGGAACCTGCTGGGCGTCGCGGTCGGCACCACCCTGCCGCAGGTCTTGCGCGGCGTGGGGGACGACCTTCTGGAACGCTGCGGCGTCGCCCTGACGGCGGAGGCGCAGGCCATCCTGTTCCACGTCACCTTTCGCGCACCGCCCCACGATGTCGAGGGGACCGTCGTTCTGGCGCTCGACGCCGGGTCCGCGGTGGAGCTGAAGGCCGCGATCGGGCGCTACATCGGCCGGGTGCTGGCCTGAGGGCGGGCAACCGTCGGCAATCAACGCAAGCCAATCAACAAGAGCCACCGACAGAGAAACACGGGCTCGCGGGGCAAGGGGTTTTGAACCATGGCTTTGGTCAAGAAGAAGCGGATCGACACGGCGAACGCCGCCCGCAATGCGGACACCGGCGAGGACACGGTGGCGCTTCCCAATGACGCCGCACTTACCGGCCAGCAGCCCGACAACGCCCTCTCGACCCGCCGCGCGGCTGAGGTGCGGCGGCGTGCCCGCGCCGGGAACCGGCGGCGCAAGGCGGCGGAGGGCATCGCCGCCGCCGCGAACGAACTTGCCAGCGGGGTGACCCAGGCCGCTGCCGCCGCCGAGGAATTGCGCAAGGCGATGGAGCAGGTGGCCGCCGGGGCGGAAGAGGCGGCCAGCGCCACCCAACAGTCGCAGCGGATGATCGACCGCAGCGCCAGCCTGATCGGGCGGGCGCGCGGCAACGCCGAGTCCTCGCTGTCCCGCATCGAGGCGCTGCAAGGGCTGATGAAGGATGTCAGCGGTCAGATCCTCACCTCCGTCGATGGGCTGGTCCGTGCCGCCACGCGGCAGGAGGCCGCCGTCGCCCTGGTCCGCGATCTGGAGCGGCAGGCAGCGGAGATCGGCACCATCGTGGAGGGGGTGGCGGTCATGGCCGACCAGACCAACCTCCTGGCGCTGAACGCCGCCATCGAGGCCGCGCGCGCGGGCGACGCCGGGCGCGGCTTCGCCGTGGTGGCCGACGAGGTCCAGGCCCTGGCCGAGCGTTCCGAACGCTCCGCCAACGAGATCAACCGCATGGTCGCGGAGATCCAGAAGGCGGTGGGCGCCATCGCCGAGAGCATCGTGGCCGGCGCGGACGCGTCCAAGGCGGAGGTGGAGCGGGGCCGCCAGATCGCCGGCCAGCTCGACCGGGTGCGCGACGGCATGGGGGACATCGCCCGCGGCGCCCAGGAGACGATCAAGGCCGCGCTGGAGGCCGATTCCGCCGGGCGGGAAGCGCAGCGCGGCGCCGAGAGCGTGGCCTCCGCCGCGGAGGAGCAGGCGGCGGCGAGCGAGGAGGCCCTGAAGACGGTCGGCGAGCAGGCCAAGGCGCTGGCCCAGAGCGAGCAGGCCGCCGGCCAGTTGTCCGATCTGGCCGACGAGCTGACCGGCACCACCGACGTCCACCGCGCCGCCAGTGATCTCGCCTCCGCCGCCGAGCAGCTCTCCGCCGCCATCGAGGAGATCAACCGCGCCGCCGCCCAGATCATGGCGGCGATCACCCAGATTTCCCGCGGCGCCCAGGCCCAGGGGGCGGCGACCCACCAGTCGAGCAGCGCCATCGCGGAGATCGAGGCCAGCGCCAAGCTCGGTCACAGCCGCGCCGAGGAGGCGCTTCAGCGCTGCGTCGGACTGGAGGCGCTGCTGTCCGAGACGCAGGACATGGTGGGCTCCCTGACCGCCGGGGTGGGTGAGGCGGTGGCCGCCAGCCGCCGCACGGTGGAGCGGATCGGCGCCATGGAGCAGATCGGCCGGCGCATCGACAAGGTGGTCGACGCCATCTCGATCATCGCCATCCAGACCGGCATGCTGGCGGTCAGCGGCTCCATCGAGGCGGCGCGGGCCGGGGAGTTCGGGCGCGGCTTCACCGTCGTCAGCAACGACATCCGCAACCTCGCCCGCGACAGCTCGGAGAATGTCGAGCGGGTGAAGGACATCGTTCACGCCATCCAGGACCAGATCGGGCGCGTCCGCCGCGACATCGAGGACATCGGGAGCGAGACGGCGCGCCAGTCCCTGCGCCACCAGGAGTTCGCCGGCAGCCTCGCCGCCGCCATCGCCGATCTGCGCACCGTGACCTCCGGCAGCCGCGAGATCGTCGAAAATGCCGGTGAGGTGCAGCGCGCCGTGGCGGAGGCGCAGAAGGGCGTCGAGCAGGTCGCCACCGCGGCCAACCAAGCCAACCGCTCCGCCAACGAGGCGGCCAAGGCCGCGCGGGAGCAGGCCAAGGGAGCCGAGGAACTGGCCGCCGCCATCGAGGAGATCGCCGCCATGGCCGAAGAACTGCAAGGGGCCGGCTGACCGGCCGGCGGGGAGACGACCGATGGCCGCGATCATCCGCCGCGACGGCGTGCGTTCCTTCGTCCTCTTCACGGTCGGCGGCATGGAACTGGCCCTGCCGCTGGACAGCGTGCTGGAAATCCTGCGCCCGCCCGCCCTGGTGCCGATCCCGTTGGGGCCGCCCAGCCTGGAAGGGCTGGCCCGGCGGCGTGGCGCCGTGCTGCCGGTCATAGGGCTGCGCCGGGTCCTGGGCCTTGCTGGAGCCGGGGCCGGGGAGGGTGGAACCGATGATGGGGAGACGAAAGCGGCGCGGCTGCTGATCCTCCGTCACAACGGCCAGCCGGTCGGCCTGCTGGTGGACCGCGTGTCGGGCCTGTCCGCCGTGGACGAGGACCGCATCGCCGATTCCGGGGCGGCGCCCGATCCCTCCATCGACGCCGATCTTCTGGCCGGCGCCATCCTGGCCGGGGACGGGGCCGCGGGGGACGGTGCCCTGATCCTCGACCCCGGCCCGCTGATCGAGCGCCAGTTCGCCGACCTTGGGCGGGGGCCGGCGGGCAGCGCCGATTTCAGCGCGGCGCCCCAGCCGAAGACCGTTGCCGTGATGAGCCAGGACGAGGAACAACTCGTCGTCCTCACCGTTGCGGACCAGGAGTTCGCGCTGCCGGTGGCGGCGGTGCGGGAGGTCGTTCCGGTTCCCGAGACGGTAACCCGTGTCCCCCGAGCCCGCCCCCATCTTCTGGGCATGATGACGCTGCGCGACGCGCTGCTTCCCCTGGTCGGGCTGCGGGAGCTGTTCGGGCTCGACGCTGCGAAGGACGTGGGCCGTGGCAAGGTGGCCGTCCTGCGTACGGCGGAGGGGCTGGTCGGTGTGGCGGTGGAGGATGTGCGGGAAATCCTGCGCGTTCCCCGCGAACGCATCGATCCGGTGCCGCCGCTGATGGCGCGGGAGGCGGAGTTCGAGGATATGGACGGCATCGCGCGGCTGGACGGTGGCGCGCGGCTGATCCCGGTCCTGTCGGCGGAACGGCTGTTCCGTCATGGTGCGGGCAATGGCGCCGGGGTGGGCGGTGATGCCCGGGGGCGCGAAAGAGAGGTGGCTGTGGCGACGGATGCGGGGGCGGAGCGGGCGGAGGCCTTCGTGGTGTTCCGGCTGGCCGGGGCGGAATACGGTCTGCCGGTCGCGGCGGTCCAGGAGGTGCTGCGCCAGCCCGATGCCGTGACCCCGCTGCCCAACGCGCCTGACTTCGTCAGCGGCGTGACGACCCTGCGCGGCGCCGTCCTGCCGCTGGTTGCGCTGCGCCGCCTGCTGCGCCTGCCGGAGGGGCGTGGGAGCGCGGAGGAGCGGGGCCGCGTGGTGGTGATCGCCGCCGGGGCGGCCCGCGCCGGGCTGCTGGTGGACGGCATGGCCGGGATCGTCCGGCTTCCGGACGGCGCCATCGGGCCGGCCCCCGTCGTGTCGCAGGCGCAGCACCGGCTCATCCGCCGCATCGGCGCGTTGGAGAACGCCGGGGAGCGGCGGATGATCCTGCTGATGGACCCGGCGGAATTGCTGGACATGGACCAGCTCGCCGACCTTCTGGCCACCGTCTGATCGGAAGGTGGGCCCGTCATGCTGAAGGTCCTGGTCGTCGATGATTCCGCGCTGATGCGGCGGCGCATCGGCGACATCCTCTCGTCCGCCGGTTTCGAGGTGGAGACCGCCGCCGACGGGGCGGAGGCGCTGGAGCGGCTGCCCGCCTTCGATCCGGATGTGGTGACCCTGGACGTCACGATGCCCGGCATGGACGGCCTCGCCTGCCTCAAGCGCATCATGGTCGAGCATCCCAAACCGGTGGTGATGGTCTCGGCCCTGACCGCCGACGGGGCGGAGGTGACGCTGGAGGCCCTGCGGCTGGGGGCGGTGGAGGCGGTGCGCAAGCCGTCGGGGGTCGGCGCCATCGCCGGCATCGCCGAGGACTTGGTGGACACCGTGCGTGCCGCCGCCGGGTCGCGCCCGCGTCGGGTGCTGGGGCTGCGGGAACGGCTGCGCCGGGCGCGCGAGCGCATCGTCGGGGAGGACTTCCTGGCGGACGCTCCCCTGTCCAAGCCGCGGACCGTGGCCGACGGCGACGAGGACGGCGACAGGCCGGGTGAGGGGCTGGTGCTGATCGGCGTGTCCACCGGCGGGCCGCGCACGCTGGAGGACATCCTGCCGCTTCTGCCGGCGGATTTTCCCTGGCCAGTGGTGGTGGTCCAGCACATGCCCGCCAGCTTCACCGGGCCGCTGGCCCGCCGCCTCGACACCATCTCCGCCGTGACAGTGGTGGAGGCCGCGACGGCCACCGCGCTCCAGCCGGGGATGGCGTGCATCGCGCGCGGCGGCGCCGACCTTCAGATCGTCCGGCGCGGCGGGCGGCTCTGCGCCCAGCCCGTCCCGGCGGACGAGCGGCGGAGTTGGCACCCCAACGTGGATCGGCTGGTCGAGAGCGCCCTGCGCGCCGTGGCTCCGTCGCGGCTGATCGGCGTTCTCCTGACGGGCATGGGGTCGGATGGGGCGGTTTCGATGGCGGAACTGCGCCGCCAGGGTGGGCGCACCATCGCGGAGGCCGAGTCCAGCGCCGTCGTGTTCGGCATGCCGCAGGAGCTGATCCGCCGCGGCGGCGCCGACATGGTGCTGCCGTCCGACCGGGTGGCCCAGCAGGTGACGCGGTGGGTGATGGCCGCCGAATGATGGCTGGTGGGTGATGACATGAACGCGACAGGCGTGGTGGAGGCGGCATGGCCCTGGTGAAGGCCCGGAAGATCGACGGAGCGAAGCCGGCGGGCGCCACGGAGGGCGGTGACCCGCTGGCCTGGCTGGAGGATGGCGACCCGGCCCGGCGGCGGCAGGCCGCCCACACGCTCGGCGAGCGCCCCGACGCCGTTCCCGCCCTGTCCGCGAGGCTGTTGCGCGAGGAGGACCTGAGCGTCCGCGAAACCCTCCTCACCGCTCTGGTCCGCACCGGCACTGCGGAAGCCGCGGCGGCGCTGACTCCCCATTTGGCGAGCGAGGACGTCGGGCTGCGCAATGGCGTGATCGAGAGCCTCCAGCAGATGCCCGCCGCCGTGGTGATGCCGGAGGTCGCTCCGCTGCTGAGAGCCACGGATTCGGACCTGCGCATCTTCGCGGCCCAGCTCGTCGGGAAGCTGCCCCATCCGGACCGGCTGGGCCTGCTGGCCGGGGTGATCGACCGCGACCCGCACGTCAACGTCTGCCTCTCCGCGGTGGAGGCGCTGATGGAAAGCGGCGATCCCGCGGCCCTGCCGGTCGTGGAGCGACTCGGCGCGCGTTTCCCGGATGATCCCTTCGTGGCCTTTTCGGTCGATGCGGCGCGCCGCCTGTTTTCCGGAGCCTGAATGAGCCTGCCTTCGGATAAGGGGCCTTCGGACAAGGGGGACACCGCCGGACTGAGCGCCGCGGACTATGACGCCTTCTGCCGGTTCTTGCGGGAACGCACCGGCCTGTCCTTCACCGAGGCCAAACGCTACTTCGTCGACCGCCGCGTGTCGGAGCGGATGGCAGCGGTCGGCGTGGAGCATGTCCGCCAATACCTGAATCTGCTGCGCTACCAAGCGTCCGGGGAGGAGTTGCAGCTTCTCGTCAACCGCATGACGGTGAACGAGACCTATTTCTTCCGCGAGATGTATCAGCTCGACTGCCTTGTGAACGCCGCGCTGGACGAGGTGGTGCGCGGGCGTGAGCCGGGTAGCCGGGTGCGCATCTGGTCGGCCGGCTGCGCCACCGGCGAGGAGCCCTATTCCATCGCCATCACGCTGCTGGAGCGGTGGAGCCGGGTGGACGATTTCGAGATCGAACTCTACGCCTCCGACATCGACAGCCATGTGCTGGCCCGCGCGCGGGAGGGCATCTATCAGGAACGGTCGCTCCAGGCGATGCCGCGCGATCTCGTCGCCAAATACTTCACCCGGCTGGACGACCAGAACTGGCAGATCATGGAGGAGTTGCGGGATTCCATCGACTTCTCGCTGGTGAACATCGCCGATCCGCAGCAGATGGCGAATTTCCGTGGCATCGACGTCATCTTCTGCCGCAATCTGCTGATCTACTTCGATGATCTGGGGCGGCGCGAGGCGGCGTCGATGTTCTACGACGCGCTGTCGCCCTGCGGCTTCATCTGCCTCGGCCATTCTGAAAGCATGAGCCGGATGTCGTCTCTCTTCGTGCCGCGCCGGTTCCCCGACGCCATCCTCTATCAGAAGCCCCAGAGTTAAGGAGGCCGCCCGGTGACCGACCGACCCAATCCGCAGCACCCCCGCGTCCTCGTGGTGGACGACGCCGTGACCGTCCGGGCCTACACCCGGCAGGTTCTGGAGACCGACGGCTTCCTGGTCGACGAGGCGGTGAACGGGATCGATGGGCTGGAGCATGCGCTGGCATCCACGCCGGACCTGCTGATCGTCGACATCAACATGCAGAAGATGGACGGCTACACCATGCTGCGCCGCCTGCGGCAGGAACAAACCTTGCGGGACGTGCCGGCGATCATGATCAGCACCGAATCCAAGGACAGCGACCGCGAGAAGGCGCTGCTCGCCGGGGCCAACTGGTATTTCGTGAAGCCGGTGCGCCCCGCCGACCTCACCGCCGCGGCCCGCCTGCTGACGGGGCGCGAGGGGCGGTCATGAGCGCGCTGTTCGAGCAATTCGTCCTGGAATCGCGGGAGTTGCTGGAGGCGGCGGGCGCCGCCCTGCTGCGGCTGGAGCGCGATCCGACCGACAAGGCCGCGGTCAACGACCTGTTCCGCGCGCTGCACACGCTGAAGGGCGCCACCGCGCTGTTCGATATGGCTCCCTTCACCCGCATGGTCCATGCCGGCGAGGACGCGCTGATGGCGGTGCGCGACGGACGCGCCGCCATGAGCGGCGAACTGGCCGACCGGCTTCTGGAACTGCTGGATACCGGCGCGGCGTGGGTCGATGGGCTGGAGCACGGCCAGTCCCTTCCCGACGGTGCCGATGACCGCGCGCAGGCGCAGGAGGCGGGGCTGCGCGCCGCCCTCGGCGGGCCGGCGGAGGCCGCGGACAGCAGCGGCACGCCCGCCGGCTTCGCCTGGGTGGACGAGTTGCCGGAGGCCGACCGGGCCAAGGCCGCCGGGCGCACGGTCACCGCCATCGCCTACGACCCCGCGGAGGATTGCTTCTTCGCCGGGGACGATCCGTTGGATCTGTGCCGACGCATTCCCGATCTGCTGCTGCTGCGCATCGGGTCCGCCGGGCCGTGGCCGCCGCTGACGGACCTCGACCCCTACCGCTGCGCCCTGCGCTTCCGCGCCCTGAGCGGCGCGCCGAAGGACGAGCTGATGCGCCTCTTCCGGGGCGTTCCCGATCAGGTGGCGCTCGCCACGGTCGTGATTCCGGCCCGGCCCGAGCCGGCGCCCGTCGTCGCGCCGGCAAGTCTTGCCATGGCCATGCTGCGGGAGCAGGCGCGCATCCTCGGCCTGCCCGGCAGCGACGACGAGACGGCGGCCCGCCGGGCGGCGGTGCTGCGGGCGACGCGCAACATCCTCGCCGCCGAGGGGCGGGGTGCGGAGGGGACGGCGCTGGACCGCGCGGCCGAAGGCTCCATGGACGCGCTCATCCGCTGTCTCGAGGCCCTGGCGGACGGCCCGGCCGCGGTATCGCCGGCGGCGCCCGCCGCTCCGGCAACTCCGGCGCGGCGGGCGTTGCGGGTGGACGCGGAACGCATGGACCGGCTGATGGCGCTGGTCGGCGAACTGGTCGTTGCCAAGGGAAGCCTGCCCTACCTTGCCCGCGAGGCGCAGGAGGGGCGGAGCGCCGACGCGCTGGTCCAGGGCATCAAGGAAGCCCATGGCCGCATCGACTCCATCGTCGGTGACCTGCAGGACGCGGTGTTGCGGCTGCGGCTGTTGCCGGTGTCGCGCGTCTTCGACCCGCTGCCCCGGCTGGTCCGCGACACCGCGCGGCGGCTCGGCAAGTCGGTCGAGCTTCACCTCTCCGGTGGCGAGACGGAGGCGGACAAGGACATCCTCGACATCCTGGGCGAACCGCTGCTGCACCTCGTCCGCAACGGACTGGACCATGGCATCGAGCCTCCCGAACAGCGCCGCGCCGCCGGAAAGCCGGAGATCGCGGCGATCCGCGTCCAGGCCTTCCAGGACAGTGGTGGCGTGGTGGTCGAGGTCTCCGACGACGGGGCGGGCATCGACGCGGCGGCCGTGCGCCGCAAGGCGGTGGCGACGGGCGCCCTGACCGCGGAGCAGGCGGCGGCCCTGTCGGAGGCCGAGTCCCTGCGCCTGATCTTCCTGCCGGGGCTCAGCACATCGGCGACGGTGTCGGACCTGTCGGGCCGTGGGGTAGGGATGGACGCCGTGCGCGGCGCGGTGGAGCAGGCAGGCGGACGGGTGGAGGTCGCCTCGACCCCCGGCGCCGGAACGCGCTTCCGCCTCGTCCTGCCGCTGACGATGATGGTCACGCGGCTGGTGACCGTGGAGACGGCCGGCGCGCTCTATGGCTTTCCGGTCACGCTGGTCACCGGCATGCAGCGCGTTCCCCACGGCGCGATCCACCGGATGAAGCACGCGGAGAGCGTCGTCGTACAGGACGCGGTGGTGCCGCTTCTGCGGCTGCGCCGCCTGCTCAACCTGCCGGAGGACGAGCGCGAGCGCAGCGGGGAGGCGGTGCTTCTGGTGGACCTCGGCGGGCAGCCCATGGCGCTGGTCGTGGACGCCTTCCGGGAGCGCGCCGAGGTGGTTCTGAAGCCGATGACCGGGCTGCTCGCCCGGCTGCGCGGCTATGCCGGCACGGCGGTGCTCGGCGACGGGCGGCTTCTGCTCGCCCTCAACCTGCGGGAGCTGCTGTGATGCCCATCCGTCTCGAGGACCGCACCGCCTGTTTCAAGGGCGCCTGCACGGTGGAGGAGGCGATTCCGCTGGCCGAGTGGCTGTGTGCCGTGGATGAGCCCCGGCTGGACCTCGGCGGCTGCACCGCCCTGCACACCGCCTTGCTTCAGGTGCTGCTGGCAAAAGGAAAGCCGGTCGCGGTGCCGCCGGAAGACGCCTTCCTGAAGGACTGGGTGATGCCGGTGTTGGGCAAGCGATAGCGCGTGAACCGCTTTCGCCTCCAGGAGAACCGGCGCGAGCCGCGGTCGGCTCCCGCGCCGGTGGCGGAGGGGGCTTAAAGCGGATTTCAATCCGCTTTGGACCGCGACTGCGGTCCCGGCCGCAAGTGCGGCTGAAGCCCGGCCGACAGATGAGGCCGTATGAATCTAAAGCGAATGAAAATTCGCTTTAGGAAAACAGCTCCATCGTGTCGGGAACCTTGGTGGGCGTCCGCCCGGCCAGGATAGCGCTGACCACTTCGACCGCGGAGACCAGCGAGGTCTGCGAGAAGGGCTTGGGCAGGCAACCCACCCCGTACTCGCGCGTCGGCTCCACCTCCTCGCGGTAGGAGGTGACGAACAGGCAGGGGATGCCCAGCGCGGTCATCCGGCGGGCGGCGTCGATGCCGCTGGAGCCCTGGGCGAGATGGATGTCCACCAGCGCCAGATCCGGCTTGACCTCCTGCGCCAGGACCAGCGCCTTTTCGCTGGTCGAGGCCGGCCCATGCACCTCGTGCCCGGCGGCTTCCAGGTAGAAGCTCTGCTCCATGGCGATGAGGACCTCGTCCTCGACGAGAAGGATCTTCATCCGTTCCACTCCGCCGCGCTGTCTTCCAGGATGGGGCCGCGTATTTCCGGCATGGTCAGCGCGATGCGGAAGGAGGTGCCCCGTTCCACCGGCATCAGCGTGACCGTCGCCCCGACCTGACCGGTCAGGCTGGTGATCAAGCGCATGCCGAGGCTGCGCGACCGGCGCATGTCGAACCCGGCGGGCAGGCCGGGCCCCTGGTCGGTCACGGTCAGCGCCAGCAGGTCATCGGTCCGGTTGAGCGACACCAGGACGTCGGCGGGCGAGGGACCGCGATGCTTGATGGCGTTGGTGATCAGCTCGTTGGCGATCAGCCCCAGGGGCGCCGCCTGATCGATGGGCAGGTCGATCCGCTCGGCCCGCACCTCGATGGAGCCCAACGTGTCGCCGCCTGACGCGCGGGACAGGTCGGCGCACAACTCGTTCAGGTAGCTGCCGAACTCGATGGTCTGGAACTGCTCGGTCTGGTACAGCCGGCTGTGCACCCGCGCGATGGCGTCGATGCGGCTGCGGGCGTCCTGGAAGTGAACACGCTCGGCGGCCCCCGGCAGGCTCATGGTCTGAAGCGTCAGCAGGCTCGACACGAGCTGAAGGCTGTTCTTCACCCGGTGGTTCACCTCGCGCAGCAGCGTGGATTTCTGTCCCACCAGCTTGCGCAGCGCCGCTTCCATCGACTTGATCTCAGTGACGTCGATGTGCATCAGCACCGCCCCGCCGAAAGGACCGGCGGCCATCGGCGCGGCGAGGCACCGGTACCAGCGCGGCCCGGCGTCGGACAGGCCCGGATACTCTATGGACACCGGCGCTCCGCCGCGCAGAAGACCACGCAGCCCCTCGATCAGCGCGTCGGCATGCTCCGCCCCGCTGCGGGTGGCGGCGCAGGCCTCCAGATAATCGTCGCCGATGGCCGACCCGTCGCCTAGGAAACCGGCCTGCGGCCCGTTTTGCGCCCAGGCCTTGTTGACCGAGATGATGTGCCCGCCATGGTCGAGGACGGCGATGTGCGCCGGCAGCGCGTCGAGCGTGGCCTTGGTCTGCTCGGCGAGCTGGCGCATGGCGAGCGCGTTGGCCTTCAGCTCCTCACGGGTGCGGCGGCGCTCGGTGATGTCGCGCAGGACGCCGGTGATGAAGCTCCGCCCCTCCGACTCCCAGCGGGCGAGCGAAACCTCCAGGTCGATGCGGGTGCCGTCGCGCTTGCGCCCGATCAGCTCGACCGGGGCGGGGCGCCCGGTCGGGTCGCGCTCCAGCAGCCCGGACCAGTCGGGGGAGCCTTCGGCGAGGAAGAGGCTGACATGCTGGCCGATCAGTTCGTTGGACTGAAAGCCGAACTGCAGGGCCGCGGCCCCGTTGGCCCATTGCACCACGCCGCGCGTGTCGGTGGTGACGATGGCGTCGGGGGCGGTGTCGACGATGGCGCGGTAGCGCGCGTCGCGCTGCTCGCGCAGAACCCGCTCCCGGTTGACCACGGCGGTGACGTCGGTCACCTGGATCAGGCAGTAGGAGGCGTTGGCGACGGTGAAGGGACGGATCAGCACGTTGTGGACCATCCGCCGCCCGTCGGGGCAGCGCAGCGGGAACAGCACCGGGTTCAGCGTGTGGGACAGGACGCTGGGCGCCCCGGTTTCCAGCACGTCGCGCACCGCGTTGTGCAGCCGCGTGTCGCGCAGGGAGGGCAGGGCTTCCACCAGTTCCCGCCCGTGGATGTCGGGTTCGGAGCTACCCGACGCCCTTTCCATCCAGCGGTTCCAGAATTGGACGCGGCCGTGGCGGTCCAGCACGACGATGCCGGCGTCCATCGCGTCGAGAAGGCCGTCCAGCCAGGGCATACGCTTAAACTCGGTCGGTTCCATCGGGCGTTCCGGAGGCGATGCGGTCGATGAAGCCATGGATCAGTCCCTTCAGCGACTCCAGAGACGACAGACCCATGAGCAACGCGATGTAGCCGCGGATGCTCCGGCTGCGGATCAGGAAGTCGATGTAGAGGAACATCACCAGCTCGTCGGGGTTGGGCCCGTTGCTTTGGAAAATGCGGTCGCTGTCGCCGCGCAACACGCTGGGCAGCGAGATGTCCAGATTGTCCTTCAACGTGTTGGCCATCACGACCAGACAGCCATTGAGGATGATGTTGCCGATCTCCGCAAGCGCGTCCTGCTCCAGATCGACGATCTCCTCCAGGCTCAGCTCGCTGCCAAGGACGGCGCGGGCCAACTCCAGGCTGTTGGTCTCGGGGAAGATCAACAGGGCGCGGCCGGAAAAGGACCCGTCGAAACGCTGCTCGACCGCGACGAGGCTCATTTTCTCGCGCGCCGCCAGAAGGCCGGCGGCGTCGTTGCGGCTGACGATCTCGATGGAAGGAACGGACAACAGGACCTGATCGGCGACCATACGGCTGAGGTTGGTCGCGGCACGGCCGACGCCCATGTTCACCAGCTCGGTCAGCGCGTCGCGCTCGAGGTCGCTCAGATCAACCATGCACCGGCGCTCCCGTTTCCATGGACGCGCCTTGGCACCGGCGCCCCCGGGCACAGTGCGACAGGAACGCCGTCAAAGTCTCCCCTGTCGACGGCATAGGCCAAATTGGGAGTGCTCTAGGCAATTCAGCAAAAAGGCGCCGCCGATCCAACAATTGGTTCCTTCCATTGATCGCAGCCCGAATAGAAAGGCCGCCTGTATTGTGATCCGGCGTGACGCTCCGCCGCATCCCGCTGCCGGTCAGGCCGCCAGCCGGCGGACGAGATCCCGGAGGAACCCCTCGCAGGCCGTGACCTGGGCGATGTCGATGTACTCGTTGGGTTGATGCGCCTGATCGATGGAGCCCGGTCCGCAGAGCACGGTGGACAGGCCGGCCTCCTGGAACTGTCCGGCCTCGGCCGCGAAGGAGACCATGCCGGTGTCGTTGCGCCCGGTGAGGGCGTGGCAGAGCTGGGCCGCCGGGCCGTCCGGCTCCGGCGCCAGCCCCGGCACGCCGGCGAGCTGCTCGGTGCGGATGTCGCAGTCCGGGCTGATCCGGCGCATGGCGGCGCGCAGCCGCGCGCATTCCGCCTCGAACCGGTCGCGGTAGCGCGTCCAGTCGTCGCCGGGCAGCGGGCGGATGTCCCAGACGAAGGAACAGTGGCGGGCGGTGATGTTGGCCGCCGTGCCGCCTTCGATGGTGCCGACCTGCAGCGTGGTGAAAGGCGGGTCGAAGCCGCAGGCGGGGTCCGCGGCGGCGGCGTTCTCCGCCGCCATGTCGCCGACGAGGGTGACGAGCCGCGCCGCAGTCATCACCGCGCTGACCCCGCGGTCGATCTGGGACGAATGGACCTCGTGCCCGGTGACGGAGGTGCGCAGCACGTAGCAGCCCTTGTGCGCCAGCACGACCCCCATCGACGTCGGCTCGCCGACGATGACGGCGCTGGGGCGCGGGAGTTCACCGGCGATTCGGGCGATCATGGCCGGGGCGCCGATGCAGCCGACCTCCTCGTCGTAGGACAGCGCGAGATGCAGCGGCCGCTTCAGCCCGGCCTCCAGGATGTCCGGCAGCAGGGCCAGCGCCACCGCGGGAAAGCTCTTCATGTCGGCGGTGCCGCGCCCGTAGAGGCGTCCGTCGCGCTCGACCAGGGTGAAGGGATCGGTGTCCCAGGGCTGCCCGTCCACCGGGACGACGTCGGTGTGGGCCGACAGCACCACGCCGCCTTCGGTCATCGGGCCGATGGTGGCGAACAGGTTCGCCTTGGCGCCGTCCGGGCTGGGCACCAGCCGGCTCTCCACGCCGTATCCGGCGAGATAATCCCGAACCCAGTCGATCAACGCCATGTTGGAGCGGCGCGAAACCGTGTCGAAACCGACCAGACGGGCGATCATCGCCTTGGAGACGTCTTGCACCCTTACAATCCATTCTGCGGGACGGCGGCGCCGACCCAGCGCTTGTGATAATCTTTAGCAGTCAGACACTGGGCCCTGCACCCTACGATGTCAAATGAGTCGTCCGGGTTACGCAGGCATAACGGCCAATGGCAAACACCGGTCGAACGGCTCTCCCGCAGGCGGAGCGCCGTTCAACCGGTCGTACAGCACAATCGCTCGGACCAAGCCGTCCGGGAGAAACGTCCAGGGACGGTCAGGCCGCCGACCAGACCTTCTCGGTCAGAATCGTACGCACCAGCGTCAGCGCGCTCTCGGCGCTCTCGCGCCCGTCGAGCTTCGCCGCCACCGCTTCGATCTGGGCCGGCGGCAGGGTGGCCCGCAAGCGACGTACCGTGTCGGTCAGGTGCTTCCTGGCGAAGCGCGCCTGGTTCCCGCGCTCCGACAATTCCTGAAAGGCCAGCCGCCGGGTGGTCGCGTCGCGTCCGGCGCTGGCCGCCGTCGCCCGTTCCGCCGCCGCGGCAAGCTCGTTCGAGGATTGGAGGTAATTGCTGATGGCTTCGGTCAGGATACGGTTGGCTTGAAGCAAGGGATCAAGGGACATGCGCTGAACTCTTTGCCTTCCGTGACGGCTCTGGGCCGCAAACGGCCCCCTGCCAAGACGTTTCACCCGAAGTTAATTGGGCCGGCCGCCCCGCTTCAACCCGGCGAAGGGTTCTATGCGGACCGCAAGCCGTACCGACGCTGGCGCCGTCGGGGCGGTACCAACCCATGGTCTATCACCGTCCGCTGTGTGTCGAGGCCGGACAAGCAATGGGCCTATGAATTTCCTATGAACTAAGGCACGCTTTCTTTGTGTACGTTTATCGTCACATAAACCGGGCACTAAAACGGGAACCCACGGGCGCAGGACGCCGTTTTCCTCGAGCGTCGATGTTTCTGCGGCCAAGCCCACTTGGACCAAAGCCCACTTGGAGACGGAAGAATGCAAGGCGATCGTGAGGACCGCATCCGCCACCGCGCCTATGAGATCTGGGAGCGCGCCGGGCGACCGGAGGGACGGGGGGAAGAGCATTGGGCGCAGGCCTGCGCCGAGATCGAAGCCGAGGACCGGACGGCCGCCACGGCGGAACCGGTCGCCATGGTCGCGGCCGTCAAGGACGCCGCCGCGGGCGTCGTGAAGAAGGCGGTCCGCCGGACCAAGACGGCGGCGACCGAACTGCTGGGCGTCGGCCTGAACGCCGTGGTCGATGTGGTCGAGGAGGCCGTCGCGCCCAAGAAGCCGCGCGCCCGCAAGACCAAGGCCGAGCCGGCCGCCGCAAACGAGTCCTCAGCCGAAACCCCGGTCGCGGCTCCGATGGCCCCGAAGGCGGCGAAGCCGCCCCGCGCCAAGGCCGTGAAGGCGGAAACAACGAAGGTTGAAGCGGTAAAGCCGGTCGCTCCGCGCGGCCGTCGCAAGCCGGCCGCGTCGGACACCGAACCGGCCCATTGACCCGCACCGGCCCTGCGCGTTCCTACACACAGGGACGGATGTAGGGCCGGTTCGCCTCCCACAACTCGTCCAGGATCTTCACGGCGGCGTCGGTGGAATTCACCACCGGGTCGATCAGCAGGGCCTGGAGCGCCAGTTCCTTCGAGGCGTGGACCGCCGCCTCGACGGCAAGCTGCTGCACGCTCGCCTGAACGTGCAGCAGCTTGGCGATCGGGTCGGGCAGGGGGCCGAGCGAGACCGGGTGAACGCCCGCCGCGTCGGCCAGCAGCGGCACCTCCACCGCCAGATCGGGCGGCAGGTTGGGGATGGCGCCCTGGTTGTAGACGATCCCCGACTCAATGAAGCGCTTCTGGTTGTGCAGCACCCCGGCGATGACCTGCACCGCCCGCTCGCCCCAGGACGGCTTCGTCCAGTCGTCGGGCACCGCGGTCGTCCCGGCGATGGCTCCGTCCATCAGCGCGTTGAGGATGCCGCGCCCGCGCTCGTCCTCCGCGAAATCGAAACCGTGTTCCCCGCCCTCCCAGCCGTAGGGCAGATATTCGCCCATATGGTCGTCGCTGCAGGTCGGCCACAGACCGAAGCTGTTGAACAGGCGACGGGTCAGCGGCGTGAAGGCCGGATCGTGGGTCTTCTCCTTCGCGCGCAGCAGCGGGTAAAGGTCGCGTCCGCTCGCCTTGTCCCGGATGTGCATCAGCCATTGGAAGTGGTTCAGCCCGGCCCCCCAGACCTCCACGTCCTTCTCGGCCATGCCAAGGATCTGGCAGATGAACCAGCGCGCCAGGAAGATGCCGTGGCAAAGCCCCAGCGTCTTGACCTTCGTGTATTTGCCAAGACCCAGAACGACGCGGCTTTCCGGATTCGACAGATTGATGAACTGGGCGTCCGGGCACAGCTCCTCGATGTCGCGGGCAAAGTCGAAGATCAGGGGCAGGGTGCGCAGCGTGAAGAACAGGCCGCCCGGGCCGCCGTTCTCGCCGAGCGTGTGGCGGATGCCGTGCTTCTTCGGCACCTCGAAATCGAGCTTCCACAGGCGGTTGCGGTCGATGGCGACGGAATTGACGACGAATTCGGCGCCGTTCAGGGCGGCGCGGCGGTCGGTGGTCTGCTCAATGATCAGGCCGGCGTCGCCCTTGGCGTTCAGCAGGCGGGCGAGCGCCGTCATGCGGTCGAGCGCCGCCGGATTCGTGTCCACAAGCGTCAGTGTGCTGCCCGCAAGCTCCGTCGTGGTGAAGAGGTCGCGGTACATGCTCAGCCCGAAGGCGGCGCTGCCGGCGCCCAGGAAGACGATCTTGGTGGTTTTGGGAATGGTAACAGCCATGGAATGCCTCCCGCCGGCGGGAATGCTGCTGTGCTGATTTTTCAGGCCAGCCGCTATGGCTGAAGCATACACTTGTTAAGACGAAGAGACTATACCTGATGGTCAGAATAAGTGTGGCCGCCTCTTCGCTCGCGCAACATGACCTTCGCGCTCGCAACAGTGCGTCTGCAACATAAACACTTCAAGGGAGTCCCCGTCATGGCACTCATCACTTTCCCCAAGGACTTCCTGTGGGGGGCGTCCACCGCGGCCTATCAGATCGAGGGGGCGATTCACGAGGACGGGCGCGGCCCCTGCGTGTGGGACACCTTCACCGACGCCGGGCGCATCCAGGATGGCAGCAGTGCCGCCGTCGCCTGTGACCATTACCGCCGCTGGGCGGAGGACATCGCCCTGCTGAAGGGCGCAGGATTCAACGCCTACCGCTTCTCCATCGCCTGGCCGCGCATCCTGCCGAGCGGGGCGGGGGCGGTGAACGCGGCGGGGCTCGACTTTTACGACCGGCTGGTGGACGGGTTGCTGGCCGCCGGCATCCGGCCGATGGCCTGCCTGTACCATTGGGACCTGCCGCAGCCGCTGGAAGACCGCGGGGGCTGGCAGGGCCGGGAGGTCGTCGGTCCCTTCGCCGACTACGCCCGCATCGTCGCCGCCCGGCTTGCCGACCGGGTGAAGGACTGGATGATGCTGAACGAGCCGAACGTGGTCGCCACCCACGGCTACGGCACGGGCGAGCACGCGCCCGGTCACAAGCTGGGCGAGACGGGCATCCTGCGCGCGCTGCACCACCAGAATCTGGCGCAAGGGGCGGCGCTCCGCGCCATATCGGCGGAGCATTCCGGCCTGACGCTCGGCACTGTCATCAACCTCCAGCCCTGCCGGGCCGAGAGCGACCGGCCGGAGGACGTCGCGGCGGCGGCCCGCTGGGACGCGGTGTGGAACCGGGTGGCCCTGGACGGCGTGATGCGCGGCAGGATTCCGGAGCTGATGGCCGAGCGGATGAAGGACTTCGTGCTGCCCGGAGACGAGGAGGCGATTCGCTTCCCCATCGACCTGCTGGGCATCAACTATTACTCGCGCATGACCATGAAGCACGAGACGGGGCATCCGTTCGACGTGTGGTGGGGCGACGCCCATTGCGACCGCTGGACCGCCATGGCCTGGCCGGTTCAGCCCGATGGGCTCTACGACCTGCTGATGGAGTTCAGGCGCGACTACGGCAACCCCGCCGTTTTCGTCGCGGAGAATGGTGCGGCCTATGACGACGTGGTGACGCCGGACGGGCAGGTTCACGACGCGGAGCGCGTGGCCTTCCTGCGCGACCATGTGGCGTCGGTCGGCCGCGCCCTGGCCGATGGCTGCAACGTGAAGGGCTATCTGTGCTGGAGTCTGCTGGACAATTTCGAATGGGCCTTCGGCCTGTCGAAGCGGTTCGGCATCGTTCGCGTCGACTATGACACGCTGGTCCGCACGCCCAAGGACAGCTACCGTTTCCTGAGCGAAGTGGCGAGGAGTGGCCGTCTGGACGACGTTTGAAAGATCAGAAGGGACAGGCCGGAAACTCCGTAATGGAATCCGGCCTGTTTGAAGAAAATCAGAGATATTCGCGGGAAGCAATCCACGATCATTCTTCAGAAATTTCGCGGTGGCACAATTTCTGATTCTGGTATTGCAGCGGAGGTCTTGACTTTACCATCAGAGTCCAAGGTAGCCCCAGAGGCTGTAGGTCGTCGATCCCACCGTTATGTATTCTACCTCACCAGCTCCATGGCCATACGTCGAACCATTGAAGAACCCTTGGATGTAGATCCCATTGGAGCCGCTGGTGTCCGCGGTGGTGAAGATACCAAGCCAGTCGTTCAGATTTCCAGAGGAGTCCGTGAACCGCGTGAATGTGAGATTGCTGAAGCTCGATACGTCGTTAATGACGAGGTGGTCGGACGTTCCGCTTCCATCGACAATCCAGGAAAGACCGCCGTCGTTGTAATAGTGGGTATAGGTGTCGTTCCCATTTCCACCGGCAAGAATATCACGGAAGCCTGAAGCGCCACCGTTTAACGTATCATTGCCGTCCTGCCCATAGAGCGTGTCGTCTCCTGTGCCGCCGAGCAAATTGTCGGAGCCGGACCCGCCATAGATCAAGTCAGAACCAGCATCGCCACTGATCATATCGTCGCCAGCGCCGCCATCCAGTGAGTCGTTGCCGTCTCCTCCGCTGATGTAGTCATTGAGACTGCCCCCAACAATCTGGTTGTTCAGATTGTTTCCGTATATGGACCAAGTCTCATAGGGGTTGGAGGGAGCCCAGTTGTACTGGCCAGACGTAAGTGCGTAAAATCCCATTTGGAGCTCCATTCGAGTATGATTGTATGCGTCAAAGATCGCATCATTATTGATATATTCATGAAAGATCACGGTCAACGAACCTGAATTGCTAAATATTGCCGCACTTCGTATTGAATAGTTATTTATCTAACCATTATATCGCTAATCATTAGCCCCTTAAGCTTTTTGAATTAACTTTTCTTTAGGTATTTTCAACAATCATCGATCGGGAGCGACGAGGTGGATTTGCATATTACTGTATGCAATCACCATGTCAGATGCGGGCTTTGACTTATTGCTTTATGAGCATCGGGGGAAGTCATGGGAATTTCCGACGTTTCGGCATCCTTGTTCCACGCCACCGCCGCGGCCTCCGTCCAGGCGAAGCCCGCCGCTGCAAAGGCCGGCGCCACGGACGGGACGGCACCGGCCGCCTCCTCCAAGACCGACAAGGTCGATCTCAGCAATCTGGCTTCGGCGCTCAAGGGTGATGCGCTCGACCTGTTCAAGAACCTGTCAGCGGATGATCGGACGTCGCTGGGCAAGCTCGTATCCAGCGGGGCGCTGTCGGCGGACGAACTCAACGACGCGCTGTCGTCCGCACTGAAATCGGAGCGCAAGAAGGCGTTCTGGCAGTCCGCAAAGGAAGACGCAGATGCAGGAGGCACTGCCGAAGGAGCGGCGCGTCAGCAGAGCATGAAGACCATCTCGGATCGCATGGAATCAACTCTGGAGAGCCGGTATGCAGCCATGGATCGGCCTGGAATGAGCCCCCAAGACCGCTTGGCTGCGCTGAGTAAGCTGAGCGCAGAGATGAAGGATATGCAGGATTCCTGGGACCAGTTGGCCGGTATCGGAATGCCGATGAAAGCCTACACGCTCAAGGGAGGCGATGAGCGCTTCTTCGCAACGTCCAAAGAGCAAGCGGCAGGACAGAAGTTTTCAGATCTGGGTTTCCAATCCGGGACCTTTAACAAGGTGGTGTCAACACTCGCCAAGGATTTTTCACAGAAGTATTTAACGGAGGAAGGGACATCTGAGATGAAATTGGGAAAATAATTTGCGCGCTCCGCATATAATGTGCTTTTTACAAACCGCTTATTGGCAGGAACAGGGTGGGCGCGGACCCGGCGGTTTCTGCCTCGGAATTGTCACATCTTAATCAAGCGGAAGCGGTGCTATCGACGGTGTCGTGTCATCACTGCGTCCGCCCATGCATTCCGTTGGAACTCACATCGCTTCAGGGTCCGGTGACGCCGAAGACGTCCGCGCAGCCATCGTCGTGCCGACCTACAAGCATTCGGGCCTGCTGGTCGAGGCGTTGTCCACCGCGCTCGCCCAGGACACGGACTTCGCCTACGCCGTGGTCGTGGTCAACGACGGCTGCCCCTTCCCGGAGACCGGTCGGGTGTGCCGGGAGTTCGCGGCGGCCCATTCGGGGCGGCTCCATTACCTGCACAAGCGCAACGCCGGGCTGAGCGCGGCGCGCAACAGCGGGATCGCCTTCGCGCTGGACGCCTTTCCGGCGCTGGAGGCGGTTTACTTCCTCGATTCCGACAACCGCATCCGGCCCCATCTGCTGCAACGTATGCTGGACGCGCTACGGGCGGCGGGCCCGGAGGTCGGCTGGGCCTATCCGGACGTCGACAAGTTCGGCTTCTTCGAGTTCTGCGACATGTCCGGTGCCTATTCGCCGCTGGAGCATCTGTTCCGCAACGTCAGCGAGGCGGGCAGCATGGCCTCGCGCCGCCTGCTCGACAGCGGCGCCCGATTCGACGAGGCGATGCGTCAGGGCAGCGAGGATTGGGAGTTCTGGCTGCAAGGGCTGGAGCGCGGCTTCCACGGCGTCCATGTGCCGGGCACCGGTTTCGGCTACCGCCGTCGCGGCGAGAGCATGCTGACCGAATCGGAGCGCGATTACCGCCCCATCCTGACCCACATCCAGAAGCGCCACCCCGCGCTGTTCGCGGTTCGGGCCGTGCTGCGGGCGGAGGCGGCGGTTGGTCGGCGCTACGCGGTGTATCTGCCCGACCGCGCCATTGTCCGCTGCGTCACCGACCCCGCGGCGGGCGAGGAGGATGTGCCGCTCGCCGACTTCGTGCGCCGCGCCTTGCGCGCGCCGGAGCGGCCGGGCTACGGGGAGTGCCCCGGCCTGCTGGCGGTGATGGACTCCGGCCTTTACGAGTTGCTGAAGCGCCACCGTCTGCTGCGAGGCACGCTGTGGGTCCTGGAGCGCGCGGCGGCACAGGCGACCCTGGTGCGCGCCGAGGTGGCGGCGCGGGCGGTGGAAAGCGGTGGCGCGCTGTCCTGGTCCGGCGCGCCGGTGGGGTTGCAGGCGGACGCGCCCTTCCCTCTGCCCGACGGCGGAGCGGCTATGGCGATGCTGCCCACCGCGGTCCTGCTCGACCTCGTGCGGCGCCAGCCGGCGGGCACTCCTATGCTGGAGCGGGAGCCTTGGAAGCCCTGCGCCGAAGTCCGGCTGACCCTGACCCTGGCGCTGCCCGGCGCGGTCCAGCCGCCGGCCAGCGCCGACCCCGCTCTGTCCGCGCTGCGCGAGGCGATGGCCGCGGCGTGGTCGCGGCCGTCCAACGGCGGCTGGGCGGCGGCGCCGATCGATCGCTACCGCACCGGGGTCGCCACGCCTGAGGATGTCTACCGGACGGTGCATCAACTGCCCTCGGTGCTGCCGCTGCTCCACCCCACGGGGAACCGGCGGCTGGCGGCGCTGGTGGCCGATCCCGCCGATGCGCAAGCGCTGGACACCGCCGCCCGCATGGCTCGCTGGCTGGCCGGGAAGGGCTATGACGCGCATTTGGTGGCGTTGGGCGGTGGGGGCCTGTCGCTCGCGGCGGACGTGGTGGAGGCTTTCGCGTCAGTCATCCCCCATCCGCTGTCGCTGGTGCTGCCCGAACGCCCGCTGACCCACCGCGACGCCTATCTGGGCACGCCGCTGCGTCCCTTGGATGCGGTGGAGGAGGATATGGCGGTCGGCACGCTGGCCGTTTTCGATCTGGTGGTGGCCGTGCGGCATGGCGCGGCCCATCCGCTGATGGGGCGGCTGCGCGCCCTCGGTGTCACGGGCTGGGCGCTGCTGGGTTCGTCCGATGCGCCGGATGCGCCGTCCCTGGCCGACACGGTCAATGGCTGCGCCGCTTTCGAGCACGCCTACCAGACCATCGTCCCGCTCGAAGCCCGGACCTTCCGCCTCTGCCGGGCTCTGGGCGTCCCACCGGACAAGCTGCGGCGCTGGGAGGATGCGACAGAGCCGGACGCCGATCTCGATTGGACCGCCTGCGCGCCTCTGTCCTCGTGCCTTCCCGAAACCTCCGCGGCCGCCTGAGAGGGGTGTCGTCATCATGAAGCTCTCCACCCCCGCGGCCCAGTTCGCCTCCCTCTACGACGGCACGCCGAAGCTCATCATGGTCGGCACCGATACCGGGCCGGAGCCAGGCACCATTCCCCTTCGCATCCTGCGGTTGGTTCGTCACGACGGCGGCTATCTGCTGCTGTCGGGGAACGACGGCGCGGACGACGGCGCGGACGAGGGCGCGGCGTTGCGCACGCTGGCCATCCCGCCCGCCGCCGTCCGGGCGGTATGGTGCGGCGACGAGGCGGCGCGGCGGGACGCTGAACACCTGCTCGGCTGGTGGGAAGGGGCTGGCGGGCCGGACAGCGCGCCGCCGCAGGTGACGGGCGACGCGTCCACGCTGCTGCGCGGCTTGCTGGCCCAGGCCTTCGGGGAGATCGACGGGCTGCATCGCCGCAATGCCGGGCTTCAACGGACCCTGTCCACTCTGCGGGAGGAATGGGGCCGTTCCGCTCGCCTGCCGCCGGAGGCGGTGGAGCTTCTGGACGCCCTGCGCCTCAGCCCGCCGCGGCTGGTCTTCGCCACGCCGCGTCCGGTTGGGGCGCTGCCGGTGCCGCTGCGCCATGGCCGGAATCCCGCTGGGGCGGCCGAGATCGTGCAGCGCCTGCCGACGGGCGCGCGGGGGCTGGCGGGACTTGATCTGCATCTGGACCAAGCGCCGAAGGGAAGCGGGGTGCTCGCCGTCGCCCTGACGGGCGTGGAGACCGGCGAGCCCCTCGCGGAATGGACGCTGTCCTTCGGCGAATTGCGGTCCGGCTGGCTGCCGTTGCGCCTGCCGGTCGCCTCGACCCGGATGGATCGCCTTCTCGATCTGCGGATCGGCGCCACCGGGGTGGTGACGGAGGCGCTGCGCCTGTCGTTGGCCCAGGCCGGTCTGCTCGACGAGTACGCCGTCGCGCCAGCGGCCCGCGCCGTCGGACAGCCGGCCATGCTGGCGCTGCGGCTGTGGAGCGGGCTGCCGGGGCTGGAGTACGGCGCGGCGGCGCATCTGGCGTCGCATCCGGCGCCGGACCATCTGGTCTGGCCGCTGACCCAGCCGGTGCTGGCGCAATTGCGCAAGGGCCGCGACTTCGAGGCGACCTTCCCCTGGTTCGGTCTGCTGCGCGGCGGGCGCATCCTGCTCCACCCGCTTCACGGCGTCGTAACGGCGGCCCACATCCCGCTGGACGAGGTGCCGGGCGCCATGGCGGTGCGGGCGCGGGCGGTGATCGACGATCCGCGCTGCCGCACCCCCATCGCCTGCAAGCTGGTGGTGGCACCTCCCTCCGTGACGGTGGACGAGGCGGAGCGGGAGGAGGGCGTCCTCGCCTCCAGCGGCTGGATGGTGCTGGAGGAGGCGCGCCGACCGCTCGACCTGTCGGCGGTTCTGGCGGCGCCGTGGTCCGGGCCGATGGCGCTTCACCTCTTCACCGACATCCCCGACCGCGGCCACGGCCTGTATGGACGCACCGTCTTTTCCGATTTCGAGTTGGAGATCGACTCCCGCACCGCCTGGGCCAACCCGCCCGTCCTGCCGGCGGCTGCGGACGGGATCGCCGCCACCCCGTGACGGGCTATGACCTTGCGGCAGTGCACCAATCCTTTGGTGCACTGCGGGGCAAGCTGTTGGTAATAAACTGTTCGTTAGGGTAAAGGAGGTCTTGCTTCAAGCCCAGGGGGTGAAGGGCCATGTCGATCGCGTCCAGGACGCCGGACCGATCCGGCTTCACCCGCCGGTTCCTTCATCTTGCCGGTGGCTTCTGGTCAAGCGGGCGGAACTGGACGGTGTGGCTTCTCGCCGGGGCGCTGGGGCTTCTGACGGTCGGGCAGGTGGTGGTTCCCATCCTGCTGAACCTGTGGAGCCAGCACCTGTTCGACGCGCTGGAGCAGCGCTCGATGGACCGGTTCCTGCTGATGATCGCGGCGGCGGGTGGGATCATCCTGTTCAACATCGCCAACACCATCCTGCATCTGCGGGTGAAGCGCCGCCTGCAGCTGGGCTGGCGAACGTGGCTGACGCAGAAGCTGCTGGGCGACTGGCTGACGCGCGGCCGGCAGCATCAGGTGACCTATCTGCCCGGCGACCACGACAACCCGGACGGGCGCATCGCCGAGGATATCCGCATCGCGACCGAGGCGGCGATCGACCTCGTCCTGTCGTTGTCCTACTGCGCGCTGCTGCTGATCAGCTTCACCAACATCCTGTGGCGGCTGTCCGGTGCGCCGGAGGTAACATTGGCCGGAAGCACCTTCCACGTGCCGGGCTATCTTCTCTACATCGCGCTGGTCTACGCAGCCGTCGGGACGAGCATCGCCCTGCTGATGGGAAAGCCGCTGGTGAAGGCGGTGAACCGGCGGCAGGGGCACGAGGCGTCCTTCCGCTTCGGCCTCGCCCGCGTGCGGGAGAACGCGCAGGACGTGGCGCTCCTGCACGGTGAGTCGGGGGAGCGCGACCGCCTGCGTCTGCTGTTCGGCGGGGTGCAGCGCGGTTGGAACGGCCAGACGCACGCCCTGTCCAACATGATGGTCTTCAGCGCCGCCTATTCGGTGCTGTCCGCCGTCTTTCCGATCCTGGTCGCCTCGCCCAGCTACATCGCCGGGGCCATCTCGCTCGGCGTGCTGATGCAGACGGCGCAGGCCTTCCAGCAGACCGTCGGCGCCCTGTCCTGGCCGATCGACAACCTCGCCCGCGCCGCGGAATGGAAGGCGTCGGTGGAGCGCGTGCTGGGCCTGCACGAGGCGCTCCAGCGACTGGACCGCGAGATCGGCGGGGAGGGGACGGAGCGCATCACCGTGGAGCGCAGCGACGGCGGGCATGGCCTGGGCTTCCGTGGGCTGTCCATCGCCGAGCCGGACGGGCGCCGGGTGGTGGAGCCCTTCGACCTGGAGATCCGCCCTGGCGAGCGTGTGCTGATCGTCGGCGATCCGGCGGCGGCGGTGCGGTTGTTCCGCGCGGTGGCGCGTGTCTGGCCCTGGGGTGGGGGAAGCGTCGTCCTGCCCTCCCTTTCCCGCGTGTTCTTCATGGCCGAACGCCCCTATCTGCCGCACGACACGCTGCGCGCCGCCCTCAGCTATCCCCTGGGGGTGGGGACGGTGAGCGATGCCGGCGCGGCGGAGGCGCTGGAGCGGGTCGGGCTCGGCCATCTGCTGCCGCGGCTGGACGAGCCCGACAGCTGGGACGAGATTCTGGCGGTGCCGGAGCAGCAATTGCTGGGCTTCGCCCGTCTGCTGATCCACCGTCCCGACTGGATCTTCCTGGAGGACTCCACCGACAGCCTGGACCCGCGGACCGAGGAGGCGATGCTGCGCCTGGTCGAAGACGAGTTCCCCGACGCCTCTCTGATCACCATCGGCAGCCACCCCGGCCTGGAGGCGCATCACCGCCGCAAGCTGGTGCTCGAACGGGTGGGCGATACCGTTCAGATGCGCGAGGTGCCTTGCGGGGACCGGAGGATCGCGGCGGTCGCGGAATAGGGGGCGTCAGACCGTCAAGCGGCCGGCGGTGTGCTGAAACGGGACGGCCGGGTCCGTCATGGCCGGGTCAGGAGCCTTGCCCCCGCGCGCCACCGATCAGCGCCGAATACCACTTGGCGGACTCCTTCAACGTGCGTCTCTGCGTCTCGAAATCCACATGGACAATGCCGAACCGCGTGCCGTAGCCGCCGCCCCATTCGAAGTTGTCGAGCAGCGACCACACGAAGTAGCCGCGCACGTCGGCTCCGTCCTTCAGCGCCCGCGCCATTTCGCCGATGCAGGCCTGCAGATAGTCAAGCCGCTCCCGGTCCATCACGATCCCCTGCGCGTCCGGGGCTTCCGGCGCTTTGGTGCCGTAGCCGTTCTCCGTCACGTAGATCGGGAGTCGGTAGCGCGCGGTGGCGTGGATCAACGCCTCGTGGAAGGCGCTGGGCTGGAGCGGCCAGCCGATGTCGGTGCGCGGCATGCCCTCGGGCGGGGCGCCGAAGCCGCAGCCCCAGACGGCGCCCGGCTCGGCCTGGGCGAAGAGGGGGGCGTAATGGTTCATCCCGAACCAGTCCAAGGGCCGGCAGATCCGCGCCATGTCGCCGGCCTGGACGTAAGGTTCGATGGCGCGGGCGATGCGCGGCGGGTAGTGGCCCAGAATCTGCGCGTCGGGGAAGCACAGGTTCCACAACTCGTCGAAGAGGGCCGCCGCCTCGATGTTTTCGGGCGCCGGATCGGCGGGCCGGCAGGGCTGAACGCTGTGCACCGCCCCGATGGAGGCGCCCGGCACCAGATCGCGCAGCACGTCCACGCCGGCCCCATGGGCGAGATTGGTGTGATGGATGACCTTCAGGTGTTCCCCGCGGTCCGACACGCTGGGGGCGCCCCAGCCGAGCGCGTAGCCGAACAGGGTGAAGACGGAAAACTCGTTGAAGGTCGCCCAGCGCGTCACCCGATCGCCGAAGCGGCGGGCGCAGAGGACGGCGTAGTCGGCATACCAGCCGGCGCTGTCCCGGTTCGCCCAGCCGCCGAGGTCCTGCAGGGCCTGCGGCAGGTCCCAATGGTAGAGGCAGGCCCAGGGCTCGATCCCAGCCGCCAGAAGCCGGTCGATCAGGCGGTCGTAGAAATCCAGCCCGGCCTCGTTCACCACCCCGCGCCCGCGGGGCTGGACGCGCGGCCACGAGATCGAGAATCGGTAGGCGTCGACCCCGATGTCCCGCATCAGCGCCACATCCTCGGCGTAGCGGTGGTAGTGGTCGCAGGCGACGTCGCCGGTGTCGCCGTTGTCCACCCGACCCTTCAGACGGCAGAAGCTGTCCCAAATGCTGGGCGCCCGCCCATCCTCGGTTGCGGCCCCCTCGACCTGGAACGCCGACGTCGAAGTTCCCCACAGGAATCCATCGGGAAAATCGGAGGTGGAAAGGGGCGTTGCCAGCGGTCGCGCAGATTTATGTTCCAAGGGAGGCCGCTCCGTCGAACCATTCGCTCATCATTATGCCTGTTTCTTGACCATTCCGCCAAAGGTAGTATGGGTATGGGCGAGTGGTGCGGACGGAGACGGTGATGGCGGACCTGCCGAAGGATTTTGTTTGGGGCGTCTCCACCTCCGCCTATCAGATCGAGGGGGCCGCGTTTGCGGACGGGCGCGGGCCCAGCATCTGGGACACGCGCTGCCGCACGGCGGGCGGTGTGGTGAACGGCCACACCGGCGACGTCGCGTGCGACCACTACCACCGCTACGCCGAGGACGTGGCTTTGATGCGCGGGCTGGGAGTGGACGCGTACCGCTTCTCCGTGGCGTGGCCCAGGGTGCTGCCGCGCGGGCGCGGCGCGGTCAACCAAGCTGGCCTGGACTTCTACGACCGCCTGATCGACTCGGTGCTGGAGGCGGGGATCGCCCCCTGGCTGTGCGTCTATCACTGGGACCTGCCGCAGGCCCTGCAGGACCTCGGCGGCTGGGCGAACCGGGACAGCGCCGGCTGGTACGCTGATTATGCGACGCTGCTGGCGCGGCGCTACGGCGACCGGGTGCAACGCTGGATCACCTTCAACGAGTTCTCCGTCTTCACCCTGTTCGGTTACGCCATCCCCTGGGCGGCTCCCGGCATCACCGACCGGGCCCAGCATCTGCGGGCCATCCACCATGTGAACCTTGCCCACGGGGCCGGCGTGGACGTGATCAGAACTCTGGTTCCCGGCGCCTCCATCGGGGCGGTGCACAACCGCCAGCGGGTGCTGCCGGAGGGAGGGCGGCCGGAGAACGCGGAGGCCGCCGCCCTTCTGGACGAGCATTGGAACCTGAGCTTTTGCGACCCGCAGCTTCTCGGCCACTACCCGCCGCGCGTCGCCCGCGCCATCGAGCCTTACGTGAAGGCCGGCGACATGGCGCGGATCTGCCGGCCCATGGACTGGTTCGGCCTGAACCATTACGGCCCGATCTTCGCCCGCGCGAATCCGGACACCACCTGGGGTTACGGTTGGGGCGACGCGCCGCCCGATTCGCCGACCTATGGTGTCGGATGGGCGGTTTTCCCCGACGCCTTCCGGGACGAGCTGCTCGAAATCACCCGCCGCTATCGCATGCCCATCGTCATTACGGAAAACGGCTGCGGCGGCAGCGATTCGCCGGACGAATCGGGCGCCATCGACGATCAACACCGAATCAACTATCTGCGACTCTATAACGCCTCAATGCATGAGGCGATTCGCGGCGGAGCGGACGTGCGCGGTTACTTCGTCTGGTCGCTTCTGGATAATTTCGAGTGGGGAAGCGGTTACGGCAACCGTTTCGGCATCGTCCATGTGGACTTCGAATCGCAGAAACGCACGCCGAAAGCCTCCGCCCGCTGGTACGCCGACCTGATAAAGCGTGCGCGTTCCGCCGCCTGACCGGGCGGCGATTTTATCACCGAAGCCTACTATTTCCGCTCGACTGAGGCACCCGTCCGCGTGTCCTGCATGAAACACATTACACATTTGCATGTTAAACCTGATGCACAGGCTTGCGCTTTGCGCATCACTTTGCCCATCCTCCGTTCTGGATCATTCGTTCTCGAAGGAAACTGACATGCAAAGCAGCGACACCGACGGTTCTGAGAATTCGGCCACCGATCTGGTTGCCATGACGGGTAAGATCGTTGCGTCTTATGTCCGCTCGAACCAGATCGCGGTGAATGATCTTCCGAACCTCATCCGGATTGTCCACCAAAGTCTGTCGGGCACAGGCCGTCCGGTGGAGCCGGAAGCGGTGGAACTGCGCCCCGCCGTGCCGGTGAAGAAGTCGGTGATGCCGGACTACATCGTTTGCCTTGAGGACGGCAAGAAGCTGAAGATGCTGAAGCGCTATCTGCGCACGGCTTATGGAATGACTCCGGACGAATACCGCCGCAAGTGGGGCCTGCCCGCGGACTATCCGATGACCGCCCCGAACTATGCGGAGCAGCGGTCCGCCTTCGCCAAGTCGATCGGTCTCGGCAAGAAGGCCGCCGCTCCGGCCAAGCCGGCCCGTCGCGGCCGCGCCAAGAACGTCGCCTGATCGCGCATCCGCTCCGAACCGCTCCTTTCCCGACATCCGGGAAGGGGGCGGCGGAGGGATGATCGCTGTTGTCGCCGGATTCAGCGCTGCGCGATGCGCGGAGTGGCGAGGCTGTTCAAGCTCGTGATCCATTCCGACAGGGTGACGAAGCGGCAACCGCGCGTGCGCAGCAGGCCAATGGCCCGGGGAAGCGCTTCCGCCGTCGCGTTGTAGGTCGTGTGCATCAGGACGACGCTGCCGATGGTGCCGGTGGCCTCAAGTTGCGCCATGATCTTGCCGGCGTCGCGGGTGAACCAGTCGCGTGTGTCGACGTTCCACAGCGCCGGGCTCATCTTTTCCTGCTCGACGGCCGTCAGCGTATCGCCGTTCCAGCGTCCGGCCGGAGGGCGGAACAGCACCGGGTCGGCGCCCGCTTGGGCCAGGATGCGATTCGTTTCCGCAATCTGCGCGCGCTGGGCCTCGGTGTTCAGAGTGCGCATGTTCGGGTGGGTCAGGCTGTGGTTGCCCACTTCATGTCCCTCCTGAACGATCCGCTGGATGATCCGCGGGTGGCGGACCGCGACGTTGCCGATCGGGAAGAAGGTCGCGCGCACTCCCTCGCTGCGCAGGATATCGAGGATGCGCGGAGTCACCGCCGGATGCGGCCCGTCGTCGAAGGTCAGGGAGCAGAGATTCCAACGGCTGGCCTTCAGCGCCCCAATGTCCACCCGCGCTTCATTTCCGGGCACGATAGCGGCGATCCGCGACAGGCGGGCGGCTTGACGCTCGATCTCCTGCATCTCCCGGCTCTGGTCCGGGCTGTAGGTGACCACTCCATTGTGGTCGTTGTCCTCCGAACCGGCGACGGGTGTCGTCGGCGGCTGCTCGGCGACGGCGTCCACCACGAGGCAACTGCCGCCACCGCCGACGATCCGGCGGCAGACGAAGTTGGGGTCGAGGTCGGGCAGGGGGGCCGCCCGCAGGACGAAACCGGAATCAGGAATCTCTGGCCTTTGCAGGGCGACTCGGGGAACGAGATCGGCGACCATGTCGGGCTGGCGCCGGACAACCGCCTTCCAGGCGACCCAGGCATCGGCCTCTGTCCGGTAGACGCCGAATTGGAGCATCTTGGCCGGGTGGCTGTCCGCCTCCTTGCGCAGCGTTGTGACGGTGGCGAGATGCGATTGGTCCGCGGCACGCGCCGGATCGGCGAGCGGGCCGTGAGTGACCGCCGCCAGCAGGCCTGCGGTCAGAAACCCGAGATGCCTTCGCCCCCGCATTGTCGTGGGTGCGAAACTGTGGAGGGTGGAGAGGCCTGAACCTGAAATCATGTGCGATCGACCATCAACATCGCCGCGGTGAGATCAGGTGTGGGCGATACCTCTTATGAGATAGAGCAAAATTTACCACGCCTCCATAAGGATCGTCGCCGAAGGAGAGTTGTCACGGAATTCCTTGGTATATTTTCCATAATTGCCCTTATGGGATTTATGTGCCGTTCGGGGAGGCAACCTATCGAAACACCTCGGTCACCCGCACCCTGTTCCTGCTTACCGTCCCAAGGGGCCGGGCCACGTGCCTACCCTCCTTCAGCGCCGCCGCAGGAGGGTCACGCCATCCCCTACGGGCAGCATGCACAGGGCCACCCTCTCGTCGTCCAGGCGGGCCGCGTTGAAGGCACGGATGGCCTCGGTCTTGCCCTTGCGATCGCTGGGATCGGCGACTCGCCCACGCCACAAGGTGTTGTCCACCACAATGAGGCCGCCGCGCCTCACAAGCTTCAGGCACCACTCGTAATAGGCGCCGTAATTCTCCTTGTCGGCGTCGATGAAGGCGAAGTCGAACGCTTCGCTTCCACTGTCGGCGAGGAGTTTGCCGAGGCTGTTGAGCGCTGGTCCGATGCGCAGGTCGATCCGGTCCGCCACGCCGGCCTCGGACCAGATTGCGCGGGCTTGGGAGGTCCACTGCTCGTTGATGTCGAAACTGATGACGCGCCCATCGTCCGGCAAGGCCTGTGCCACCGTCAGCGCGCTGTATCCGGTGAAAGTACCGATGTCCAAGGTCCGGCGCGCACCGATCATTTCGACGAGGAAAGCCAGGAGTTGGCCTTCTTCTGGTGCGATCTGATAGTGAGCCTCGGTCAATTTGGCCGTCTCGGCGCGCAGCTTCGCCTGGATGGCGGTCTCGCGCAGGGAAGCGTCGAGCATGTACCGGTAGATGGACTCGGGCATGAAGATCGACTGCACGGTCAAGGAATCCGCTCCCACTGTGGCCGCCCGCTCCTTGCGGGCGGCCATTCACATGTGGGGAGCTTTGGCGATTCCGAAAGGTTTCCCCGTGTCTCCGGGGGTCGCACCCGCAGCTTGTAATCATCCGCTCCCAAGACATCCGGTGTTTCGGCCACCGGAACGGGCTGGGATCGGACCGACCGCAGCAGGACATCGCCGCTGACCGGCTGGCAAGGCCACGGGCGAACAGCACCACGGCCAATCCGAAGCGTTCGGCGAAGGTGCGCCCGGAGCAGTCGGCTTCGTGGCAATAGAAGCGCTGCACCGTCAGCACGATGCGCACGTCGCGCCCGATTCATCGCCACTCATCGGAAGTTCGGACGGAAAGCAGCGGAATCGACTGTAGACGGACCGGCTCGGAACCCCAAGGTCGGGCGGCACCCCCGAATCCTGAAGTTCTTCGCTGCCTCACAACCCAGTGGCACTGTCAAGAACAACCATATTTGCAAATAAGAATCATTATCTTAATTGCTTCAATGAAAGCTTGTAGAAATCACCGACGCAGCAGCCTTTTTCCCCCTTCGCGCGATGTCGCGATCCCGCTTTAGATCATTCGCGAAACCAACAATACGGAGCACAACCGACGATGAATGCGACACCAGGGACGATCCTCGTCCGTTTCAGAAAGCACCTCGTCCATCTCGCTGCGGCTTCAACGGTCGTGCTCCTATCGTCCATTGCGGCGGCGCAGGCGGGTCCGGCACCGTTTGCACGAAAGCTCACCGCCAAAATGACCGTCGAGCCGAGCGGTCTTCTCAGCACCGTCGTGACTGAGGAAATCACGCTCCGGTCCGACGCCGTTCTGCAATCGATGACCCAGATCCCGCTGCCGGTGAACGAGCATTTCTCCCACCTGGATATCATCGAGGCGGCGACGGTCAAGCCTGATGGCCGGCACATCCCGGTGCCAGCCAGCAAGATTCTCAAGGCCGCTCTGCCCAACGCGCCTCAACTCGGCATCTTCCATGCCGATCTGAAGATCCACACCCTAGTCTTCCCTGACGTGGCCGTCGGCGACACGCTGCGCTACACGGTGCGCCTCCGGGACAGGGCACGCCCGGTTCCGGGCGGATTCAGCGCCGTCTACCCCGTTCTGCCCGCGGCGCGTTACGAGCAGATGGTCATCGCCATCGATGCACCGAAGGAGATGACGCTGCACGAGGAGGCCACCGGTTTTTCCCGAATCGCGGAAGAGCACGGCGACCGCCGCCTCGTCACCTGGACGCTCGTCCCGCAAGCCGATCTGGCGGACGAACCCAACGCGACGGCCCCCATCGACCGCATTTCCCGCCTCGTCATCGGGAGCTACCGCGACTGGGACGCCATCGGGCAGCGCTTCTACGAGGACGCCGCGTCGAAGAGCGAGCCTACGGCGGAGATCCGCGCGCTTGCCGACGAGATCACCCGCGGAATCACCGATCGCCAGGAGCAGGCGCGCGCAATCTACGACTGGGTGTCGAAGAACGTGCGCTATTTCGCCGTGCTGCTCGGTCAGGGTGGCTACGTGCCGCACGACGCCGGCACCGTGCTCGCCAACAAGTTCGGCGACTGCAAGGACCACACCGTGCTCACACGCGCCTTGCTGGCCGCCAAGGGCATCGAGGCCGATTTCGCGCTGATCTCGGTCTTCCCAAGCCACCGGGAGCCGACGGTGCCGGCACCGGAATGGTTCAACCACGTGATTCTCTGGCTTCCGGAATTCAACCGTTACATCGACCCGACAGCTGGACACGCCGCTTTCGGCATCGTGCACCGCGCCATCGCCGACAAGGCGGTCCTGCGGGCCGGGCGCAACGGTGTCGCGCTGACGCGCACGCCGGCAATGCCCGCGGACGACAACCGCCTGTCGCTTGCGGCCGATGTCGTATTCGCCGCAGACGGAACGATGCGGGGCACCACCCTCACGCAGGCGTCCGGAGCAGCCGCAATGGACCTGCGGGCCGTCATGGAGCAGGCTGCGGCCAAGGGTGGCGACGTGTATGCCAGGGACGTGATGATGCGGCAGAGGTGGCGCGGCACGGCGAGCATCGACCTGCGCGATCCTTTCGACCGGGAGGAGCCTTACGCCGTAAACAGCCAATTCTCCCTCACCGGCAACATTTTCACCGATCCGGAGAGCAACGGCGTCCTGCCTTTCGGCCTTCGTCTGGTGCAGCCGGCTTATGCTCGCATCTACGGGGCCATCCGGGACAAACGAACGCAGGACTTCATCTGCGAATCGGAGACCTTCGAGCAGACGATCAATTTCCATCTGCCCGAAGGCTTGAAACTGACCAACCTGCCGGAGCCGGTGGCTGCGAACCACCCGCTGACGAGCTACACGGCGCGTTACACGATGAACGGGCAAACCCTGCACGTCGAACGGCGGCTTGTCACCCGCCTGCCGGGCCAGGCGTGCCCGGCGTCGATGGCGTCGGAACTGGCGCCGGTCATAGGGGTGGCGATGAAAGACTTCAACTGGCGCCCGCAATTCTCGAACCCAGCACTTACCGCGCGTCCCTGACGCGGACGGGAAATTCATATGGAAGGCCTGACGTGGCGTGATGAAAGGATGGGTGCAGCACGTCGCGTCAGTCTGGTGTCAGGCGCGGGTGAATACGTCTCGAAGGTGGCGCCTGCCCGAATTCATTGGCAGCCGTCCTCCCGCCGAGACTGAAGCGCGCCGCCGTGCCCAAAATGAGGATGCCGCCATGACGGCCTGACTCAACCCAGACGACATCCGGGAAACCCGGCGCGGTTCAGTCGATTGTTGACAAAAGCCCGCAGCCCCCTCCGGGTTTTTCCGAAGGGAGCTGCGGTTCGACGATCAGCCACAAATGGTCGGAAAGAAAAGGGGGTGCCAAACTCCTTTTCAACAGCGTTCCATCATCAAACAACAGAAAGCGCCGGCAAAACCCATTTGGAACCGAGACATGTCGACGGTTCCGGGTCGCTAAACCAGTTCTAATCCGTGCTTTGAAGATGGGAAACGGGACCTTGAGGCGATCCACTGGGGACTTGAGCGGTCCCCTACAGCATTACCTGCCGCCAGGGCCACCGGGGTTTGAAAGTGCACCACCAAAGAACCCAAAGCCATATGAGGATACGGCCGCAGGCCCAAAGTAAGTACCGCTCACCGGACCGGAAAACGCCCCGACGACCGCTGCCCCACCAAAATCATACCAGCTGAAATTCGAACTGAAAGATGTTCCCGTAGCGTCGGAGTAACCGGAGACGCCAGCTATGTAAACTGTTCCTCCGGCCAATGCCCCCAATCCCGCGGTTACCAACGGGTTGCCGCCGGAAACCAAGTCGAGTTCGTCTTCAGTAATATCCCGCATGATCAAGTGCTCCTGTTTCTATGTTTTTTCAGACAATCATGACACTCACCGGATGGCGAAGGTGTAATGATCAAATTCAGTAATTTTTCGCGCTTCCCACAAAGGCCCCGTAAAGGAATACAATTCCAATAAAGGCGGAGAGTGCAGCGCTCAAATTCTGGTGTATTTGCACTTCTTTCGATATGTTTCCATCGATGAAAAAGGCCAAGAAGAGACATACCGCGGCCTCGGCCATAGGCTTCCACGTGCGTTTATTTACGGATATTTCCATATATCCAAAGAACAATACAGACATCACCGCGTAAACAAGCACGGCATCCGATCCTCCGTAATCATTTCCCAAATATATCAGGCGGAATGACTGTATAAAAAGCACAATTGATAGCGAAAATCGTAACCACCGGGGCGATCGATGGTGACCGACACTTTGTTTCCCAAATATACTACCCATCATAGAAACCCCCTCTTGCAACTTTCAGACTGTCGATGATGCTTTCGCGGTGCCTGAAGCAGATGGTTCAGCTCCTATCGCTGTACCAGATCAAATGATCCCCGGCGATGTCTGTCCAACAAAATGACTTCCGTTATTTGTTCTGCCGACAATACTCTCTCTTCACCTTTATGGCGAGTTGATTCTTAGTATTTTCTCGAAAAAAGCACTCAATTCATAGTGATTAAATTCATTGATACGAGATAATGGTCATTCCAGAACACCAATGGATGCGGCGACGGAGTTCGCAGAGGCTTGGCGCCGCAAGGCCGTAACGCAACCGCGCGGGGGTGCACTCGTATCGTTTGCCATCCTCCTCGATGAACGATTTCATGCTCATTGAGGCATAGGCAAAGGCTGACGGCCGAGTGTTCCCTGGGTTCGGTCGAGCCATAGCCGGTTCGAACCGCCGTCCTTCCGTCGTCCCTGCCGCAACCAGTTCACCGTTCCGCAATCGCTGAACATGGTTGTGCGGATATGACGGACGATTCGTCTGGCATTGCCTGGAAGACAGCAGAAATCCATGATCCAGAGATTGTTTCCTTCGCTCCATTCCGTGGCATGGAGAAGAAACCTCTTGTCCGTCATCATCCTTTCGGCCACGTCATCGGTCAACCAAGCCCAGGTGAGATAACCGATGGGCCCGCCAAACTTATCGAAGAACACTTTCATCTGCCTCTGGGCAATCGCATGCTCGGTCCATGCCCTCAAGGTGACAATGGAGAACAGGCTATAGTTCTTGTTGCCCAGCATGCAATGGACGGCATGTCCCATCATTTCAGATGATTGGCGGAACCATTCGTTCCGGCACGTCTCGCTGACGCTCATCGCTCATCTCCCAAAGACATGAACAATTCCCAGAACCGGGAACCATAAACCGAGTTCATTCCCTGAAGATCGTCTTCGCACTGCATCAGGTGCTCGGCCGGGCAGGATTTGACCATGCCGTCACTGCGACGCTCGAACAGACCCGTCGACAGGTTGTATCGAATCTCCACGTCCTGGCCGGCGCCCTGGTCTGCCCAGAACAGCACGTCGGGTTCCGGTCCGTTTTCGAGATGGACGCGCGCCAGACTGCGGGTCCGCGAGAAGTAGGACTGGATGTCTTCGGAAACCGCCTCCTCCTCCGCCCGCGTTTCGGCGAACCTCGCGATGGTTTCCATCATGACGGCTTTGCGCAGGAAAGACCGTGATCGGGAAGCCCGCGTGACGTTGATCAGCATAGCCCTTGCAAGACTGGACCGATTCGTCCGCCCGTCGGCGAAGACCGGATGCACGGCCTGGAAGGCGCGATCGAAAGCGGTGATCAGGTCGCGGCGCAGATGATGCCCGAACATAAAATCGTCCATGATGGACGATCGCCCGGCATCGTCACCGGCCAGAAGCCGCAAGACGATCTCACCGAACAGGCTGTCGTCGGCCCCTAGCAGCAGTCGGTTGCCGCCCGTCATGGCGATCCCCGTGGCATAGCGCTGGAAGATCGCGATGACGATCCTGCCCAAATCGAACATCTCGGGCCCTTGGCAGGCATCGACGACGAAAGCAGGGAAGCCGCATAGGAACAGGAATTCCCGGCAGAGCGACAATTCGAACGTCCGCAAGAAACGGACCATGATGAGATCGGGCGGCGGCATTTCCTGGAAGGCTTGCTTCTGCGCAGCCTTGCCGACGTGGAATGCGATTTCCAGAAGGCCTTCCAGCAGGAACATATGCTCCGACCACATCAGGTCGTATTTCGACGCGGATCCGTCACCCGCCCTCACATCCGAGGGATGCACCGATGTCAGAGACGTGAAGTCCAGAAGCCGACCATCCATGGACACGTTGGACGGCGAAGTGCCTGACTTGAGAAAACGCGACTGGCACACCGCCATCTGGATGGCCAGACGGCGCGCCAATTCCTCCAACCCCACCCGGCACGCCCCGGAAAAGGACAGATCCCGCCATGCGGCGTCCGTCACGCCCTCCGGTCTGGGCAGCCGTGTGGCCAGTTTCGAGATCGCCGTCCGCACGCGAATGGCATCGGTGCCGGTCATGTCCGCGAATGACCCGCATGGCCGGAACGTCAGCGCTCTCTGAAAATGGGCCGGGCGAATGCAGGGCTGGCGGATCAACAGACCGCGGCGGCGGCGTTCGCCGCTGATGTGGTCCACACAGTCCAGCCCCGTGCCCAGCACGCCGATGATCCCGACGCAGCCGAATGGCAGGACGGTTTCCATGATCTCCGACCACAGGGCTTCGTACAGCCCATCGCGCACGCTCATCGCGCCATCGGAATGAGCAGCCCCGACACCCTCGCCGACAAGCGGGTTCGGTCCGATTCCCTTGATCTGGACCGCTCCGTCATAGCCGCAACGGGCTCCCCCGCCATTCTCCGCGATGCCTTTCCCGCCATACCGTTCCGCGATGAACGTCCGGGAAACATCGGCGATGTCTCCTGCGGTCGTCTCATCCTTGATCATGTAGGCGTGGTTCCTCAGATCCATGCCAGGAACCGACAGCCTGGGATTTGTCCAAAGGGCGAAGCTCCGGCGAAGCTGGAAGGCGGAGAACTCCACTCCACCCACTCCGGAAAATATGGACTGAGCATTGTTCATGATAATTGGCCTTCATTAATTCAACCTTGAAAACTCATCATAAATTTCTCATTCCCTACAATTCTTTCCCTGAACGCGCTGGCTGTTTCGTCTATTATTATTTTTCCTTTTTCCAGCATCACAACTCTATCGACGCTGCTGATCGTCTCAATCCGATGGGCGATGATGATTTTTGTTACCTTGAGCATCCCGACGGAGGCGTTGACCTCCTGCTCGCAGCGCGGATCGAGGTGACTGGTCGCTTCGTCGAGGAACAGGATCCGGGGCCGGCCGTACAGCGCCCGGGCAAGCAGCACGCGCTGCTTCTGCCCTCCGGAGAGGATCGCCCCCATATCGCCGACCAGCGTATTGTATCCCATGGGCATCATGATGATGTCGTTGTGGATTGCCGCCATCATTGCGCAACGGGCGGCCCATTCACGATCGGGACTTTGGTCGAAGAAGCAGATGTTGTTCAGGATGGAACCGTCAAACAGGGTGTCGTTCTGAGTGACCACGCCGGATATTTGCCGAAGCCGTGCGACACCACCCACCTTGCCATCGATGCTCAGCCCACCTTCCGTAGGCTCCAGCGCTCCCAGAAGGACGTTCATCAAGGTCGTCTTGCCGCACCCGGACGGGCCGACGATGGCGACCGATTCGCCGGCTCCGATCCTCAGATTGATTCCGGTGAGGATGGGAGATTCGGTGGGCGAATAGCGGAACGAGACATTGGTCAGTTCCAGCCCCACCGGGGGGCCGGCCTTGTCCTTGGCGGGTACCGGAGATCCACTTTCCTTGTCGGGCTGGGAAAAGACGATGTCCGACAAGCGTTCGCCATGGAGGCGCAGCATACGCAGTTCGACCATCTTTTCGATGAGGCTGGTGATGCGACTGTCGAACTGGTTCTTGTAGGCGCTGAAGCTCATCAGCATCCCGACGGTGAACTGCCCATCCATGACCATGTGGGCGCCGACCCATATGACGACGATGTTCTGAAGTCCTGAGATGGTTCCGCTTACCGCCTGATAGACGATCTTCTGACGCTGGGTGCGGAGATCGGCGTTGACCTGTTCGACCAGGAAGGAGAGCCATCCATCGACCCGGGTGGCCTGCCGCTGAAACAGCTTTATCGTCTTGATGCCCCGTATCGTCTCAAGAAAATGGGTCTGCTGCTTGGCCGTGTGGATCACCAACTCCTCGTTGGCGTTCCGCATCGGGCCGAACCATGCCCAGCGTATCAGCCCATACAGCACGGATGCGCCGATCACGATGAAAGCCAGAAGCTGGCTATAGGCAAACATCACGATCAAGACGATAACACCCATGGTGCCATCAAGAAGAACCGTGAAGAATGATGACGCCAGAGTCTTTTGTATCACATCTGCCGACCCGAACCTGGACACGATATCGCCAACATGCCGACTTTCAAAATACCGAATCGGCAAATTTAACATATGACTGAATATATTTGATTTTATCTGGAATGATATGCTCGTGCTTAAATGCATAATTATATAGCTTCTTATATACTGTACGGAATTGCTTAATAATAAAACAAGAATAAATCCGATACCCATCGTCTCAAGAAGATCTCTGTCGCCCGAAACAATTGCGTTGTCAATGACGAGCTGCAGGATGAGCGGCATTATTACAGAAAAAAGCTCAAGAGAAAAAGAAAGCAGTATTATCTTGATGACGGGCGGCCAAATTCCAGCAAATCGCCCGAAAAGTTGGCGGACGGGAATGTCGGCAACATCCTTCTTTGCCTTGAAATCGCCTCCCGGCCACAGCTCAAGCGCGACACCGGTAAAACTTTTCGAGAGCATCTGGGTGGTTATGCGCCGTTCGCCGAAGGCCGGATCGATGATGACGGCGTGGGTCTTTCCCACCGCTTTCAGGACAACGAAATGATCGAGATCCCAGTGCAGGATGCATGGCAGTCTCAGGTTCGGAATATCCTCCAGTTCAAGCCGGACGGCCCGGGACGCCAAATTCAGGCCGGCGGCCAGGGCGTTCAACTGGGCAAGCGTCACGCCTTTCAACGAGGTGGGGAAACGCCCCCGCAAGGTCGCCATGTCGGTCCGATGCCCGTAATAGCCGGCGACCATTCCCAGGCAGGCCAGCCCGCATTCGGTCACCTCGACTTGAAGGATGACCGGAATCCGCCGCCGGAAGCCCAGATGGATTCTGTCGATTACGGACATTCAGAGGCTTCCCTTTAAAGTGTACAAAGGCTCCAAAAGCCACTCGTAAAGGCGGCGGGTTTCCTGCTCGATCGTGGCATCCACCAACATGCCGGGCCGAATCGGCTGCTTGGCGCCATAGGCGACGACCGCCTGGTCCTGCAAATGCACGGTGATGCGGTAAGACGGCTCGGCGGCGTTCGTGAGGCCGGACGACGCCAGCCCGGGGGAGTCGGTGAATTCCGATACGGGAAGGGCGGTTCGCGAAACGCTGGTGACGCGCCCTTGGTACTGCCCGAACTTCTGATACGGAAAGGCATGATAGCGCAGGCGCACCGCATCGCCGGGTTTGACGAAGCCGATCGTCCGACTCGTTGCGTAGAGATGGCCTTCCAGCTCGGCATCGCCGGGCACGATGCTGACCAGAGGACGGCTTCCATCGATCACTTGGCCTTCCATCGCGGTGACGGCCGTTGCGACCCCTGATTGGGGGGCACGAATGGCGATCTCGCGGCGCACCTCGCTTTCCGCGAGTTCCGCTTGGGCCGATGCGATGCTGCGCGCGATCTCAGCCAATTGATTGGAATACCGCACGGCTTGGTTGTCGAGGCTGTTTTGCCGGTCGACCAAGTCACGGCTAAGACGCAGATGCTCCCTCCTCAATGATTCCAGATGCGCTTCCTCGTCCAGCCTGCCTATGGATTTTTCCTCAAACCGCTCACGCGAAACATATCCGCTATTGTGAAGATCTTGATACCTTTCGAAATTTTTTCGCGCAATCAACAGTATCTTTTCTCTTATGGTAATTTGCTTATCAGATTTTTCTATTTCATCTTTCATGATGCGTATCTGTTTTTTCAGATATTCTTCTTCATCCCTAAAAGATATTTTAGTTCTTTCTTCTTCATTGTTGAGACTGATTAATCTTAATCTAATTTGGTTGCTGATTATTTCTTGAGTTGCGCCTTGAGTTGCGCTGTCTCTTTCGCCAGACAGCAAAAATATAATGTCGTTTTTCTTAACCTCCTCCCCCTCATTGACTCTTCTTTCGATGACCCGTCCTGACTGTGGCGCATAGATCTTCATGAGCCCAGCGACCGGCACAATCTGGCCGGAGACCGAGGTCCTTTTTGTATAGGTACCAAATACTATAAACAATGCAATGGACAGGGAGCACAAAACGAGGAACGCAGCTGCAAAAGTCAATGGGGTTTTCCCGATATCAATAACGGTGCCAATGCCTTTCGAATCTCTTGATTTTATGAAATCGTTTCTAAAAAGCGGCTTGTCTGACATGGATTCGTCCATTTTTCCGCTGCCGGTCAATCAATGCCTTGAATATGCCGAGCCCAAGGGAGTCGATACGGACTGATCAAGCCACCCGACCGACGAGGAGGGAGCGCGAACGGCTTCCCGCCAATCCAACCGTCGATCGGTTTTCCCAACATTCCGTCGCTGGCGACCATGGTCGAGCAGATTGATGACTGATCTCAAGCCATTGACGCATTGAAGAAATTCTTTTGTGCGGCGGTTTTGACGCCTCCAAGCCGCGCCCCTGGAAACCATAGGAACCGGTCACGATCCGCATCCAACACCCGGATCGCTCATGCCGAAGACACCACCAATACGTTTGCATGCTACCGCCAAAATCTTTTAACGGTTGATCATGCTACCCCTATAGGTTATATGAGAATGATAATCAACAACAGATACGCACCGGGGATGACGGTAATGCCTTCCGACTGTATAGGCGTGGCGCTTCCTCTCTCTAAAGGTCAGGAAGGGGTATGGTTTTCGGATAATCTGTATGATTCTGGAACGGCGTATACCACTTCCCAGTGCGTCGAACTCCGTGGCCCGCTGTGCTGTCGAACGCTCCATCGCAGCATACTGCGCGCTGTGAACGAGTGCGGACCTCTCCATGTCCGCTTCCTAGCCGATGACTGCCGCCCCTTGCAGCAAAGTATTGATCCCATCTCCGAGCCTGTATCCTTCATAGATCTGAGATCCGATTCGGCTCCCGACAAAACCGCCTGGGATTACATGCGGAGAATGAACAAGGAGATAAATCTAGTAAGCAACGATCTGTACCGTATCGCCGTTATTATTCTTGGCGACGACCATGCACTCTGGTTCATGTCCGTCCATCACATTGTTTTTGATGCTCACTGTTATGGTCTGTTCCAAAGTCGCGTTTCTCAGCACTACGCGTCGCTTCGCAACGGCACTCCACTGACGGCCTCCTGGTTCGGCACTGTTGTCGAAATGATCGAGGAGGAGCAGCGCTACACGCAGTCCGGTGAAGGCGAGACCGATCGGCGCTTCTGGAAGGCGTATCTTAGGGACTCAGGCTCTCCCACCACCCTGGCCGGACGCTGGGCCAGGGGAGGGGCGGCATCGCGACAGGCGAAGCTGTCTCTGCCGCCGAATCTGTACCGTGGCCTGGAGCGGATTGGCCGGCGAACCGGCTCTCTGGTGCCGGAGGTTCTGGTCGCGGCAATCGGATGCTACTTGGCGCGGATGACCGATAGCGAGACGGCCACCCTTGGATTTCCGATGATGGGCAGGCCTAGGGGGCAGGCCATACGGATACCGGTCACCAGAGTCAATGTCCTGCCGCTCCACCTGGCACCGGGGGCCGACGCTTCCTTCATGGATTGGCTCCAGGCAACCAGCCAGGGAATCCGGACAATTGCGCGCCATCAGCGCTACCGGTGCGAGGATCTTGTCCGTGAGTTGAAGACCATGCGGGACGGGCGCCCGCTGTTCGGGCCATTGGTGAACATCCTGCCTCCCTTTCCCTCCGGTCTCTTTCCAGGATGCGTCGCGACCGTCCATCACCTTGCTCAGGGGCCGGTGGACGACCTGCGGCTGACCATCGAAACGGGCACCGGCGGCGATTCCTGCCGTCTGACGCTGGACACCAATCCGGTGCTCTACACCCCGGCACAGACCCGGGCCCATGCCGACCGCCTTGGCGCCTGGCTGGACACCTTGATTGCCCGTCCGGATGAGCCGGTTGCCACTCTTCCTCTGGCGACCGCCGCGGAATGCGCCGTTGTGAACGGATGGAACGCCACTTCCCACCCAGTGGACCCTACGGACCTCGCGACCCTGTTCGAACGTCAGGTCGCGCTGACCCCCAGCCGGACGGCCGTCATAGCCGACGGTGTCCAGCTCGATTACCGGACACTCGATGCACGGGCGCGGCGCCTGGCCGTTCTGATCGGCGAGCGGATGCACGGCGACGAGGCCGTCGTCGCCGTGGCACTGCCGCGCTCGGTCGATTTGGAGGTCGCCCTGTTGGCCGTCCACAAGGCGTCGGCGGCCTACATGCCCATTGCCGATGAACATCCTCCGGCCCGCATCGAACGGATGCTCGGCCTCGCCGAGTCCCGTCTGGTCATCACCCAAGCATCCGATGCCCATCGGTTTCCCGAGGGCGTTGACCTGCTTTTCGTCGACCGCCTGCCGGAGTTCGCTCATCCCGGAGAAACGCCCAGGACTTTCCAGCCGCGGAGCCCGAACCGGGCCGCTTATGTCATCTTCACCTCCGGCTCCACCGGCGAACCCAAGGGGGTGGTGGTGGAACACGACGCCGTGGTCAATCGCCTGCTCTGGATGCAGGACCGATATCCCCTGACGGCCGCAGACCGGGTACTGCAAAAGACGCCGGCTCATTTCGATGTGTCCGTGTGGGAATTCTTCTGGCCGGTGATCGTCGGCGCCACGCTGGTGATGGCGCGGCCGGAAGGCCATCACGATCCCGATTATCTTTGCGACGTCATAGAGAGGGAGGCGATCACCACGATGCATTTCGTCCCCTCTATGCTGGCCGTCTTTCTCGACTCCGTCCGGACCCGGCCCCGCCGGGAATTCGGCAGCATCAGGCGCGTGTTCTCCAGCGGGGAAGCCCTGAGCCGGCAGCATCACGATCTCTTCTTCGAAACGCTGGACGCGGAGTTGCACAATCTCTACGGCCCGACCGAGGCTGCCATCGATGTCACCGCCTGGCGCTGCCGCAAAGGCGAAGGGCGGGCCGCCGTACCCATCGGCCATCCGATCTGGAACACCGCAATCCACATCCTGAACGCCCATGGGCAGACGGCGCCGATCGGCACGGTGGGCGAGTTGTTCATTTCCGGTCGCGGCCTCGCGCGCGGCTACGTCGGCAGGGCGGACCTGACCGGAGAGCGTTTTCCCATCATGGCCAATGATACCCGCATGTATCGCACCGGGGATCTGGCCAGTTGGAGCGACGACGGCGTGCTCCATTACCATGGCCGGACCGATTTCCAGGTCAAGCTGCGTGGCCTGCGCATCGAGCTGGACGAGATCGTGGAGACGATCCGGCAGTGCCCGGGGGTGCAGGCCGCCGCCGCCGCCGTCCATGACGAGCATCTGATCGGCTACGCCGTCATCCAGACCGAAGGCCACCCCTCTGACGACATCGTGGCAAGGATCAAGGCCCGGTGCCGCGAGTGGCTGCCAAGCTATATGGTTCCTGCGCAGATCGTGCTTCTTCCGGGATTGCCCCTGACCTCTACCGGAAAGCTGGATCGGAAGGCCCTGCCCAAACCCATTGCCACCTCCTCCTCGGACCAGGGTGAAACCAGGACACTGCACGAACAATGGCTCTGCGAACTGTTCGCCGAGGTTCTCGGCGTGGAAAGTGTCGGCCCCCAGGACAACTTCTTTGACCTGGGAGGCCATTCCCTGTCGGCCGTCCGGTTGGCGCGCCGCGTGAAGGACGTCATAGGCTGGGACACTTCCATCGCCACCGTCTTCGCCGCTCCGACGCCTGCGCGTCTGGCGTCCACCAACGGCGCACAGCTGGTGCAGGACGTGCTCGATCCGATACTGATCCTGCGCGGAGCGGCCCCCGGCGGAAATCCCGCCCCGCCCCTGTTCTGCGTGCATCCGGCTGGCGGCATCGCCTGGTGCTACAGCGGACTGTCGCGCTTCTTGAAGACACGATGCGCCATCATCGGCCTGCAGGCACGCGGGCTGAGGCCGGGCGCGCCGCCGATGTCATCGATGGTGGATATCGCCCGCGACTATGTCGAGCAGATCCGCCGACACCAGCCCAAGGGACCATACTGTCTGCTGGGTTGGTCGGTCGGCGGCATGATAGCCCACACCATGGCGGCTCTTCTGGAACAGGCGGGGGAGTCCGTTCAGCTCCTGGCCCTTCTGGACGCCTTTCCCAGCGACCTGTGGCGAGACAACGCGCCGCCGGACGAAACCGACCCCGAACAGGCGGCCCTGGCCGCCCTCCTCTATATCGCCGGCCTTGCCCCTCCCTACCGAGACGGCATCCCGTCCCTGACCCTGCCCGCGGGGGTCAGCCTGGAGCGCAGTTGCGTCATCGACCAGTTGCGCGCCGAGGGCAATGCCTTGGGAAGTCTGGATGACAAAACCCTGGACCGGCTTGTGGACGTGGTCATCAACAGCCGTCGCTTGGTGCGGACCACCGAACACCATCGGTTTGGGGGAAACATGCTCTTCTTCACCGCGGCGCGGCCGCGCGCGGAGAGCTGGTTGCGCATCGACTCCTGGAAGGCCCATGTCGGGGGTACGATCCGGAACGTCGATGTCGACAGCGATCATCCCTCGCTCGTGCGACCACCCGCGATGCGGGTCATAGCCCAGGAGATTGATTTCTATCTCGCGGAACAAGGGCGTTAGGCAATCATTGTGACCATCTGCCTTTTCGATCAACAAAACAAATGAGGAAAATCGTGATCAAAGAAAATGACAAGAGTATCGACAAAGACACCAAAGATTCCTATATATACGATATTAATGAGCAATGGAATATTTTTTCACCCCTTCAGGAAGAGCCGAATTTTTGCCGAAACCCAGCCGCATTCGGACAGGACGTGCCCTTCTCCCTTTCGCATCCATCCGATTTGGCGGCGCTTGTCACCGATACCATGCGGACGGATCAAGACATCGAGCCGGATGAAGATCTTTACGATATGGGTCTTGATTCTCTCCATCTGATGATGATTGTGTCCGCACTCAATGATGCGGGGTACAGCGTCGGCATCGCCGAATTCTCGATGCAGCCCACATTGAGCGACTGGTGGGCCCTGCTTTCACGGCAAACCCCCTCGCCCACCGATCAAGTCGCATCTGCATCTCTGCAGGATTGTTGACACAAAAATCGTCTCGAACCTGGGGGGACGGTAAAACGCGTTGGGGGCGCAATAAAGGGCGGGCTATGGTGGAGGTGGTGGGCAAGGGCGGCGCTGTGAAGCCGCATGTGATCTCCGAAGATGCGCGCACCGGAGCCGCCCAACATAACCTGAGATGATGCGTTGCGGCGTCTTGTCCGTATGCATCGTCTATCAGTGTCGGTCCGACCCGCCACGTCCTCGACTGGTTTCATCTGTCCATACGGGTCCAGCACGTGGCGCAAGCGGTCAAGGGCTGGGCCACGGCGGTGCCGGCCGCCGTGGAACGCACAGGCTCCCCCTGGCCGAGCTCGACGCCCTCTTGGAAGCCGCCGACAACCGGCAGGCTCGGAAGGTGACAACTCTGCTGCGCGCTCTGACCTACGTTGCCGGACAGGCCGACCTGATCATCGACTATGCCGCGGGCCGGCACCGGGGCGAGCCCATCTCCACAGCGACGACCGCAAGCACGGTCCAACGCCTGCGGCACCGGCGCATGGGCGCCCACCGGATACTTAAGGTGCGTACTGCGGTGATGAACGGCTCCTTCGCATCAGAGCACTCCGCCACCGAGCCATACGCCCGTCGGCCATTCCGCACTGCGGCGTGAAGGCCCCCGAGGTTGGCGACGGTCTCGTCTGACATTACGGCACTCTTATTCATCACCTCACGACACCCCGCCTCGCACGACCGCACCGCGGGGCGCCCGCCTGGCCGGCGTACGGGCCACCCCGCTGGTCGGTCGCGCCTTATGCCATCATGGACAGACGGCTCCTGCACAATCGGACGGTGTGCACCGGCGCATCGGTTGGAACCGTGCCGGTGGATTGATGTTGTTGCACGGTCAGCAGCAGGAGAGCAACACGATGAGAAAGCTCCTTTCCGCAACGGCGGTCGCCCTCGTCATGATCGCGGCCGGTCCCTCGCTCGCCCAACAGAGCGCCGCCATCGCCAACCCGGCCAACGCCTATCGGGAGGTGAAGGACAACAACGTCATGGTGCCGTCCCTCAAGCGGACGGTCGGGCAGTTGGACGACATGGACGTCTTCGGGCCGGACGGCACGAAGATCGGTGAGGTCGAGGAGGTGCTGATGGACGCCTCCGGGCAACCGGTCGCGCTCGTGGTGGATGTGGAGCATGGCGTGGGGATCGGCGACAAGGAGTTGATCGTCGGGCTTGACCAGCTTCGCGACGACGGGCGGACCCTGACGACCGCGCTGACGAACGCGCAGCTCGGCACCCTGCCGATCTGGGACGATTGAGGCGGAACTGGTCCGGACGGACAGCGGCGCTGATCGCCCATTGGTTGTCCTTTCACCCTTTTCGCTGTATCTGCAGACGCGGTGCGGAGAAAGGGGGAAAGGGCGATGGTGGTTTCGCTGTCCCGGTGTCGATTTTCATGGCGCGCCCTCCCCGCGTGTCTGGCGATCCTGATCGGTGCCGGCCTCCTCGTTCTGCCCGCCCAGGCACAGACGATCGCACCGAAGGACGCGGTGGGGCGGCTGTTCGTCGGGCCATCGCTCGAATCGGGCTGGTTCGCGCCCTCCTTCCTGTCGGTGGTCGGCGTCGATCAGGTCACCGCGCTGGTGTCCGGCCTGAAAGGCGATTTTGGTGGGCTGATCGCCGTCCATGAGCACGCGCAGAGCGGACGGGTCGAGTTGGAGCGGGCGGAGGTGCCCTTCACGGTCACGCTCGACGGAACGGGGCGGATCGCCGGGCTTTTCTTCGGACCGCCCCAGCCCACGCGCGGGGATCCGGCGGCGCTCGCCGAGCGAATCGCGACAAGCGCCGTGGGCGAGAGCGCCGTCCTGCTCCTAGTGGATGGCAAGGAACTGGCGTCCCGCAACGCCGGCGCGCCGATGGCCGTGGGGTCAGCCGTCAAGCTGATCGTTCTGAAAGCCTATGAAGAGGCGATCCGCGACGGAACCCTGACCCGCGACCGCGTTATTCCTCTCGATGCAGCGGACCGCTCCCTGCCCACGGGCGTCCTGCAACGGCTCGCGCCGGGAACGCCGGTCACTGTCGAGACCCTCGCGGCCCTGATGATCCAGCAGAGCGACAACACGGCGACCGACGCGCTGATCCGCCTTCTCGGGCCGGCGGCGATGGAACGCCTCAGCCCGCGCAATATCCCCTTCCTGACCACCGGCGCCCTGTTCCGGCTGGCCGCGAAGGGGGCGGAGGCCAAGCGCACCGCCTATGGCGCAGGCACGCCGGAGGAGCGGCGCGTCATCCTCGACAAATTGGCGGGAGTTCCCCTGCCCTCCCCGTCCGACCTGCTGCCCAGGGCGACGTGGCGGGACGCCGAATGGTATCTGACAGCGCGGGAACTGTGCGGCCTGCTGCTGGAACTGCGGGACGCTCCGGCGCTGAACGGCTCTCCCGAGCCGCTGGTGGCGGTCGAGGGCTGGCGTTGGAGCGGCTACAAGGGCGGTTCGGAGTTCGGCGTGCTCAACCTGTCGGCCGCCGGCATCACCGCCGATGGCCGGCAGGTTTGCGCGGTCCTCACCGCCAACGGCGACCGACCGCAGCCGGAGGACCGCCTCGCCCTGCTCTTCTCCACGCTGTTCCGCAGCGCGGAGAAGAGCCGATAAGGGCCTTACTGCGGCGCCATGCGGATGGCGCCGTCCAGCCGGATCACCTCGCCGTTCAACATTTCGTTCTCAAGAATATGCTGCACGAGGCGGGCGTATTCGGAGGGCTGGCCGAAGCGCTTCGGGAAGGGCACCGTGGCGGCGAGGCTGTCCTGGACCTCCTGCGGCATGTTCAGCAGCATCGGAGTTCCGATCAGGCCGGGCGCGATGGTCATGACGCGCACGCCGCTGCGCGCCAGATCGCGGGCGGCGCAGATGGTCAGGGCGACGACGCCGCCCTTCGAGGAGGCGTAGGCGGCCTGCCCGATCTGCCCCTCATAGGCGGCGACGGAGGCGGTGTTGACGATCACCCCCCGCTCCCCCGATTCCAGCGGGTCGAGCGTGCCCATGTCCGCCGCGGCGAGGCGCAGCATGTTGAAGGTGCCGATCAGGTTGACCTCGATCACCTTGCGGAAGTCGTCCAGCGCCATCGGACCGTCGCGTCCGACGATCCGCTTGGCCGGGGCGACGCCCGCGCAGTTGACCGCGATGCGGGCCGGGCCATGGGCCGCGCGGGCCTCGGCCACGGCCTTCTCCGCCGATTCCGCGCTCGACACGTCGCACAGCAGGCCCAGGCCGCCGATCTCCTCGGCCACCTGCTTGACCGCCGCCTCGTTCATGTCGAGCACGGTGACCTTGGCGCCGAGCTTCGCCAGATGGCGCGCGGTTTCCGCCCCCATGCCGGAGGCGCCACCGGTGACGATGGCGGCCTGACCGTTGATCTGCATCGCGCTCTCTCCCTGATAACGTTATTGAAGTCCCCTCTCCCCTCTGGGGAGAGGGTTAGGGTGAGGGGGTTGCGCTTATGCCGGACGCTTCAAATCGCTCATCCCCCTCACCGGCCCTCCGGACCACCCTCTCCCCAGAGGGGAGAGGGTTGAGGCGTCACATCCCGCCCGGATAGTTCGGGCCTCCGCCGCCCTCGGGGACGACCCAGTTGATGTTCTGGGTGGGGTCCTTGATGTCGCAGGTCTTGCAGTGCACGCAGTTCTGCGCGTTGATCTGCAGCCGCGGGGCGCTGCCGTCCTCCGCCCGCACGATCTCGTACACGCCCGCCGGGCAGTAGCGCGTCTCCGGCGCGTCGTAGAGCGCCAGATTGACCGCGATCGGCACCGACGCGTCCTTCAGCGTCAGGTGCGCCGGCTGGTCCTCCTCGTGGTTGGTGTTCGACAGGTACACCGACGACAGCCGGTCGAACGACACCACCCCGTCCGGCTTGGGATAGGCGATCTTCGGCATCTCCGACGCCTTCTTCAGCGTCTCATGGTCGCCGTGCCGGTGATGCAAGGTCCACGGCGACTTGCCCTTGGTCGCCGTCTCATAGGCCGCGTTGGCCAGACCCGCCCACAGCCCCTTCTGGAAGCCCGGACGGATGTTGCGCACCGCGTGCAGCTCCGACCACACCCAGGACGCCTTCAGCTTCTCCGGATAGACCACCGCCTCGCGCGCCGGCGCCTCGCCATTGGTCTGGGCCGACAGCAGCTCAAACACCGCTTCGGCCGCCAGCATGCCCGACTTCATGGCTGTGTGGTTGCCCTTGATCTTGGGCACGTTGAGGAAGCCCGCCGCGTCGCCGACGATCAGACCGCCGGGAAAGGTCAGCTTGGGGATCGACTGGAAGCCACCCTCGCTGAGCGCCCGCGCGCCATAGGCGATGCGCCGCCCGCCCTCGAAGGTCGGACGGATCGCCGGGTGGGTCTTGTAGCGCTGGAACTCCTCGAAGGGTGACAGGTGCGGGTTCTCGTAGTCGAGCCCGACCACGAAGCCGACCGACACCAGGTTGCCCTCCATGTGGTAGAGCCAGGAGCCGCCGTAGGTCTTGGGGTCCATCGGCCAGCCGATGGTGTGGACGATCAGGCCGGGCTGCGACTTGGCGGGATCGACCTCCCACAGCTCCTTGATGCCGATGCCGTAGGTCTGCGGGTCGGCGTCACGGCGCAGGTCGAAGCGCTCGAACAGCGTCTTGGTCAGCGAGCCGCGGCAGCCTTCGGCGAAGATGGTCTGCTTGGCGTGCAGCTCCATGCCCGGCGTGTAGTTGGCGGTCCGCTCTCCGTCCTTGCCGATGCCCATGTCGCCGGTTGCGACACCCTTGACCGCACCCGTGTCGTCGTAAAGCACCTCCGCCGCGGCGAAGCCGGGATAGATCTCGACACCCAGCTCCTCGGCCTGCCCGGCCATCCAGCGGGCGAGGTTGCCGAGGCTGATGATGTAGTTGCCGTGATTGTGCATCTGCGGCGGGGCGAAGGGCGACTTGTAGGCCTTGGTCTCGGTGAGGAAGAGGAAGCGGTCCTCGCGGGCCGGGGTGGTTAGCGGCGCGCCCTTCTCCTTCCAGTCGGGGATCAGCTCGTCGAGCGCGTGCGGCTCGAACACCGCGCCGGAGAGCAGGTGGGCGCCGACCTCCGAGCCCTTCTCGACGACGCAGACCGACAGCTCCTGCCCGGCCTCGTTGGCGAGCTGTTTCAGGCGGATGGCCGCGCTCAGGCCCGACGGGCCGGCTCCGACGACAAGGACGTCGTACTCCATCACCTCGCGCGGGTCGCGAGCCATCTCGTCAGCCATTTCTTCTTCTTTCCTTGTTTCGTGCGAACAACGTCGGTCAATGCGACAACAGAACGGGAAGGGTCATCTGGCGCAGGATCTGGCGGGTGTTGCTGCCTCGCCCGAACAGCGGGAACAGCGAGCCGCCATAGCCGCCGAAGCCGCCCATCACCAGAAGATCGGCGCCATGGTCCGAGGCGCGCGACAACACGGCGTCCATGGGGGTCATGCTGGCGATGGTCATGCGTTCCTGCGTGGCCGTCACGCCGTGGCTCGCCAGATGCTCCAGGATGTCGACCTGCGGGACGGTGCCGCCTCCCTCCGCCCGGGGCTGGGTGTGGAAGGCGAGCAGGAGCACGGAACTCGCCTGCTTCAGCAGCGGCAGCGCGTCGTTGACGGCGCGGGCAGCCTCGCGGCTGCCGTTCCAGGCGATCACCGGGCGGTCGGCGAGCTGCGAGTAGCTGCCGCTGTGCGGCACGACCAGGATCGGGCGCCCGGCGTTCAGAACCACCTCTTCGAGCAGGTCCGCCGGGACGCGGCTGTCCTCCGGGTCGTGCTGGCCGAAGACGGCGAGGTCCACGTAGCGCGAGCAGATCACCGTCTCGGCAATGACATGGCCGTATTCACCGTGGCTGAGCTGCCACCAGCGCGTGGTCACCCCGGCCTCGCGGGCCTTCTCCTCGAACATTTCCCGCGCCCGCTGCGCCGCCTGGGTCAGCGCCGGGCCGGCCTTGCGCGTGACGATGCCGGCGCCGGAACTGTCGCTCTGCGCGAACAGGCCGGTCAGCGCGGCGCCATGCTTCTGCGCCAGGGTCAGGGCGACGGTCAGCCGCTCCCCGCAGCGGTCGCTGTCGTCCACATGCACCAGCAGGTTCGTGAAGCTCATGGCGCCCTTCCCTTCCCTCTTTCCCCGTGTTTTACGCACATCCCCGCGCGCGGGCGACCTTCGAGGCGGTCGGGCGGCCGATGGCATCGCTGATATAAGCGCCAGCCGCCACCAGCCGGTCGAGGTCCACCCCCGTTTCGACGCCCAGCCCGTTCAGCATGTAGAGCACGTCCTCGCTCGCCACGTTGCCCGACGCCCCCTTGGCGTAGGGGCAGCCGCCCAGCCCGGCGACCGAGCTGTCCACCACCGCCACGCCCATCTCCAGTGTCGCCAGGATGTTGGCGAGCGCCTGACCGTAGGTGTCGTGGAAATGCACTGCCAGGCGCTCCATCGGCACGCGCTCCGCCACCGCTGCGATCATCGCCTGGGCCTTGGACGGCGTGCCGGTGCCGATGGTGTCGCCGAGCGAGACCTCGTAGCAGCCCATGTCGAGCAGCCGCCCCGCCACCTCGGCCACCGCCGCAGGCGCGATCTCCCCCTCGTAGGGGCAGCCGAGCACGCAGGAGACGTAGCCGCGCACCGGCACGCCCTGGGCCTTCGCCTGCTCCAGCACCGGAACGAAGCGGTCGAGGCTTTCGGCGATGGAGCAGTTGATGTTCTTCCGGCTGAAGCTCTCCGACGCGGCGGCGAAGACCGCCACCTCGTCGGCGCGGGCGGCGAGCGCGCCCTCCAGCCCCTTGGCGTTCGGGGTCAATGCTGCGTAGCGCACCCCCTCCTTGCGCCGGATGCCGGCGAAGACGTCCGGCGTGTCGGCCATCTGCGGAACCCATTTGGGCGACACGAAGCTGCCGGCCTCGATGGCGGTCAGCCCGGCGTCGGTCAGCCGGTCGACTAGACCGATCTTCACCGCCGTCGGGACGATCTGCTTTTCGTTCTGGAGGCCGTCGCGCGGACCGACCTCCACCATGCGGACGCTCCTGGGCAGGCGCATGCTCATCCCTCCGCCACGTCGAGAACCAGCAGGTCCACGCCTTCGGACACCTGATCGCCCGCCGCGAAGTTGACGGCGCTGACCGTGCCGGCGGCGGGGGCCTTGATGGTGTGCTCCATCTTCATCGCTTCCAGCAGCATCAGCGGCGTGCCGGCCTCCACCGTCTGGCCGGGCTCGACCAGCACGCGGACGACGGTGCCCGGCATCGGCGCGGTCAGGCGGCCGGACCCGCCCTCCTGCTCCGCGGCACGGGCGGTCGGGTCGTCGAGATGCAGGCGCCACACCGCCCCGTCCGACAGGATGGTCAGGTCCAGCCCCTGGCAGACCACCGTGGCGCGGGTGCGCACCGCGTCGATGCTGGCGGTCAGCGTCTCGCCGTCGAGCGTCACCCGCTCCGCCCGGATGGCCGGGCGGCTCTCCACCTCAATCTCGTAGCCGTCGGGGCGGAAATGCAGGGTCAGGGCGCGCGGCGTGTCGCCATCCATCAGGCGCAGGTCGTGGTGGTTGTCGTCGTTGAGACGCCAGCCGCTGGCCGACAGCCAGGGCGACCAGGGGTCCGACGCGGCGCGGCGGGCCTTGCGGGCGTCCGCGTTGCGGCGGAGCAGCACGCTGAGCGCCGCGATGGCCAAGCCACGATCCGGCACCGGGGCCGGCGGGGGCAGCAGATCGGCGCGATGCCGCTCGATGAAGCCGGTGTCGATCTCCACCGCGCGGAAGGCCGGATGCCCGGCGATGGCGCCGAGGAAGGCCACGTTGGTGGTCACCCCGACGACTTCGTAGGCGGCGAGCGCCACGCGCAGACGGCGCAGTGCGGCGTCGCGGTCCTCGTCCCAGACGATCAGTTTGGCGATCATCGGGTCGTAGAACATAGTGACCTCATCGCCCTCGCGGACGCCGGTGTCCACCCGGACATGGTCGTTCTCGGCGGGCGGGCGCAGGCGGACGAGCTTGCCGATGGCCGGCAGGAACTCGCGCTGCGGGTCCTCCGCATAAAGACGCGCCTCGAAGGCGTGGCCGCGGCGGGTGAGCTGGTCCTGCATCAGCGGCAGCGTGCCCCCGGCGGCGACGCGCAGCTGCCACTCGACGAGGTCCTGGCCGGTGATCTTCTCGGTCACCGGATGCTCCACCTGAAGACGGGTGTTCATCTCGATGAAGTAGAAACCGCCGTCCTCGTAGAGGAATTCCACCGTGCCGGCGCCGACGTAGTTCACCGCCTTGGCGGCGGCCACCGCGGCCTCGCCCATGCGGCGGCGCAGGTCGTCGGGAAGGGCCGGGGCCGGGGCCTCCTCGATCACCTTCTGGTGGCGGCGCTGGATCGAGCAGTCGCGCTCGAACAGATAGACGCCGTTGCCGTGGGTGTCGCAGAAGACCTGGATCTCGACATGGCGCGGACGGCCCAGATACTTCTCCAGAAGCACGCTGTCGTCGCCGAAGGCGGCCTTGGCCTCGCGCTTGGCGCCAGCCACCGCGTCGGCGAACTCGCCGGCGGCGCGGACCACGCGCATCCCCTTGCCGCCGCCGCCCGCCGACGCCTTGACCAGCACCGGATAGCCGATGCGCTCGGCCTCCGCGGTCAGCGTTTCCAGGTCCTGGGCCTCGCCGTGGAAGCCGGGGACCAGCGGGACGTCGGCCTGCGACATCACGCGCTTGGATTCCGCCTTAGAGCCCATGACGCGGATGGCCTCGATCGGCGGGCCGATGAAGACCACGCCGGCCTCGGCACAAGCCGCCGCGAAGCCGGCGTTCTCAGACAGGAAGCCGTAGCCGGGATGGATGGCCTGGGCGCCGGTGCGCTTTGCGACCGCAAGGATGACATCGCCGCGCAGGTAGCTCTCGCCGACCGGCGCCGGGCCGATGCAGACGGCCTCGTCGGCCATCTCCACATGCATGGCGCGGGCGTCGGCTTCCGAGTAGACGGCGACGGTGCGGATGCCCATGCGGCGGGCGGTGCGGATGACGCGGCAGGCGATCTCGCCACGGTTTGCGATCAGAATCTTGTCGAACATGCCTGTCTCAACCATGGGCCTCAGCTCCGCCACGCGGGTTCGCGTTTCTCCAGGAAGGCGCCGACGCCCTCCCTCCCCTCGTCGCTCGCGCGCTGGCGGGCGATGCGCTCCGCCGTGTCGCGGACCAGCGCGTCGTCCAGCGGACGGCGCGCCACGGCGCGGATCAGTTCCTTCGCCGCGGTCTGGGAGGCCGGGCCGCATTGCAGCAGGTTGCGCACCATCACCTCCACCGCGGCGTCCAGCTCCGTCGCCGGGACGGTCTGGTGCAGCAGGCCGAGCCGCAGGGCCTCGGCGGCGGAGAATCGCTCCGCCGTCAGGAAGTAGCGGCGGCAGGCGCGTTCGCCCATCGCGGCCACCACATAGGGGCTGATGACCGCGGGGATCAGGCCCAGCCGCACCTCGGTCAGGGCGAAGCTGGCGGTCTCGGCGGCGATGGCGATGTCGCAGGCGGCGACCAGCCCCACCCCGCCGCCGAAGGCCGGACCCTGCACCACGGCGATGGTCGGCTTCGGGCATTCGTCCAGCGTGCGCAGCATGGTGGCGAGGCCCATGGCGTCCTCGACGTTCTCGCCGTGGCTGTAACCCGCCATCTTCTTCATCCAGCCGAGGTCGGCCCCGGCGGAGAAGCTCTTGCCCGCGCCGCGCAGCAGGATGGCGCGGACGTCTGGGTTCGATCCCAGGCTGAGGAAGGCGTCGGTCAGATCGGCGATGACCCGCTCGTTGAAAGCGTTGTGCACCTCCGCCCGGTTCATCGTGACGGCGGCCACCCCGCTGGCGGCGATGTCGATCAGAATGTCGCTCATGCTCGTCGTCCCTCCGCTCACATCCGGAACACGCCGAAGGTGGTCTTTTCGACCGGGGCGTTTAGAGACGCCGACAGGCCGAGGCCGAGCACCATGCGGGTGTCCGCCGGGTCGATGATTCCGTCGTCCCACAGCCGGGCGGAGGCGTAGTAGGGATGGCCCTGGTGTTCGTACTGCTGGCGGATGGGGGACTTGAAGACCTCCTCCTCCTCCGGCGCCCAGCTCTTCCCCTGGGATTCCATGGCGTCGCGCCGCACCTGGGCGAGCACGCCGGCCGCCTGTTCCCCGCCCATCACCGAGATGCGCGAGTTCGGCCACATCCAGAGGAAGCGTGGGGAATAGGCGCGCCCGCACATGCCGTAGTTGCCGGCGCCGTAGCTGCCGCCGATGATGACGGTGAATTTCGGCACCTTGGCGCAGGCGACGGCGGTGACCAGCTTCGCGCCGTCCTTGGCGATGCCGCCGGCCTCGTACTTCCGCCCGACCATGAAGCCGGTGATGTTCTGGAGGAAGACCAACGGAATGCCGCGCTGGCAGCACAGCTCCACGAAATGCGCGCCCTTCAGGGCGGATTCGCTGAACAGGATGCCGTTGTTGGCGATGATGCCGACCGGGTAGCCGAAGATGTGGGCGAAGCCGCAGACCAGCGTCGTACCGTAGAGCGGCTTGAACTCGTCCAGCACGGAACCGTCGACCACGCGGGCGATGACCTCGCGCACGTCGAAGGGCTTGCGCGGGTCGCTGGGGATCACGCCGTAAAGTTCGCGGGGGTCGTAGGCCGGCTCCTGCGGCTCGCGCAGGTCCATGTCGATGCGCTTGCTGCGGTTCAGGTTCGACACGACCTTGCGCGCCATGGCGAGCGCGTGGGCGTCGTTCATCGCGTAATGGTCGGTCACGCCGGAGGTGCGGGAGTGCACGTCCGCCCCGCCGAGGTCCTCAGCCGACACCACCTCGCCGGTCGCCGCCTTCACCAGCGGCGGGCCGCCGAGGAAGATGGTGCCCTGGTTGCGCACGATGATCGCCTCGTCCGACATCGCCGGGACGTAGGCGCCGCCCGCCGTGCAGCTTCCCATCACCACGGCGATCTGCGGGATGCCCTGGGCGGACATGTTGGCCTGGTTGAAGAAGATGCGCCCGAAATGGTCGCGGTCGGGGAACACCTCGTCCTGGTTCGGCAGGTTGGCACCGCCCGAATCGACCAGATAGATGCAGGGCAGGTTGTTCTGTTGCGCCACTTCCTGGGCGCGCAGGTGCTTCTTGACGGTCAGGGGGAAGTAGGTGCCGCCCTTCACCGTGGCGTCGTTGACGACCACCATGCATTCCTGCCCGGCCACGCTGCCGATGCCGGTGATGATGCCGGCCGCCGGGATGTCGTCGTCATAGACCTTGTGGGCGGCCATCTGCGACAGCTCCAGGAAGGGCGAGCCCACGTCCAGAAGCTGGCGGATGCGCTCGCGCGGCAGCAGCTTGCCGCGGGACAGGTGCTTGTCGCGGGCCTTCGCGCCGCCACCCTGCTTGATCGCGCCCACCTTCTCGCGCAGGTCGGCGACCAGGGCGGACATGGCGTCGGCGTTCGTCTGGAACTCGGCGGAGCGCGGGTTCAGGGCGCTCTTCAGGACGGTCATGGCCGTCGTCCTCCCGTCTCTTCTTGTTCTACTGCATCAGGGCGCGGCTGATGACCAGCCGCTGGATGTCGCTCGTGCCCTCGTAAATCTGGCAGACGCGCACGTCTCTATAAATGCGCTCCACCGGGAAATCGTTCAGGTAGCCGTAGCCGCCATGGATCTGGATGGCGTCGGAGCAGACCCGCTCGGCGATCTCCGAGGCGAACAGCTTCGCCATCGCCGCCTCCTTCAGGCAGGGCTCGCCGGCGTCGCGCAGGCTCGCGGCGTGCAGGACGAGCTGGCGCGCGGCCTCCACCTTCGTCGCCATGTCGGCCAGCCGGAAGGCCACCGCCTGATGCTGGATGATCGGCACGCCCATGCTCTGGCGCTCCTGGGCGTAGCGGGTGGCGTGGTCGAGCGCGGAACGCGCCATGCCCACCGACTGCGAGGCGATGCCGATGCGCCCGCCCTCCAGGTTGGCGAGCGCCACCCGGTAGCCGCCGCCCTCGGCGCCCAGCATCAGGTCGGCGGGGATGCGGCAATCCTCCAGCACGATCTGGCAGGTGTCGGAACAGCTCTGGCCGAGCTTCTCCTCGACCCGCGCGACCTGGAAGCCGGGGGTGTCGGTCGGCACGATGAAGGCGGTGATGCCCTTTTTTCCCGCCTCGGGGTCGCTGACCGCGAAGACGATGGCGACGTCGGCGTTTTTCCCTGAGGTGATGAATTGCTTGGTGCCGCTGAGGACCCAGTGGTTGCCGTCGCGGCGCGCGCGGGTCTTGATGGCGGCGGCGTCGGACCCTGCCTGCGGCTCGGTCAGGCAGAAGCAGCCGAGCTGCTCGCCGCGGGCCATCGGCTTCAGGAAGCGCTCCTTCTGCTCGGCGCTGCCGAACTTCAGGATCGGCATGCAGCCGACGGAGTTGTGCACGCTCATGATGGTGGAAATGGCGCCGTCGCCCGCCGCGATCTCCTCGATGGCGAGCGCGTAGGCGATGTGGTCGGTGCCGGCGCCGTCGAACTCCTCCGGCACCAGCATGCCCATCAGGCCGAGCCGGCCCATCTCGGCCAACTCCTCCTTGGGGAAGGCGCCGGTGCGGTCGCGCTCGGCGGCGGTGGGCGCCAGCCGCTCCGCCGCGAAGTCCCGCGCCATGTCGCGCACCATCCGCTGCTCTTCCGTCAGCCGCATTGCTGTCCCTCCCGTTCTCCCTCTCCCCTCTGGGGAGAGGGCCGGGGTGAGGGGGTTGCGCTTTTGCCGAACGCTCCGACATGCGCAACCCCCTCACCCTAACCCTCTCCCCAGAGGGGAGAGGGGATTATGATGCCCCTGCTCTTACACCAACTCCACCGCCACCGCCGTGGCCTCGCCGCCGCCGATGCACAGCGAGGCGACGCCGCGCTTCAGCCCGTTCTTCTCCAGGGCCGCCAGCAGCGTGACGAGAATACGCGCCCCCGACGCGCCGATCGGATGGCCGAGCGCGCAGGCGCCGCCATGCACGTTGATCTTGTCGTGAGGGATGTCGAGTTCGCGCATCGCCGCCATGGCGACCACGGCGAAGGCCTCGTTCAGCTCGTAGAGGTCCACGTCCTTGGCCGACCAGCCGGCGCGCTCCAGCACCTTGTTGATCGCACCGACCGGGGCGGTGGTGAACCAGGCCGGGGCCTGGGCGTGGTTGGCGTGGGCCTTGATCTCCGCCAGGATCGGCAGGCCGAGCTTTTCGGCGTTCGACCGCGTGGTCAGCACCAGCGCCGCCGCACCGTCCGAAATCGAGGAGGCGTTGGCCGCCGTTACCGTGCCGTCCTTGGCGAAGGCGGGCTTCAGCGTGGGGATCTTGGCCGGGTCGGCCTTCAGCGGCTGCTCGTCCTTCTCCACCACCGTGTCGCCCTTGCGGCCCCTCACCGTGACCGCGGTGATCTCCTTGACGAAGCTGCCGTCCTCGGTCGCGCGGCGGGCGCGGTTCAGGCTCTCAATGGCGTAGTTGTCCTGCGCCTCGCGGGTGAACTGGTAGTGGGTGGCGCATTCCTCCGCGAAGGTGCCCATCAGCCGCCCGCGGTCGTAGGCGTCCTCCAGCCCGTCGAGAAACATGTGGTCGAGCACGCGGCCATGGCCCATGCGGTAGCCACCGCGCGCGCGGTCCAGCAGGTAAGGGGCGTTGGACATGCTTTCCATGCCGCCGGCGACCATGATCTCCGCCGAGCCGGCCTTGATGAGGTCGGTGGCGAGCATCACCGCCTTCATGCCCGACCCGCAGACCTTGGAGATGGTCGTGCAGCCCGCGGCTTCCGGGATGCCGGCGCCGAGCGACGCCTGACGCGCCGGCGCCTGCCCCAACCCGGCGGGCAGGACGTTGCCCATGAAGACCTCGTCCACGGCGTCCGGCTTCACCCCGGCGCGCTCCAGCGCGGCCTTGATGGCGGCGGAGCCGAGCTGCGGTGCGGTCAGTCCCTGCAAGTCGCCCTGGAATCCACCCATCGGGGTACGGGCGGCGCCCGCGATCACAACGGTATCGGTCATGACGCTCTTTCCTTCCCTTCCGGCCTCAGGCCGTTTCCTTGAACAGCTCGCGCCCGATCAGCATGCGGCGGATCTCGCTGGTGCCGGCGCCGATCTCGTAGAGCTTGGCGTCGCGCAGCAGGCGGCCCGTCGGGTATTCGTTGATGTAGCCATTGCCGCCCAGAGTCTGAATGGCCTCCAGCGCCATCCAGGTCGCCTTTTCGGCGGCGAAGAGGATCGCCCCGGCGGCGTCCTTGCGGGCCGTCTCGCCGCGGTCGCAGGCCTTGGCGACGGCGTACACGTAGGCCTTGGCGGCGTTCATGATCGTGTACATGTCGGCCAGCTTGCCCTGCATGAGCTGGAATTCGCCGATCGGCTGGCCGAACTGCTTGCGGTCGTGCAGGTAGGGAACCACCACATCCATGCAGGCCTGCATGATGCCGAGCGGCCCGCCGGCCAGCACCGCGCGCTCATAGTCCAGCCCCGACATCAGCACGTTCACGCCGCGCCCGACGCCACCCAGGATGTTCTCCTCCGGCACCTCGCAGTCCTCGAACACCAGCTCGCCGGTGTTGGAGCCGCGCATGCCCAGCTTGTCGAGCTTCTGCGCGACGGAGAAGCCCTTGAAGGACTTCTCGATGAGGAAGGCGGTGATGCCGCGCGGGCCGGCGTTGACGTCGGTCTTGGCGTAGACCACCAGCGTGTCGGCGTCCGGCCCGTTGGTGATCCACATCTTCGTGCCGTTCAGCACGTAGCGGTCGCCCTTCTTCTCGGCGCGCAGCTTCATCGACACCACGTCGGACCCGGCGTTCGGCTCTGACATGGCCAGGGCACCGATGTGCTCGCCGGAGATCAGCTTGGGCAGATAGCGGGTCTTCTGCTCCGCGGTGCCGTTCTTGCGGATCTGGTTGACGCAGAGGTTGGAGTGCGCGCCGTAGCTGAGGCCGACCGAGGCCGAGGCGCGGGAGATTTCCTCCATCGCCACGACATGCTCCAGATAGCCCATGCCGGCGCCGCCGTATTCCTCCTCCGCCGTGATGCCGAGCACGCCGAGGTCGCCGAACTTCCGCCACAGCTCGTTCGGGAACTCGTTGGTCCGGTCGATCTCGGCGGCGCGGGGCGCGATCTCGTCGGCGGCGAAGCTGCGCACGGTGTCGCGCAGCATGTCCGCAGATTCGCCGAGGTCGAAGTTCAGGGTCGGATACTGGTTCGACAGCATGGTGTTGGCGCTCCCCCCGGAGGTCTGTTCTTCATTCCCGCCATACGGCGACGTATGGAGCCGTACGGTAGCGTATGGAAATGGGCGTGGCAAGGCCTTCTAGCCCTCTCCCCTCCGGGGAGAGGGTGGCCCGAAGGGCCGGTGAGGGGGATGTGCTTGGCGGCACGTCCGGCAAAAGCGCAACCCCCTCACCCTAACCCTCTCCCCGGAGGGGAGAGGGGACGGAAAGTCATCACTTCATGTTGATGATGATCGTCTTCTTGTGGGTGAAGTGCTCCAGCATCGCTTCCAGCGAGGCTTCCTTGCCCAGCCCCGACGACTTCACGCCACCGTAGGACAGGTTCGGCTGCACGACCAGATTCTGGTTCACCTGAACGAACCCGGCCTCCAGCCGGTGCACCGCGTCCATTGCCACCTTCAAATCGCGCGTCCAGATGGTGGCGGCAAGGCCGTATTCGGTGTCGTTGGCTTGGGCGATGACCTCTTCGTAATCGGTCCAGCGGATGACGCAGCAGACCGGGCCGAAGATTTCCTCCTGCGCGATGCGGTCGCTGTTCTTCACGCCGGTGAAGATGTGCGGCTGAACGTACAGGCCCTTGGTCAGCTTCGGATCGGACGGCATGGCCGAGCAGACATGCGGCGTCGCCCCGCCCTCCTTGCCGATGGCGATGTAGCTCTGCACCCGATCCAACTGCTGCGGCGAGACGATGGTGCCGATATCGGTCGACTCGTCGAGCGGGTCGCCCATCTTCATGGCGTTCACCTTCTCCTTCAGCTTTTCCACGAAGGCGTCGTGGATGCTGTCATGGACGAAGATGCGCGAGGAGGCGGTGCAACTCTGGCCCTGGCGGGTGAAGCGCATGCCGGCGATGGCGCCCGCGATGGCCTGATCCAAATCGGCGTCGCCGCAGACGATCATCGGGCTCTTGCCGCCCAGCTCCAGCGTCACCGGGATCAGCTTCTCGGCGGCGGTCTTGTAGACGATCTTGCCGGTCTCGACCGAGCCGGTGAAGGTCACCTTCTTCACGTCCTTGTGGGCCACCAGCGGGGCGCCGCATTCCGGGCCGTAGCCTGAGAGGATATTCACCACCCCCGCCGGGATCACCGTGTTGATGAGTTGGACGACGCGCAGCACGGCGAGCGGCGCCTCCTCCGCCGACTTCACCACGACGGCATTGCCCGCCACCATCGCCGGGGCGATCTTCAGCGCCATCAGCAGCAGCGGCACGTTCCACGGGATGATCGCGCCGACCACGCCCACCGGCTCGCGCACCGTCATGGTCAGCATGGACGGGTTGAAGGGAATCGTCTCGCCCTTCAGCTCCGGCGCCAGACCGCCGAAGAAGACAAAGGCGTCGGAGAGAACGCCCGCCTCGACGCGCGATTCGGTGCGCAGCGCCTTGCCGGTCTCCAGCGCGATCAGCTTGGCGATCTCCTCCTTGTGGGCGTCGAGCACGCGCCCGCATTCGGCGACCAGCTTGCCGCGTTCCCGCACCGGGCGCTTGGCCCATTCCTTCTGCGCGGCCACCGCGGCGGCCACCGCGGCGTCGACGTCCGCCGCCTCGCCAAAGGCGGCCTCGGCCACCGTCTCGCCGGTCGCCGGGTTCACCACGGGGAAGCCCTTGCCGGAGGAGGCGGGGCGGAAGGCGCCGCCGAAGAAATGCTTGCCCGACAGCTCCCTGGCGAGCGCGAAGGGGTCGAGCTGGAGGTCGGTGCTGACGCTCATGTCGAAAAGGTCCTCGTGTGTATCGGGTCGGTTATCGTTGTTTTCGGGTATCGTCGGCGTTCAGGCGCGGGCGTCTTCGATGACCTTGCCGTCGTTGGGCAGGCTGCCGGGGGCCGCGAACTCCACGACACCCTTCAATTTGGTGACGGCGGCCAGAGTTTCACGCACCGACGCCGCCAAAGCCTCGCCGGACTCGGGCGACTCGCAGCGCAGGGTCATGGTGTCGTTGGCGTCCTCCCGCCCGACGACGAGGCGGGCCTTGCCGATCTGCGGGTGGCGGCGCAGCACCTCGGCGATCTGCTGCGGGTGGACGAACATGCCCTTGACCTTGGTGGTCTGGTCGGCGCGGCCCATCCAGCCCTTCAGGCGCATGTTGGTGCGCCCGCAGGGGCTTTCGCCGGGCAGCACGGCGGACAGGTCGCCGGTGGCGAAGCGGACCAGCGGATAGGCTTGGTTGAAGGTGGTGACGACGACCTCCCCCACCTCGCCCTCCGGAACGGGATCGCCGGTGCCGGGGCGGACGATCTCCACGATCACGCCCTCCTCCACCACCAGCCCGGCGCGGGCCGTCGTCTCGTAGGCGACGAGGCCGAGGTCGGCGGTGCCGTAGCTCTGGTAGGCGGCGATGCCGCGTCCCTCGTAGAAGGCGCGGGCGTCGGGCAGGAAGGGGCCGCCCGTGACGTGGCCGACCGCGATGGAGGACAGGTCCAGACCCAGTTCGTCGCCCTTTTCCAGGATGATCTTCAGGAAGTCGGGCGTGCCGATGTAGGCCCGCGGCTTCAGGTGGGCGGCCACCTGGGCCTGCATCTCCGTGTTGCCGACGCCAGCGGGAATGACCGCGCAGCCCAGCGCGTGCGCGCCGGTCTCGAACATCGAGCCGGCGGGGGTCAGGTGGTAGGCGAAGCAGTTCTGCACGAGGTCGCCGCCGCGGATGCCCGAGGCGTAGAGCGCCCGCGCGGTGCGCCAGGGGTCCGTGCCGTGCGCCTCCGGATCGTGGATCGGGCCGGGCGAGGCGAAGACACGGGCCAGCCGCCCGACGGCGACCGTGGTCATCCCGCCGAAGGGCGGCGCCTCCTTCTGCAGCGCGATCAGGTCCGACTTGCGGGTGACCGGCAACGCGGCGAGCGCCGCGCGGTCACCGATGGCGGCGGGGTCCACATCGGCGAGCAGGCGGGTGAAATAGGGCGCGTTCGCCTTGGCGTGGGCGATCTGCGCCGGCAGCGCCGCGAACAGCTCCGCCTCGCGCCGGTCGGGGGAGCGGGTTTCGAGTTGATCGTAAGTGTCGGACACCGATGCCTCCCGGCTGTTTTTCTTCTTCTCTCCTCTCCCGCCCCGGGAGAGGGTGGCCCGAAGGGCCGGGTGAGGGTGCCGCCAACGGTCGGCGCCTTTCTTCCTGCAAGACCCTCACCCTTCCCACTTCGTGGGCCCCTTCCCTCTCCCGGGACGGGAGAGGGACAGGTTCAAATCCAGCGCTTCCGGCGCTTGAAGCTCTTCAGATTCTTGAAGCTCTTGCGCTCTTCGTTGCCGCCGCCGAGGTAGAATTCCTTCACGTCCTCGTTGTTGCGCAGCTCTTCGGCGGTGCCGTCCAGAACGACCTTGCCGTTCTCCATGATGTAGCCGCGGGTCGCGGCCTGGAGCGCCATGCGGGCGTTCTGCTCGACCAGCAGGATGGTGACGCCGAGGTCCTTGTTGATCTGCCGGATGATGCTGAAGACCTCCTTCACCATCAGCGGCGACAGGCCCATGGACGGCTCATCCATCAGGATCAGCTTCGGCCGCGCCATCATCGCGCGCCCGATGGCCAGCATCTGCTGCTCGCCGCCCGACAGGTAGCCGGCGAGGCCGGTGCGCTCCTTCAGGCGGGGAAAGTAGTGATAGACCATCTCGATGTCGTCCTTCACGCCGCCGTCGCGGCGGGTGAAGGCGCCGAGGCGCAAATTCTCCTGGCAGGTCATGTCGCCGATGATGCGGCGGCCCTCCATCACCTGGAAGATGCCGCGCCGGACGATCTTGTCGGGGTCGATGCCGTTGATGCGTTCGCCCGCGAAGGAGATGTCGCCGCGCGTGACCTCGCCGTCCTCGGTCTTCAGCAGCCCGGAGATGGCCTTGAGCGTCGTCGATTTGCCCGCGCCGTTGGCGCCCAGCAGGGCGACGATCTCCCCCTCCGGCACCTCCAGGCTGAGGCCGCGGAGCACCAGGATGACGTCGTTGTAGACGACCTCGATGTTGTTGACGGACAGCAGCGGCGCCTTGGCCGTGCCGGGAACCGGCGCCGGAGCGCTGGCGGGAGTGACCGCGGCGGTCGCGGTGGCGGCGTTCATGATGCGGCACCTGATGCAGTGAGACGGGACGGGTGCCCCCGCCGTCGCCCTTTCACGGCGACGGCGGGGGCGGTCCGGCTTACCAGCCCAGCCACTCCGGCTTGCGCGGGACGTCGACGGTGGCGATCTTCTCCAGCTTGATCGTGCCGGCCTTCACCAGCTCGTCCACCGAGCCGCCGGTGTCGCCGGTCACGTTGGCCCGGTACAGGTTGACCTTGTCCATGCCGCGGTGATCGGTCTCGGTCCAGGTCGACGGCACGCAGACGCCCTCCAGGCCCGCCGGCACCCAATCCTTCTTCTGGTACATGCCCTTGCGGATGTTCGGGCCGGTCACGCCGCCGTTCTGCTTCGCCCAGTCCATCGCTTCCTTCATGTAGAAGGCGGAGCAAATGCCGGAGACGTAGTGCACCGGACGGTAGGCGGTTCCGGCGGCGTCGGAGACCTTGGAGATCTCCTTGACGATCTTCATGCCCGGCGCGTCGCCGCCCCAGATCGCCGCGGTCCGCACCGGGAAGATCACGCCGTTGGCGGCCGAGCCGGCGGCCTTGGCGGCGTTCTCGTCCATGCCCCAGACGTTGCCCATGAACTGCACCTGGGCGCCGACCGTCTGGCAGGCCTTCAGCACGGAGATGTTCGAGCCCGCCGTGTTGCCGAGATAGGCGTAGTTGGCGCCGGCCTGCTTCAGCGTCAGGCACTGGGCGGTGTAATCGCCCGGCGTCAGGGCGAACTGGACCGCCGGCAGCACGTCGAAGCCCAGCTCCTTGGCGAGCTGCTCACCGGCTTCCTTCGGGGCGTTCGGGTAGGGGTGGTTGGCGCCCATGTGGACGTACTTGGGCTTGCCCGAGCCGCCCTTCTTCTTCCAGTCGTCCGCCGCCCACATCAGCATGGCGCGCAGGCCGTCGGAGTAGGACGGACCGTAGAAGAAATTGTAGGGCGCCGGCTTCGACCCGTGCGGGCCCTTGCCGGTCGGGTCGGTCAGGTGGCCCGAGTAGGAGCCGGAATAATAGGGGATCTCGTCCTTGCCGACGAAACCGGTCAGCGCCTCGGTGTCGGCGGTGCCCCAGCCCTGGATGGCCGCGACCTTGCCGCTGCCCGACGACCACTTCTTGTACTGGCTGATGGCGCGCGGCGCCTGATAGCCGTAGTCCACCGTCTCGACGTCCATCGTCGTGCCGCCGACGCCGCCGTTCTTGTTGATGTAGGCGAGCGCGTCGGCGACGCCCTGGCCGAAGGGCACGCCCACGTCCGACGTGGCGCCGGACTGGTCGGCGAGGTGTCCGACCGGGATCTTCTGGGCGTTGGCGGCCCCGGTGCCGAGCAGGACGACGGCGGCGGACGCCAGCAGGACGGTTTTCATGGTCATGGTGCGTTTTCTCCCAGTCGTTATGTTTTTCAGAAGCCGTGTTGCGGAAAGCGTGTCAGTGCGAGAAGGGATAGAGCTTCCAGTAGGCCTTGATCTGCTTCCAGCGGTGGGCCAGCCCGTCCGGTTCGAAGACCAGGAACAGGATGATGACCAGACCGATGGCCATTTCGCGCAGGAAGGCGATGGCCTCCCTCAGGTTCAGCGCGGCGTCGATGGCGGTGCCGGACAGCGCCGTGGTGATGGCCTGCATCACCTCCGGCAGCAGCACCATGAAGGCGGTGCCCATCAGCGACCCCATGATCGAGCCCAGCCCCCCGATGATGATCATGCCGAGGAACTGGATCGAGAAGAGGATCGTGAAGCCCTCCACCGACACGAACTGGAGATAGTGGGCGTAGAGCGCGCCGCCGATGCCCGCGTAGAAGGACGAGATGCCGAAGGACATCGTGCGGTACTTGGTCAGGTTGATGCCCATGATCTCCGCGGAGAGATAATGGTCACGCACCGCCACCAGCGCCCGCCCGTCGCGCGACCGCATCAGGTTGGTCGCCAGGATGTACATGACGACCACATAGACCAGCACGACGTAGAAGAAGCTCTCGTCGGTGTCGAAGGCGTAGCCGAACAGGCTGAACGGCTCCGCGATCGTGCCGGCGGTTCCCCCCGTGAACCAGTCCGCCCGCGAGAAGAAGTCCTGGAGGATGTACTGCGCCGCCAGCGTGGCGATGGCGAGGTACAGGCCCTTCAGCCGCGCCGCCGGGATGCCGAACAGCATGCCGACCGCGGTGGTCATCACGCCGGCCAGCGGGATGGCGAGCGCCACCGGGATGCCGAAGCTGTTCGACAGCCACGCCGACGAGAAGGCGCCGAAGCCGAAGAAGGCGGCGTGCCCGATGGAGATCTGGCCGGTGAAGCCGACCAGGATGTTCAGCCCCAGCGCCGCGATGCCGAGATAGCCGATCTGGATGCACAGGTTCAGCCAGTAGCGGTCCATGAAAGCCGGGCAGAGCAGCAGCAGCGCCACGCCCAGGATGGCGAAGTTGCGGCTGGTCCTGGTCGGGAAGATGGTCGTATCGGCGGCGTACCGGGTCTTGAAGTCGCCGCAGGGGATGAGACTGATGTTCGCCATGATTGCGGCCGCTCCTTACACGCGCTCGATGTCCTTGGTGCCGAAGAGGCCGTAGGGCTTGATCATCAGGATGACGATCAGGACGTAGAAGGGGGCGATCTCGTACATGTTGCCCCAGTTCAGCCACTGGCTGTCCAGGTAGTGCGCGAGATTCTCCAGCACGCCGACGATCAGGCCGCCCAGCACCGCTCCGGCCACGCTGTCCAGCCCGCCGAGGATGACCGCCGGGAAGACCTTGATGCCGAAGAAGGAGAGCGCGGAGGACACGCCGTTGACCACGCCGACCGTGACGCCGGCCACCGCCGACACCATGGCGGAGATGGCCCAGCTCATCGCGAACATGTGGCGGACGGAGATGCCGAGCGACTGCGCGACCTGCTGGTCGAAGGCGGTCGCCCGCATCGCCAGACCCATGCGCGAGTATTTGAAGAACCAGCCGAAGCCCGCCATGATCAGCAGCGAGATGACCAGGCTCATCACGTAGACGGTCTGCACGTCGAGCCCGAGGATGTTCACGGTCGGGCTGGCGAAGATGGTCGGGAAGGGTTTGGCGAAGACGCCGAACATCCACTTCATCATCGCCTGGAAGAAGATCGACAGGCCGATGGTGACCATGATGACGGAGATGATCGGCTCTCCGATCATCGGCCGCAGCACGACGACCTGAAGCACGATTCCGAAGACCAGCATGAAGGCCAGCGTGATCGGGAACCCGATCCAGAAGGGCAACTGCCAGGAGGTCAGCAGCCACCAGCAGGTCCAGGCGCCGATCAGCAGGAACTCGCCCTGGGCGAAGTTCACGATGCGGCTGGCCTTGTAGATCAGCACGAAGGACATCGCCACGACGCCGTACAGCGCGCCGACGATCAGTCCGTTGACGAGAAGCTGGAAGAGCAAGGTCATGGCGTGGCCTCGTTCTCAATCCCCTCTCCCGTCCCGGGAGAGGGTGGCGCGAAGCGCCGGGTGAGGGTGCATTCGAGGATCGAGAGCCGGCCCGTTGCCGGCACCCTCACCCTTCCCACGCCGGGGGCGTGGGCCCCTTCCCTCTCCCGGGGCGGGAGAGGGGAATACAGGCGCGTCATCCTCACCCCCCTCATGCCGCGGCCTGCGCCGGCTTCTTGGCCGGCGTGGGCAGCAGGTCGACCACCTTCAGCACGGTGCGGATGCGCTGCTTGGTGCCGTCCTGGAAGGTGATGGTGGTGTCCACGTCGATGGCCGGCTGGCCCGCGTAGATGGAGTCGATGATCTCGCCGTACTTCTCGGCGATCACGCCGCGCCGCACCTTGCGGGTGCGCGTCAGCTCGCCGTCGTCGGCGTCCAGCTCCTTGTAGAGCAGCAAGAACTTGGTGATTCGCTGGAACTCCGGCAGCGTCGCGTTCACCCGCTCCACCTCCTGGCGCAGCAGCTCGTAGACTTCCGGCTTCGACGCGAGGTCGGAATAGGTGGTGAAGGCGATGCGGTTCTTCTCCGCCCACTTCGACACGATGGGGAAGCGGATGCAGATGATCGCCGACAGGTAGGGCCGCTTGTTGCCCAGGATCACCGCCTCGGCCACGTAGGGGCTGAATTTCAGCTTGTTCTCGATGTACTGCGGGCTGAAGCGGTCGTTGTTGCTGGTGGTGGCGATGTCCTTGATGCGGTCGATGATGACCAGATGGCCCTTCTTGTCGAAGAAGCCGGCGTCGCCCGTGTGCATCCAGCCGTCGCGCAGGTCCGCCGTGGTCGAAGCCTCGTTGCGGTAGTAGCCGGCGAACATGTTGGGATGGCTGACGACGATCTCGCCGATGCCGTTCTGGTCGGGCTCGATCACCTTGACCTTGACGCCGTCGTCGAAGGGCACGCCCACCGTGTCGAAGTCCACGTCGTTGGAGCGGTGCACCGTGTAGGCGCCCATCGTCTCCGTCTGGCCGTAGATCTGGCGCAGCGGCACGCCCAGCGCCTGGAAGAACTTGAAGGTGTCGGGGCCGAGCGCGGCACCGCCGGTCGCCGCCGACTTCAGGTTGGTGAAGCCCAGGCGGTCTCGCAGCGCTGCGAAGAGAATGCGGTCGGCAACGGCGGAGCGGGTTCCGTTGGCGAGCGCCTCCAGCCCCAGCTTCATGCCGTAGTCGTACATCTTCTGCTTGAAGGGCGAGGCGTCCATCATGCGGGCGCGCACGTCGGCGGCGATCTGCTCCCACAGGCGGGGGGCAAACAACACGAAGCTCGGCCCGATCTCGCGGAAGTCGTTCATCATCGTCTCGGCTTCCTCGACGAAGTTCACGCGCATCCGCGACACCATGCCCATGCCGACGGCGTAGATCTGCTCCATGATCCAGGACAGCGGCAGCACCGACACATACTCGTCGGTCGGCCCCTTGGGATCCACCGACAGGTAGCTGGCGACGTGGCGGATCAGCCGCCCGGCCGGCAGCATCGCCAGCTTCGGGTTCGAGGTGGTGCCCGAGGTGGTGCAGAGCACCGCCACGTCGTCGCCGCGCGTCGCGCCGACCAGATCCTCGTAGAGGTTCGGCTTCTCGGCGTGCAGCGCGTTGCCCAGCTTCACCAGCTCCGCCGCCTCCATCAGGCGGGGGTCGCTGTACTTGCGCATGCCGCGGGGGTCGGAATAGATGATGTGCTTCAGCGTCGGCAGGCGCTCGCCGAGGTTCAGCAGCTTGTCGACCTGCTCCTCATCCTCCGCGAAGATGACGTGAACGTCGGCGTAGGTGATGAGGTAGGCGACCTCCTCGTCCATGGCGTCACGGTAGATGCCCAGGCTCATGGCGCCCATGGCGTGGGCGGCGATCTCGCCCATCACCCAGTCGGGCCGGTTGTCGCCAAGCAGGGCCACCACATGGCCGCGCTCCACGCCGAGCTTGATGAGGCCGAGCGTGAAGGCGCGCACGCGGGCATGCATGTCCGCCCAGGTGAACTCGCGCCAGATGCCGAAGTCCTTCTCGCGCATGGCGACGTCGCCGCCATGCTCGCGGGCGTGCAGGGTCAGCAGCTTCGGCAGCGTGTCGTGGGTCTTGATATCAGGAAGAGACATCACGCGACCTCCTGCTTGGGCGGCGGGGCCACGGCCTCGTCCTCCTCGTCGTCCTCGCCGAGATAGGCGCGCTTGACGCGCGGGTCGGCCAAAACCTCCTCCGGCGTGCCCTCGGCGATCTTCTTCCCGAACTCCAGGACGATCACGCGGTGGGAGATGTCCATCACGACGCCCATGTCGTGCTCGATCATCACCACCGTCATGCCGAACTCCTCGTTCAGATCGACGATGTAGCGGGCCATGTCCTCCTTCTCCTCCAGGTTCATGCCCGCCATGGGCTCGTCCAGGAGGATCAGGTCGGGCTTCAGCGCGATGGCGCGGGCCAGCTCCACCCGCTTGCGCAGGCCGTAGGAGAGCGTGCCGGCGGTGGCCTTGCGGACATGCTGGATTTCCAGGAAGTCGATGATCTCCTCGACCTCGCGGCGGTGGGCCAGCTCCTCCTTGCGGGCGCCGGTCAGCCAGTAGAGCGACCCGGTGAAGAAGTTGTTCTTCAGCAGGTGGTGGCGCCCGACCATGATGTTGTCGAGCACCGTCATGTGGCCGAACAGCGCCAGATTCTGGAAGGTGCGCCCGATGCCGAGCGAGGCGCGGTGGTTGGGCGTCATGCCCGTGATGTCCTGGCCCTTGAAATAGACCTTTCCGTCGGTGGGCCGGTAGCGGCCGGAGATGCAGTTGACCATGGAGGTCTTGCCCGCACCGTTCGGGCCGATGATGGAGAACAGCTCCCCCTTGCGGATGCTGAAACCGACGTCGGTCAGCGCCTGCACGCCGCCAAAGCGCAAGGACACGCCCCGGGCTTCGAAGATGGTGTCCGATGGGGAGGCCGCGCGGGTGGCGTCGGCCGGGTGGGCGTAACCGCGTGGCGATGCGACGGGCGCGCCTGACATTTCCTCCTCCGTTGCTGTGGAACTGCCTTTTTTATCGTTCGCCGGACTGTTTGAGTGGCGAACTGGTCCATATTGTGGACCGTCCTTTGTGCAACGTCCGAACTATAGCCTGTGATGCGCACCGTTTTCAACACGGACATTCCGTGTATGCATGTTTTTTGGAGCGACATCCGGCCGGAAGGTCCATAATATGGACCCCACCATGACCCGGCCCGATTCCGACACCGAAACCACCCCCGCCGGAGCGTCCGGCGGCACGCAAAGCCTGGAGCGCGCGCTGGCCCTGCTGCGCGCTGTCGCCTCCCATGGGGCCGAGGGCGCACGGCTGGCCGACCTGATGAGCGACACCGCCCTGTCCAAGGCGACCGCGCACCGGCTGCTGACCGCGCTGGCGCGGGAACGCTTCATCGACCAGGACCCGCGCAGCCGCCGCTATCATCTGGGGCCGGAACTGGATTCGCTGGGCCGCATCGCCGCCGCCCGCCACCGCCCCGAAGGAGAAGGCGAAAGCGACGTCGCGGCGCCCGGCCCGGCCACTGTTCAGCCCACCGCCTTCCTGCGCCCCGACTACCAGGGCGAGGCGATTCCGCTCGCCGACCTGCTGTGCGACCGCCACGCCCGCGCCGACGGCGCCCGCGCCGCCCTGCTGCACGAGAGCGTCGCCGGCCAGACGACGGAGCTGAGCTTCGCCCGGCTGTCCCGCGATTCGGCGCGCTTCGCCGCGGTGCTGCGCGGCCTCGGCGTTGGGCGCGGTGACCGGGTGGCGGTGCTGCTGCCCAAGGGGGCGGAGCTGCTGATCGCCGCGCTGGCGATCTGGCGGCTCGGCGGGGTCTACATGCCGCTCTTCACCACCTACTCCGCCGCCGCGGTCGCCTACCGTCTGGCCGACAGCGAGGCGCGGGCGATCGTCACCACCGGCTTCCTGCGCCGAAAGATTCCGCGCGACAACAGCCGCCCCGTGGTGATGGTGGAAGGCGACGAGGCCTTCGGTCCCGGCGCCGACGCGGTGCCCTTCTGGTCGGCCCTTCACGAATCAGCCCCCTTGCCCGACATCGCCCGCTACGCCGACCGCGACGCCTTCGCGCTGATGTACACCTCGGAGGCGGAGCCGAAGCCGCTCGGCGTGTCGCTGCCCGTGATGGCGCTGGCGGGGATCGAGCAGTACATGCGCATCGGCCTCGACCTGCGCGACGACGACATCTATTGGAACATGGCCGACCCCGGCTGGGCCTACGGCGCCTATTACGGGCTGGTCGGGCCGCTGCTGCTGGGGCGCACGACGATCTTCTGCGACGGCCCCTACGACGTGCGGCAGGGTTACCGGATGCTGACGAAGTTCGGCGTCACCAACCTGACCTGTGCGCCGTCCCAGATCCGCGCCTGGCACAGCGCCGACCCGGAGGGCGGACCGCACAAGCTGGCGCTGCGCATCCTGTCGGTGGTCGGCGAGCCGCTGCCGCCGGAGCTGATCGGTTGGGCGAACCGGGTGGTCAGCGTCCCGCTGCTCGACCAGTACGGGCAGCGCGAGACCGGCATCTTCATGATGAACCGCTACGACCCCGGCCACGCCGACCGCACCGCCGATTCCTCGCTGGGGCGGCCGCTGCCCGGCTTCCGCGTGGTCATCCTCGACCCGCAGGGCCGCGAGGCGCCGGTCGGCGGCGCGGGCGAGATCGCCATCGACGTGGAGTCGTCGCCGCTCTTCTGGTTCGACGCCTACGCCAACGATCCGGGACGCACCGCCGCCCGCTTCCGCCACGGCCGCCGCTACTACCTCACCGGCGACTGGGCGTTCCTGGATGGCGACGGCAACATCCACTTCCGCGGCCGGGCGTCCGACGCCATCGTCATGCAGCAGGCGGATTGAGCGCGGCCCCCTCCCCGGCCCTCCCCCGCTTTTCGCAGGGGAGGGAGGATAGTGTCCCCTCCCCTGCGAAGCGGGGGAGGGTTAGGGTGGGGGCTCCATGACCGCCCTTACGGCTTCCCGCGCAGCAGATTGACGATGCCGGAGAAGTCCTTGCCGCCGAAACCGGCGTTGCAGAACAGCGCGTACATCTGCGCCGCCTCGCCGCCCAATGGCAGCGGGCTACCGGTGCTCTGCCCGGCCTCGACCGCCAGCTTCAGGTCCTTCAGCATCAGCGCCGCGGCGAAGCCCGGCTGGTAGTCGCGGTTGGCCGGCGAGGTCGGGACCGGACCCGGCACCGGGCAATAGCTGGTCAGCGACCAGCACTGGCCCGACGACTTGGACGCCACGTCGAACAGCTTCTGCGACTCCAGCCCCAGCTTCTCGGCGAGCGCGAAGGCTTCCGACACGCCGAGCATCGAGATGCCGAGGATCATGTTGTTGCAGATCTTCGCGGCCTGACCGTTGCCCGGCCCGCCGGTGTGCACGATGGCCTTGCCCATCGCCGACAGGATCGGCTCGGCGCGGCGGAAGGCGGTGTCGCTGCCGCCGACCATGAAGGTCAGCGTCGCCGCCTCGGCCCCGCCGACGCCGCCCGACACCGGCGCGTCGACCATGGCGTGACCCGCCGCCTCCGCCGCCGCGGCGACGGCGCGGGCGCTGTCGACGTCCACGGTGGAGCTGTCGATGAACAGGCTGCCCGGCTTGGCCTTGGCGATGATGCCGTCGGGTGCCGTGTAGACCTCGCGCACATGCTTGCCGGCGGGCAGCATGGTCACGACCACCTCGGCCTCCCCGGCCGCGGCGCCGGGGCCGGTGGCGATGCTGGCGCCGGCGTCGCGCGCGGCGGTGCAGGCGGCTTCCGACAGGTCGAAGGCCAGGACGGTGTGGCCGGCCTTCAGCAGGTTGCGCATCATCGGCGCACCCATGTTGCCCAGACCGATAAAGGCGATCGTCGCCATAGCGTTTCCCCCTCGCTTTATAATGACGCTATCAGCCGCCGGTCAGATGGCGGGCGATGATGACGCGCATGATTTCGTTGGTGCCTTCGAGAATCTGGTGAACCCGCAGGTCGCGGAAAATCCGCTCGATCGGGTACTCCTTGATGTAACCGTAGCCGCCGTGAAGCTGCAGCGCCTCGTTCACCACCTGGAACCCGGCGTCGGTGGCGAAGCGCTTGGCCATGGCGCAATGGGCCGTCGCCTCCGCCGATCCGGCGTCGAGGCTAGAAGCGGCGCGGTGCAGCATCAGCCGGGCGGCGTCCAACTCCGTCGCCATGTCGGCCAGCTTGAACTGGAGGGCCTGGAAGGCGTTCAACGGCTTGCCGAACTGCTTGCGCTCCGTGGTGTAGGCGACGGCCTGCTCCAGGCAGAAGCGCGCCCCGCCGACCGAGCAGGCGGCGATGTTCAGGCGCCCGCCGTCCAGCCCCTTCATGGCGATGCGGAAGCCCTCCCCCTCTTCGCCGATGCGGTTGGCGACGGGGACGCGGCAGTTCTCGAAGATGACCGCCGAGGTCGGCTGGCTCTTCCAGCCCAGCTTGTGCTCCTGCTTGCCGAAGGACAGGCCGGGCGTGCCCTTCTCCACGACGATGCAGGAGATGCCCTTGGGACCGGGCTCGCCGGTGCGGACCATGCAGACATAGACGTCCGACGTGCCGCCGCCCGAGATGAAGGCCTTCGACCCGTTCAGCACGTAATGGTCGCCGTCCCGCTCCGCCCGCGTGCGCAGCGAGGCCGCGTCGGACCCCGCCCCCGGCTCGGTCAGGCAATAGCTGGCGAAATGCTCCATGGCCGTCAGCTTCGGCAGGAAGCGGGCGCGCTGCTCCGCGTTGCCGAAGCGGTCGATCATCCAGGAGGCCATGTTGTGGATGGAGATGTAGGCCGCCGTGGACGGGCAGGCCGCCGACAACTCCTCGAAGATCAGCGCCGCGTCCAGCCGCCCGAGCCCGGAACCGCCGAACTCTTCCCCCACATAGATGCCGGCGAAGCCGAGCGCCGCGGCCTGCCGCAGGGTGTCGACGGGAAAGACGCTGTTCTCATCCCAGTGCGCGGCGTTCGGCGCCATTTCCTGCTGCGCGAAGTTGCGCGCCGTGTCGCGGAACGCCTGCTGCTCCTCCGAAAGCGCAAAATCCATGCGCATCCTCCCCAGAACCGCAGTGGCCCGGAGTCCAGGACGGATCTCCGGTTCTCATTGTTGGGTGGAAGGACTATCATGCTGGATACGCGCTGTCCATCTCTTGTATACACAGACCGGGGCGGCGGAAGGCCGCGGACGAGGAAGGGGACACGCTCGGGATGAGCGACCGGATTGCCGCCAGCAAGACCACCGACAAAAGCGCCACCCGCGCCGACGAGGTGCGGCTCGCCATCGAGGAGGACATCTTCCTGGGCCGCCTGCGCCCCGGAACGCGGCTGGATGAGGAAAGCCTCGCCCAGCGCTTCAACATCTCCCGCACACCGATCCGCGAGGCGATTCTCCAGCTCGTCCACGCCGGGCTGGTGGAGAAGCAGCCGCGCCAGGGCGCGGTGGTCGCCCCGCTGAAGCTGCACCGCATGGTGCAGATGTTCGAGGTGATGTCGGAAATCGAGGGAATCTGCGCCCGCTACGCTGCCCGCCGCATGTCGGAGGAGGAAAAGCAGGCCCTGAAACACCTGCACGACACCTCGAAGGCGCACATGGAGGCGCGGGAACTGGACGCCTACTACGCGGTCAACCGTTCCTTCCACGAGGCGGTCCAGGCGGGCAGCCACAACGAACCGCTCCAGGAGATTGCGCGCGGCCTGTTCGCCCGGCTGGCCCCCTACCGCCGCTACCAGCTCAACCACCCGTCCCGGATCAAGGACAGCTTCAAGGAGCACGACGACGTGGTGGAAGCGATCCTGGCCGGCGAGCCGGAGGCCGCCTACAGCGCCATGCGGCGCCACGTGACCATCCAGATCGACATCTTCACCGAGTTCGTGTCCATCATGGGCGGAAACGAAATACAATAGACACGCCATCCGTATACAAAATGGTGGCCCGCCCCATGCGCCTGTGCTAAACCCCTGGGCACCGGAATCAAGGGGCGCAGGGAGGGAATGCACATGTCCGACGCGGGTGACAATCTGTTCGAGCTGTTCCGCTCCCGCTTTCCGGCCGACCGCAGCCGCCCCTTCGCCGAAACCGAGCCCGGCACCGCCAACGCCCGCACCGTCACCTACGGCGATCTTGAGGCGTTGACCGGCCGTTACGCCAACCTGCTCGCCGACCTCGGCCTGAAGAAGGGCGACCGGGTCGCCGTCCAGGTGGAGAAGTCGGTCGAGAACATCATCCTCTATCTCGCCACCGTGCGGGCGGGCGGCGTGTTCCTGCCGCTGAACCCGGCCTACACGAAGGCGGAGGTCGAGTATTTCCTGACCGACGCGGAACCGCACGTCTTCGTCGCCCGTCCCGAATCCGCCGACGCTCTGCGCGAGGTCGCCGACAAGGCCAAGGTCGCCCATCTGCTGACACTCGGCACCCATGGCGAGGGCACGCTGCCGGAGCAGGCCGCCGGCAAGGGCACGGACTTCGTGACCGTCCCAGCCGAGGCCGACGATCTCGCCGCGATCCTCTACACCTCCGGCACCACCGGGCGGTCGAAGGGCGCGATGATGAGCCACCGCAACCTCGGCTCCAACGCGCAGACGCTGCACAAATACTGGGGCTTCCAGCCGGACGACGTGCTGCTGCACGCCCTGCCGATCTTCCATACGCACGGCCTGTTCGTGGCGACCAACTGCGTGCTGCTGAACGGCTCCTCCATGCTGTTCCTGCCGAAGTTCGACGCCGAGCAGGTGATGGGGCTGCTGCCGCGCGCCACGGTGATGATGGGCGTTCCGACCTTCTACACCCGCCTGCTCGCCCATCCCGGCCTGACGCGCGAGGCGACGGCGCACATGCGGCTGTTCGTCTCCGGCTCGGCGCCGCTGCTGGCCGACACGCACAAGGAATTCTCCGCCCGCACCGGCCACGCCATCCTGGAGCGCTACGGCATGACCGAAACCGGCATGCTGACCTCCAACCCGCTGGACGGCGACCGCATCCCCGGCACGGTCGGCTTCCCGCTGCCCGAGGTCTCCGTGCGCGTCGTCGACCCGGAGACCGGCGCAAGCCTCGGCACCGACGACATCGGCATCATCGAGGTGGCCGGGCCGAACGTCTTCTCCGGCTACTGGCGGATGCCCGAGAAGACGAAGCAGGAGATCAAGCCGGACGGCTTCTTCATCACCGGCGACGTCGGCAAGGTGGACGGGCGCGGCTATGTCCACATCGTCGGGCGTGCCAAGGACCTCATCATCTCCGGCGGCTTCAACGTCTACCCCAAGGAGGTCGAGACGGTCATCGACGGCATCGACGGCGTCGTCGAATCGGCGGTGGTCGGCGTGCCGCACCCCGACTTCGGCGAGGCGGTGACCGCCGTCGTCCTGCGCAAGCCCGGCAGCACCACCCCGGACGAGGCCGCGGTGATCGCCGTCTGCAAGGAGCAGCTCGCCAACTTCAAGGTGCCCAAGCGCGTCTTCTTCATGGACGAGCTGCCGCGCAACGCCATGGGCAAGGTGCAGAAGAACCTGCTGCGCGACGCCCACAAGGATCTGTTCACCGCGGCGAAGGCGCGCTGAGGAGCGCACGGCTTTCCCTCTCCGGTCAAATCCGTATAAGGTTCGGCGCTCGTTCCGCCCGGCGGGTTGTGGACAGGCCACCGGCGAATCGATACGCTGCCGTATGGTCTCCGGAGTGTTGCCGATGGAAGCGAAGACGCTGAACCGCGAATCCTGGCTGTCCGCCGCCTTTTCCGCCCTGGCGGAGGGCGGCGTCGAGCAGGTGCGGGTCGAGCTTCTGGCCAAGCGGCTGAAGGTGACCAAGGGCAGCTTCTACTGGCACTTCCGCGACCGGATGGAGCTGGTCGAGGCGATGCTGGAGGGCTGGAAGACCGGCCGCATCGAGGCGATCAAGGCGCAGACCCGGCTGGACGGCCGCACGCCGGCGGAGGGGTTGCGCTATGTGCTGTCGCTCTACGGCGGCAGCAGCAACCCGCGCGGCATCGCCATCGAGCTGGCGATGCGCGACTGGGCGCGCCGCGACCCCCGCGCGTCCGAGATCGTGGCGGAGGTCGACCGCGAACGCCTGCGCTGCGTGTCGGACCTGTTCGCCGGCCTGGGGCTGGATCCCGACGACGCCTTCGCGCGGGCGTACCTGTTCTATTCGTTCATCTTCGGGGAGGGGCTGCTCGCCCGTTCCGCCGCGCCGGACCGCTTCGAGAAGGCGCGGGACATTTGCGGGAAGGTGCTGGTGCCGGAGGGGGTTGTTTAGCGGGCGCGGTGTTGCCCCCACCCTTCCCACGGCTGACGCCGCGGGCCCCTTCCCTCCCCCGCTTCGCAGGGGAGGGAGTTTTATCCCCTCCCCCGCCCAGCGGAGGAGGGTCAGGGAGGGGGCAAGCGTCGCCCCACCCACAAGTTACGTCCCCGTCCCGCGCACCGGCGCAAAGGGCAAGCCCGCCTGATCCAGCGCGCGGTCGATCACCTCGTCCGATGCGCCGTCGAACAGTTGCAGCAGCAACTCATCCACCACCCACTCGTTCGTCGGGGTCAGGGCGGCGAACAGGTCGGCCATGACTTCCGCCTGGAAATCGTCGCGGCGGTTGTCGCTGCCCTCGTAGCCCATGCGCTTGGCGGTGGCGATCGCCACCTGGAAGGGCGGCACCAGCACCGGCGCGACCGATGCCTTCTTCAGCACCGCCCGCAGCCCCAGCGCTCCGTCGTCCCAGGCCAGCTTGCGGGCGTTGTCCGCCGGGATGCCGGCCTTCGCCCCGAGCCCCGCCGCGAACAGCGCCACGTCGCCCGCGCACAGCACGCGGAAGAGCAGCGCCGCGGTGAAGCGCCCGTTGGCGTGCAGCCAACGGGCCACCGCCTCCACATCCTCGTCACCGCGCAGCGCCGGGCGCAGCAGCCGCAGCGTCGCCGACTCGCGCCCGCGGTTGGCCAACCGGTCCAGCAGATCCTTGGACAGGCCATGGCTGTGGGCCAGCGTGGCGCGCATCGCGTCGGACACGAAGGCGATCAGCCGCTCCACCACGGCCAGCGGCAGGCCGGGGCGGGTCGCCGCGGCCTCGCTGACCATGCGCACGCGGCCGAAGCGGTCCAAGGCCCGGTGGAGCGCCGGCTCCGCCAGTTCCGCGCCGGGGTTGCGCAGCAGCGCGGTCACCACCGCGACGTTGCCGGTTTCGACGACGGCCCCGGCCACCCGCGCCGACACGGTGTGGCGGTTGGCGACGGCCATGTGCTTGCCGGCGTCGGGGTCGGCCAGCACGTCGAGCAGCAACTCGTCGCTGAGGCTCCCGGCGTCGCGCAGGATCGGGAAGGCCACGCGGGCCACGTCTTTCACCAGCCGCTCGGCCAACTCCGCGGTCAGCATGGCGTTGTTGCGGATCTGCCAAGCCACCGCCTCGCGCACCGCGACCTGGGCGTCGGCGGCGAAGCAGTGCATGACCTCCAGAGCCAGCGACCGTTCGGCGTCGGTCAGCCCGCCTTTCTCCAGATCGCCGGCCAGCTTCTGCATCGTGTCGATGCGGGCCTCCGCCGACGAGGATTCGAGCAGGCGCTCGACGTCGCGGATGGACAGGGATGAATCGCTCATGTGCGGATGCCTGCGGGTGGGAGATGCATAAGGCGGTTCAGTCGAGCCACTCAATCAAGGCCCTGGCCGGCGTAGCGGACCATGTCGCCCCAAATGCGGTCGAGCCGGCGCAGCGTGCGGTAGGCGGCCTTCAGGTCGGCCGCCTCCGCCTCGTTGCGGACCAATGCCGTGGCCTGCACCTGCTCCAGCGTGAACAGCTCGTCGCGCAGAGCCCGTCCCTTGTCGGTCAGGCGCAGCCGGGCCGTGCGGCGGTCGCGCTGGCTGGCGCCGCGGTCGATGTAGCCGGCCTCCACCAGGATCTTCAGGCTGTAGGAGGCGTTGGACCCCAGGTAATAGCCCCGCTCCATCAGGTCGCGGACCGACGGCTCGTCGTCGCCGATCAGCATGACCATCAGCGCCTGGACCGGCCCGATGTCGTCGATCCCCTGCCGTAGCAGGCCGGCCCGCACGACGTCGAGGAACCGGCGGTGCATCCGCTCGATCAACCGGGCGAGCCCGTGATACTCGGCCAATTCCGCCGCATCGATGGCGTCCGGCTTGGATTCGGCGCCCGCCCGGCGCTGCGTGCTCATCCCTCGCTTCTCCGTCACTCGGCGGCCTGCGCCACGGCCGGGCCGCGGTAGCCGCCCGGATGGCGGCGGCGCCATTCCCACGCGCTGCCGATGATGCTGTCCAGATCGGGAAAGCGCGGGGTCCAGCCCAACTCGCCCCGGATGCGCTCCGACGAGGCGATCAGCACCGCCGGATCGCCGGCGCGGCGCGGCCCGACCTTGACCGGGACCGTCAGGCCGGTGACCCGCTCCGTCGCCTCGATCACTTGGCGGACGCTGTAGCCCGTGCCGTTGCCCAGGTTGTAGCGGACGCTGCGCGTCTCCAGCGCCGGCAGCACCCGCAGATGCGCGTCGGCGAGGTCGCAGACATGGATGTAGTCGCGCACGCAGGTGCCGTCCGGCGTCGGGTAGTCGTCGCCGAAGATCTCGATGTGCGAGCGCCGGCCGCTGGCCGCATCGAGCACAAGCGGGATCAGGTGGGTTTCCGGGTCATGGTCCTCGCCGATGATCCCGTTCGGATGCGCGCCGGCGGCGTTGAAGTAGCGCAGGCAGGCGGAGCGCAGGCCGTGGCAGCGATCCGCCCAGTGCAACGCGCGCTCGATGAAGAACTTGGATTCACCGTAGGGGCTGCCGGGGTCGATGGTGGTCTCCTCGTCGATCGGCAGGCGCTCCGGCGTGCCGAACAGGTTGGCGGTCGAGGAGAAGACCATCTTGCGCACGCCGGCCGTGGTCGCCGCGCGGATCAGGTTCAGCGAGTTGACGGTGTTGCCGTGCAGATAGAGGTGCGGGTCGCGCATCGATTCACCGACCAGCGACAGGGCGGCGAAATGGAACACCGCGTCGAAGCGCCATTCGGCGAAGACACGGGTCAGCGCGTCCATGTCGGCAAGGTCGGCCTCCACGAAGGCGGCGTCGGACGGCACGGCGGCGCGGTGGCCCTGGCGCAGGTTGTCGAGCACGACGACCCGGAAGCCGCGGTCGAGCAGTTCGGCCACGCAGTGACTGCCGACATAGCCGGCACCGCCGGTCACGAGTACGGTCTGGGGCGTGTTCATCGTAAATATTCCTTGGATTTGAGAAATATTCGTCAGTCCAGGCACCCGCCGGCATCAAAGGATCGTATATCCCCCGGTGGCAAGTGCAAGAGTTCCGCGATGCACCATGCCGTCAACTCAGACGGAAGGCCAGTTGACGAAAAAGAGACACGGCCGTCGGGACACGCTCGTCACACGACGAGAAAAATGTTATGAAACAACATTTTACAGCGCTGCAAATACCCCTTTCGATCCTCGTCGGACGGGGTAAGGACCCAAACTTGTCACACGCCGCAGCGCAGCGCCGGACGTAAGCGGAAATGGCGCGCGGCATACTCTCCCGCAATGGGCGGCCTTTGTCCGGACTTCGTCTCAAAAGGAGTTCATGCGGCACGGCCGCGCCTCAACATTTCGTTAACCATGAAACCCTTTGCATGACCGGCTTCATGGCCCGCCCCACAGCGTGAGCGCGCGGGACGCAAGAAAAGGAACTGGCATGAGCGGTACGGATCGGACCCTGCTGACCCAAGCCTACCGGAAGATCGGACGCGGCCTGCTGCTGGCCGGCGCCCTTACCTTCTTCGTCAACATCCTGATGCTGGTGGTGCCGCTCTACACCATGCAGGTCTACGACCGCGTGATGAGCAGCCGCAGCCTGGAGACGTTGACCATGCTCGCGGTGATCTCCGTGGGCGGGCTGGTGCTGTACGGCGTGCTGGACTTCATCCGGGCGCGCGCCTTCCTGGTCTGCGGGGCGGTCATCGCGCACCGCTTCAACGTGCCGGCGCTCCAGGCGGCGATCGTGGACGCACTGGGCGGCGGGACGCGCAACGCCGGCCAGACGATGCGCGACCTGAACGACCTGCGCAACTTCATGACCAGCAACGCCGTCGTGGTGCCGCTGGACCTGCTGTGGACGCCGATCTTCCTGGTCATCCTGTTCATCCTGCACCCGATCTACGGCTGGATCGCGGTGGGGTCGGCGCTGCTGCTGCTGACCATGAACGCGCTGACCGACGCGCTGACCCGCCGCCCCATCGCCGAGGCGAACGAGGCGTCCGCCAAGGTCTTCGCCGACGTCGCCAGCACCGTCCGGCACGCCGAGGCCATCGAAGCCATGGGCATGCTGCCGCCGCTGGCCCGGCGCTGGCAAATGGCGCAAATCGGCTCCGCCTCGCTGATCGACCGGGGCGTGGTGCTGTCGCGGGGCATGGCGTCCGCCTCCCGCTCTTTGCGGTTGATCCTGCAGATCGCCACCATCTCCGCGGGCGCGGCGCTGGTCATCCGGAACGAGGCGTCGCCGGGCAGCATGATCGCCACCGGCATCATCATGGCCCGCCTCCTCCAGCCCTTCGAGCATCTGGTGGAGAACTGGCGGCAGTGGGTCGTCGCCCAGACCGCCCACAAGCGCATCCGCGAGCTTCTGAACGGCGAGGGCGCGCGGCGCAGCACCATGCCGCTGCCGCGCCCCGACGGGCGCCTGACCGTGGACCGCGTCAGCCATGTGCCGAAGGGCCTGCAACGCCCGGTGCTGCGCGGCGTCTCGTTCGCGCTGGAGCCGGGGGAGGTGCTGGGGATCATCGGCCCGTCGGGGGCCGGCAAATCGACCCTCGCCCGCCTGCTCGTCGGCATCTGGGAGCCCACCGCCGGCGGCATCTATCTGGACGGCACCAGCACCTTCCTGTGGGAGCGCGAGAGCTTCGGCCAGTATGTCGGCTATGTGCCGCAGTCGGTCGCCCTGCTCGACGGCACCATCGGCGAGAACATCTCCCGCATGGCCCAGGCCGACCCGGCGGAGATCGTGCGCGCCGCCCGGCTGGCCGGCGTCCACGACATGATCGGCCGCCTGCCCTTCGGCTACGACACGCCGGTCGGCGAGAATGCCTTCGCCCTGTCCGGCGGGCAGCGGCAGCGCATCGCGCTGGCCCGCGCGCTGTTCGGCAAGCCGCGCCTGATCGTGCTGGACGAGCCGAACTCCAACCTCGACCACGAGGGGGAACAGGCGCTGCTGACCGCGATCAACCACGCGCGACGCGACGGCGCCACCATCGTGATGGTCGCCCACCGCCCCTCCATCGTGTCGGTCGCCGACAAGCTGCTCGTCCTCAAGGACGGCATGGTCGAGCATTTCGGCGAACGCACCGACGTGCTGAAGATGGTCCAGCCCGGGGGCGCCGTGAAGGTGGCGCGACTGGTCCGGACGGGAGAATCCGCATGACCGACACGACGATCACCTCGGCCCCGACGCCGCAATCCCCGCTCACCGCCGCCTGGGCGCCGATCATCGACGTGACGCCGCACGAACCGACGCTGCGGGGCACCGCGCTGGCGGGAGCACTGGCCGTCGCCATCGGCTTCGGCGGCTTCTTCGGCTGGGCCTTCACCGCCAGCCTGGACAGCGCGGCCATCGCGCCCGGCACCATCATGGTGGAAAGCCACCGCAAGACCGTGTCCCACCTGGAGGGCGGCATCCTCAGCGAACTGCTGGTCAAGGACGGCGACATGGTCACGGCCGGACAGGTCCTGCTGCGGCTCGACACCACGCAGAGCGGCGCGGTGGTCGCCCAGCTTCACGGGCAGTACTGGACCTCGCTGGCCCGTCTCGCCCGGCTGCGCGCCGAGCAGACCGACGCGAAAGCCCCGGTCTACGCCGACGAGCTGGTGGCCGCCGCCAAGACCAGCTCCGTCGCAGCCGAGGCGCTGGCCGCGGAGCAGCGGCTGTTCGAATCGCGGCGCGACGCCTACGAGGGTCAGATCTCCATCCAGCGCAAACGAATCGGTCAGCTCCGCGACGAGCTGGTGGCGCTCGATTCGCAGCGCGTCGCCGCCAACGACCGGCTGCGCTATACCCAGGACGAGTTGCGGATCGTCGAAACGCTGCTCGCCAAGGGCTACGAGCGCAAACCGCGCATGCTGGAGCTTCAGCGCAACGTCGCCGACACCAAGGGACGGCTGGGCGAGATCCAGGCCGACAAGTCGAAGGCCGAGCAGGGCATCGCCGCGGCGGAGCTGGAGATCATCAACCTCGGCAACAACCGCCGGTCGGAGGTCGGGAACGAGCTTCAGACCATCCAGGCCACCGTCTCCGACCTGTCGGAGCGGCTGCGCAGCGCCGGCGACGTGCTGAAGCGCCAGGAACTGGTCGCCCCCCAGGCGGGCAGGGTCACCAACCTGCGCTTCTACACGCCGGGCGGCGTCATCCCGGCGGGTCAGGGCATCCTCGACATCGTCCCGCAGGACGACGGGCTGATCGTCGAGGCCCGCGTCGCACCCGCCGACGTGCAGAACATCGATGTGGGCGGCAGTTCCATGGTGCGGCTGGTCGGCTACCGCCAGCGGCTGGTCCCGCCGGTGCAGGGGAAGGTGCTGACCCTCTCCGCCGACCAGCTCGAAGACGAGCGCACCGGGCAAGCCTACTTCCTCGCCCGGATCAGCCTCGACGCCGCGGCGCTGAAGGCCCTGCCGAACGTGGACCTGCACCCCGGCATGCCGACCGAGGTGATGATCCACGGGCACACCCGCAAGGCCATCGAGTATTTCCTGACGCCGCTGACCGACGGCATGAACCGCGCCTTCCGCGAGAACTGACCGCGGCAGTCCCATACCGGATCATTTCGCACGCTCCCCCGTTGCCCAGCAGGCAAGACGGGGCCGACAGGCCAAGGAAGGGAGCGTGCGAGCATGACCACACAGTGGGACCGGAACACCCTGAAGCGCGTCGCCGACGCCATCGGCGACGTCCATCTCTACGACAAGCACCACACCGGCGAGTTCATCGCCATGCGCCTGCGCGATTCGCTGGCCGACAGCCCCGGCTATGACCGGGCGGCGGTCGACGACAAGCTGATGCAGCTGGCGCGGGTCGCCCTGGACGCCGCGGAAGCCGGTAAAGTCTGATCCGGCTCTGACGCCGGATCGAAGCGCAAGACAAAAATTTTCGCCCCTCTCAAGGGCATCGGTGACGGCCATCCGGCGGCCTTCCGCCCGACATCGGCGGGCCGCCGGAACGGACGGGGCATGGAGAGACACCCTGCCGGGCGGTTTTGGAGGCGCGTTCTCCGGATGCCCATCGCCCCAGCCGACCCACACGGCACAGCCGCCGCTTTCAAATTCCGGCTTTTAAAATCCCCGGTTCTTGCTCTCGGGTTTTAAAAGGGCCGTGGTTTTGAATGCGCTGCAGCATCGCGCGGCGCCACCAACGGACAATGATCAACAGCATAATCCTAAGCCAAACGCATAGGACTTGCGGATCATTTCAAGGCATTTCGTCGAATTTCGACAGGATCCCTTCTTGGCGACTTTAAAAGTATTATGAACGAACAATTCAAAATCTCCCATTAATCATGAGCCATAGCCGTGAATTGGCGGCTTAAAATCCCCCATTCAGCGCAGCGTCCAAAATTAGATGTTTAGATTTTCGAAGGGCTTTGAAGCCAAGGTGACAGGAATGACGTAATGAACGTTGATGATTATTGTGTTTTGACTCTATGAACTCAAGATTTGCCTGGGTTTGACCTTATGTTTGTCACAGCCATGCCGGACGGTATTTGGGTAAAGGCTTAGTGGTACCTCGCCATTTCGGGGTAGGAAATCCCCCACCCCACCGAATCCCATCGTTAAGGAGTATGATTCATGGCCACCCTTCCTGGCGGCAACTATGACGACATCATCACCGGCACCAACGGCAACGACTTCATCGACGGCGGCAACGGTGACGACATCCTGATGGGTGGCAACGGCGCCGACACGATCCTGGGCGGCGACGGGCGCGACGCCCTGTTCGGCGGGAACGGCGACGACCTCCTGAACGGCGGCCGCGGGGCCGACGTCCTGGACGGCGGCAACGGCAACGACACGCTGGAAGGCGGAGACGGTGACGATTACCTGTCGGGCGGCAACGGCGACGACGTCCTGAACGGCGGCCGCGGCAACGACATCATCGACGGCGGCAACGGCGACGACGTCCTGAACGGTGGCGACGGCGCCGACATTCTGCGGGGCGGCAACGGCGACGACGTCCTGATGGGCGGCGGCCACAACGATTACCTGGACGGCGGTGCGGGCAACGACATCCTGATGGGCGGCACCGGCGACGACATCCTGAAGGGTGGCGAGGGCGACGACTTCCTGTCCGGCGGTGACGGCAACGACATCCTGGACGGCGGTGCGGGCAACGACATCCTCGTCGGCGGCGCCGGCAACGACATCTTCGTCTTCTCCGGCGGCGGTGGCCAGGACGTGGTTCTCGATTTCCGCGCGGGCGAGGACGTCCTCCAGATCGAGCGCAACATCAACGGTCTGGAGATCAACGACGCCTCCGATCTGGCGGCCCGCGTCACCGACATGGGCGGCAACGCCGTCATCGATCTCGGCAACGGCGACAGCATCATGCTGAAGGGCGTTTCGGCCGACGAAGTTCACAACAACCCGAACGACTTCTTCGTCATTCACTAAAGCCGTAACCCACCCAGGGACCGGACCGGCGGCGTGCTTTCCGCACGCCGCCGATGGGTCCGGCTAAGGAACGCATGACCGTGCTCGCCGTCCTGCCGGCCTCCGCCTCCATCGCGTCTGCCCAGCTCCATGCGCTCGGCGACGACTTCGTGCTCGCCTCTTGGGAGAGCGACGGACCGGAGCCTTCCGGCCGCGTCGTTCCCACCCTCGACGGCGAGGAGGTCCGGCCGCCCTACACCACCTTGTCCGTGCGGACGAGCTGGGGTGGGCAGCGGGTGCTGTCGATCCTGCGGGCGCCCCGGACCTCCGGTGTGCCCGTCCGTTTCGTGGCCCAGAGCCGCGTCGTCGCGGAGGTCCTGGCCGAACCCCAGGTTCCAGACCCCGACCCCGCCTTCCTGCTGGGCAGCCTCGACGCGCCGTCGCGGCTGCGCGTCGTCCGTTTCCTGTTCGATTTCGCGCGCTCCACCCCGGCGCTGCGCAGCGACGCCGGCTTCGCCGCGGTCTGCCGCCGCATGGTGCTGGAGCTGTCGCCCACCCCCTCCCCGCTGGTCGCCCGCGCCCTGGCGACCGACGAGCTTCTGCTCTGCGGCGGGTCGCTGTCCTCGGGCTTCGGCGAGGTGACGGGGGCGGTCATCATCACCGCGGGCGCCGTCGGGCCCTCCCCCTTCGACGTCTGCATCGGGTCCGCTCTGGACCGGCGCGGGCGCGCGGCCATGTCGCTGCTGGTGGACAAGGCGCTGTGCGCGCCGGGCAACCTGCTGGTGGTGCTCGGCCGCAACGGGCTGGCCTGCCGCGCCTTCTCGGCCGTGGCGCCCAACCTGCCGAGCCTGACCGAGCGGCTGTCGACCCGCCGCGACACGCCGCTGGAGTTGCGCCAGTACATTCTGAACGCGCTCGCCCAACGCGGGCGGTCGGACGCCACGGCGGCGGCGGCGGTGCGCGAACTCCAGGTTCTCGCCCCGCTGCCCAAGCGGCAGGTCGCCGACGCCAAGCGCTCCATCGGCGCCGCGCTCGACCTTGCGGTGCCGACCGGCGACGGCGGGCTGTTCCTGGCCGGTTGGGTGCACGACCCGCACGCCCTGTCCGGCGGCCTCACCGTGCACACGCCGTTCGGCGGCGAGCGCCGGCTGGAGGTGCTGGAGCACCGCTTCCCGCGCGAGGACGTGGCGAAGCTGTTCGGCACCGCCCCGTCCACCGACCGCAGCGGCTTCGTCGCCTATCTGCCCGGCGCGCCCGAGCCCGCGGCGGCGCTTCAGGTCCATGCGGAGCTTCGCCTCGGCTCCGGCGGGTCGATCCGTCTGGTGCCGCCGCTGCGCCCGCTGTCGCCCGCCGACGCCCGCGCCGCGGTTCTCGGCAGCCTGCCGCCGCAGCACGCGACTCCGCTGGTGCTGGAAACCGTGATCGCCCCGGCCGTCGCCCCGCTCCACGCCGCCCACATGGCGAGCCGCGGCGAGCCGGAGACGGTCAGTTTCGGCCGCGGTCCGGAGACGCCGGCCGTCTCGGTCATCATCCCGCTCTACAAGGCGCTGGAGTTCCTGCGTTTCCAGCTCTCCAGCTTCGCCACCGATCCCGGCATGGCCGGGGCCGAACTGATCTTCGTGCTCGACAGCCCGGAGCAGCGCGACGAGCTGGTGCACATGCTGCACGGCTTCCACGCGCTCTACGGCCTGCCGATGCGGGTGCTGGTGCAGCCGGCCAACTACGGCTACTCGGCGGCCAACAACGCCGGGGTCGCGGCCTCCACCGGGCGGACGCTGCTGTTCCTGAATTCCGACGTGATCCCCGACCAGCCCGGCTGGCTGCCCGCCCTGCTCGGCGCGCTGGAGCGCACGCCGGGCACCGGCGCGGTCGGGCCGAAGCTGCTGTTCGACGACGACAGCCTGCAGCACGCCGGCCTCTACTTCGACCGCGACGTCCGCGGGCGCTGGTACAACCATCACTTCTTCAAGGGCTTGCCGCGCGACTTCCTTCCCGCCCGGCGGGAGCGCAGCGTGCCCGGCGTGACCGGCGCCTGCCTGATGATGACCCGCGAGACCTTCGACGCCGTGGGCGGCTTCTGCGAGGACTACGTCATCGGCGACTACGAGGACTCCGACCTCTGCCTGCGCATCCGCAAGGCCGGGCTGGACATCCGCTACGTCCCCTCGGTGGAGCTGTACCATCTGGAGCGCCGCTCGATCAGCCGGCACCAGGGCTACACCCGCGGTGTCGCCTCCGAATACAACGGCTGGCTCCACGCCCGCCGCTGGGGCGCGATGATGGAAGAGCTGGCCGCCCGGGACTGGGACCAGCGGACGCCGCCGCCCGCGCTGGAGGACAGCCTGATGCGCCCCCTGTCGGCGGGCGCCCCCACGGACACCGCCCTTCCCGTTGCCGTTCCGGGCAAATCCCGCCTGTTCGGGCGCGCGAACCGGAACCGGAGCTGACTTGATGAACGAGATCCTCACCGGGCGCCGCCTCGCCGTCCTGCGCCGCAACACCGATCCGCGGCTGGAATGGCTGTGCGCGCAGATCGCCCGCAACCGCTTCCTGCCCGTGCCGCCGCCGGACCGCGTGTTCATCGGCGACGGCGATTTCCGGGCCATCGGGGCGGAATTCCTGCGCCACTTCGTGCGCGTCGGCGGGCTGAAGCCGAAGCACCGCGTTCTGGAGATCGGCTGCGGCATCGGGCGCATGGCCGTGCCGCTGACCCAGTATCTCGACTCCAGCTACGACGGCGTGGACATCGTCGAGGATGGTATCCGCTGGTGCGCGGAGACGATCACCCCGGCCTACCCGGAGTTCCGCTTCCGGACGCTCGACGTGGCGAACGCGCTCTACAACCCCGGCGGGGCGGAGGACGCGGCGCGGACCCGCCTGCCCTTCCCGGACGGCGGGCACGACTTCGTGATTCTGACTTCGGTCATCACCCATCTGCGGACGGCGGAGACGGTGCGCTACGCCGCGGAGATCGCCCGCGTGCTGAAGCCGGGCGGCCGCTGCTTCCTCAGCCTGTTCCTGGTGGACGCCCGCGCGCGGGACGGCATCGCGAAGAAGACCGCCCGCCCGGCCTTCCTCGAGGCCGCCGGGCCGGAGTTCATCGCCGACGAGGCCAACCCGAACGCCGCCGTCGCCTACAGCGAATCCTTCCTGCTGGATACCTTCACGGAACAGGGGCTGCGCCCGGCGCGCCCGGTGCTGCGCGGCCACTGGAGCGGGCAGCGCAACGCCGAGAACTTCCAGGATCTCCTGGTTCTGGAGAAGGAGGGCGCGCGATGAGCCTGCCCCGCGTCCTCGTCGTCGCCCACAACCACCCCAGCCTGCACCCCGGCGGCACGGAAATCTTCGCGCACGAGCTGTTCGGAAGCCTGAAGGCCAAGGGGGCCGAGGCCCTGTTCCTCGCCTGCACCAACGGCGTCCACCGCGACCGCAAGCCCGGCACCAATCTTCAGACGCTGGGCCGCAGCGCCGACGAGGTGGTGCTGTGGGCCGGGCATTTCGATCACTTCTTCCAGAGCCAGATCGACCTGCACGGCATCGTGCCGGACCTGTCGAACCTGCTGCGCGCCTTCCAGCCGGACATCGTGCACATCCACCACACGCTGCTGCTGGGCGTGGAGATGCTTTTCCTGATCCGCCGCGTCTGTCCGTGGGCGCGGATCGTCTACACGCTGCACGACTACTACCCGATCTGCGCCAACGACGGGCAGATGGTGACGACGGGAAGCCACGCGCTGTGCCGCATGGCCTCGCCCGACGCCTGCCACCGCTGCTTCCCCGACCGGCCGGCCGACCAGTTCGTGCTGCGCGAGAAGCACATCAAGGCGATGTTCGGGCTGGTCGATCATTTCCTGGCGCCCAGCGCCTTCCTGCGCGACCGCTACATCGCCTGGGGCATCGACCCGGACAGCATCTCCGTCATGGAGAACGGGCGCCCGGCGGTCCGTCCGGCGCCGCACCGGCCGCTGCCCGCGGGAGCGCCGCGCAACGCCTTCGCCTATTTCGGCAACCTGAATCCCTTCAAGGGGATCACCGTCGCGCTGGACGCCGCCGCCCGGCTGGAGAAGCAGGGGCAGGACCTGACGCTGGCCGTCCATGGCGGCGCGCCCTTCCAGACCGACGCCTTCAAGGACAAGGTCGAGCAGGGCTTCAAGAACGCCCGCGGCACCGCCGTCCGCCACGGTCCCTACCGGCGCGAGGAGATGCCCGAGCTGATGGCCGCCGCCGATTGGGTGGTGATGCCGTCGATCTGGTGGGAGAACGCCCCGCTGGTCATCCGCGAAGCCTTCCAGCACCGCCGCCCGGTCATCTGCAGCGGCATCGGCGGCATGGCGGAATCGGTGACCGACGGGGTGGACGGGCTGCATTTCCGGGCGGGGGACGCCGCGGATCTGGCGCGCGTGATGACGCGCGCGATGACCGAGCCGGGGCTTTGGGACCGGCTCGTTTCCAACATGCCGGCGGTCCCGACGACCGGGGAGTCTGCCGAAAAACACGTCATTCTCTATGACGACATAATGAATGGTCCGGGGGGAACGCATGGGCAGGGTTCGATTGCGGGGAGCATCGCGGGATGAGGGAACCGATCACCAAGGCCGACATCACGGCGGCCATTCTACTTGACGACGACACGCTCGTCCTGTTCGGCGCCATCGACCGGGCTCTGCCCGCGCAGGGCGCCGTGCATCTCGACGGGTCGGTGGAGGGCCGCTACGCCGGACGCTCCTGGGCCGACGCCGAGGGCGAGCGCTGGTTCCTCGGCGGCATCCGCGTGCCGGGGCTGGCGCAGATGCGCCCGTCGCGCGTCGAGCTGGCGGACGAGAAGGGGGAACGCCTCGTCCTGCCGCGGCTGTCCAACGTCCGCACCAACCCGTCGCACCTCGTCTCGGCGCTGAAGGGCTTCCAGCCCGGCGCGCTGGCCGTGGCGCTGGATTTCGCGATCCAGCTCGCCGCCTCCTCAAAGGACGGGACGGAGAACGAATCCGACCGCATCGGGCGCCTGCTCTCGGGCCTCGCCCAGGAGGTGTCGCAGCCGGATGGCTTCGCTGAGGTGTTCGGGCGTTTCCGCGACGGCAGCCTGATGCTCCAGGGCTGGGCGCGCAGCTTCCGCAACGGTGCCCAGAAGATCCTGATCGAGGCGGAGGAGACCGCCGCCTACCGCGCCACCGCCGGCTCCTTCGCGCGTCCCGACCTGCCGCCGGAGGCGTCGGGCGTGATGGCGGTGCTGACCGACGAGACCCCGCTTCCCACCGCCATCCGCCGCATCCATTACCGCGCCGCCGAGGGCTGGCGCCATCTGGAGATCTTCGAGCACCGCACCATCCTGCCCGACGGTGTGGCCTCCGCCCATGTGCGCGACATGCTGGGCAACATCCAGGACGCCGAGACGCGCCAGCGGATGACGCGCATCGCCGCGTCGCGCTACGACGGGGCGGAAACGGTGTCGCGGCTCGACATCCCGGTGCGGACCGGGCTGGACATGGCGCTGCGCGTGCCGGGGGCCGGGCTGTTCGTCGCCGGCTGGCTGCTCGACCCGACGCGGCAGGTCCGCGCCGTCACGCTGAAGGGACCGGGCGTCGCCGTCCGGCTCGACGAGGGCTGGTCGCGGCTGGCCCGCCGCGACGTGACGGAGGCCTTCCAGCACGACGGCCTGTTCGCCGGGCGCATGGTCCCCGGCCAGGACCAGCACGGCTTCACCGCCTTCGCCGCCGAGCCGTCGGGCCTGCCCCCGGGCGCCGAGTTCCATCTTGAGCTGGAACTGGCCGACGACCGCTTCGCCTTCCTGCCGCTGAGCTGCCTGCCGCCGGCTCCGGAAGCGCTGCGCCGCATGCTGTCGCTGGTCAATCTGGACAGCCCGTCCATCGACACGCTGATCGCCCGCCATGTCGGCCCGATGCTGCGCACCGCCCGCGCCCGCTCCGGTGCCGCGCCGTCGTCGGGCGTGCACCCGATGGGCCGTCCGGTGAAGGCGCCGCGCGTCTCGGTGATCCTGCCGGTGACCGACGGGCGGGAGGACGTGGACCTCAACATCGCCCGCCTCGCCATCGACCCGGACTTCGCCGAGACCGAGCTGCTGGTGGTCGCCGCCGCCGGTACGCACGAGCGGCTGGGCGGTGCCGTCCGTCAGGCCGCCGCCTTCTACCGCATGGCCGTCACCTTCGTGGCCGCGCCCGACGCCACCGACGCGTTCGAGGCGATGGCCGCCGCCCTGCCCCACGCCCGCGGCGAGCGGGTGCTGACGCTCTCCCCCTCCGTCCTGCCGACCGAGAAGGGCTGGCTGGCGGCTCTGGAGCGGGTGTCGCGCAAGTCCGGCGGGCCGGTGATGGTCAGCCCGACGCTGCTCTACGAGGACCATTCGATCCGCTTCGCTGGCATCATGGCGGTGGAGGGTTCGGACGGCGCCAAGACCTTCGAGCGCCGCTTCGCCGGCTATCCGCGCGACTGGCTGAAGGAGCAGGACGCGGCGACGGTGGACGCCGCCGCCCCGGAATGCGCGCTGCTGCCCAAGGACGCGCTGGTCCGGGCACTGGCCACCATGGGCTCCTACATGGGGGCCGACCACAAGGGGCTGGATCTCTGCCTGCGCCTGCGCGCGCTGGGCGGGGCCTGCGTCTGGCTGCCCCGCGTCACTCTGGTGGCGCTGGACGAGCAGCCGCGCGACGCGCACGCCGACCGCTGGCGCCGCGCCGGCGCCATGGTGGACCGCTGGAGCTTCGAGGACATCTGGTCCGCCCGCGCCGCCGCCTGAGTCCCCTGAAAGCTCCCCCAGCAGCCCCATTCGAGATCGGCCCGACCATGAGCAACAAGCGCGTCCTGATCATCAGCCACGGCCATCCCGCCTTCTCGCTGGGCGGCGCGGAGGTGGCCTCCTACAACCTGCACCAGGGGCTGCACGACCTGCCGGGCTGGGAGAGCCATTACCTGGCCCGCACCTCTCCGCCGGTCACGCCGCACGGCAGCTCCGCCCTGATGGCGCTGCGCCAGAAGGAGCGGGAGGTCCTCTACCACGCCAACGACTACGACCATTTCCGGCTGTCGAACCGCAACCTGCCGGGGCTGGAGAAGGACTTCGTCCGCTACGTCCGCGACCTCCAGCCGGACGTGGTGAACTTCCACCATTTCCTCGGTCTGGGCATCGAGACGATCCAGGCGATCCGGCAGGCGCTGCCGCGCGTGCCGATCGTGGTGACCTTCCACGAGTATCTGTCCATCTGCCACCACCACGGCCAGATGGTGAAGACCAGCCGCAACACGCTGTGCTACCGCGCCAGCCCGGCGGACTGCGCCGGCTGCTTCCCGCACATCGGCGAGGCCCAGTTCTTCAAGCGCGAGCTGTTCCTGAAGACCTTCCTGGAGCAGGCGGACTTCTACGTCAGCCCGTCGAACTTCCTGATCGACCGCTACGTCGACTGGGGCCTGCCCCGCGAGAAGTTCCGCATGATCGAGAACGGCCTGACCGTCGAGGGCATCGCCCCGCCCCGCCCGCTGGCCCGTGGCGGCAAGCGCAACCGCTTCGCCTTCTTCGGCCAGCTGACCGAGTTCAAGGGCGCCCACGTGCTGGTCGAGGCGATCGGCCGCGTTTCGGAAAAGGCGTGGGGCGAGGACGGCGCGCTGATGATCTTCGGCGGCAACCTGGAGCGCCAGCCCGAGGCCTACCAGAAGAAATTCAACGAGGCGGTGGAGCGCGCCGGCGACCGCGTGCGCTTCTACGGCAGCTACCGCTCCGCCGAACTGCCCGGCCTGATGAAGGACGTGGATTGGGTGGTCATGCCATCCATCTGGTGGGAGAACTCGCCGGTGGTGATCCAGGAAGCCTTCCTGCACGGCCGCCCAATCATCTCCAGCAACATCGGCGGCATGGGAGAGAAGGTCACCCACGGCGTGGACGGCCTGCATTTCCGCAACGCCAGCGTCGAGGATCTGGTGGACCGCCTGACCGAGGCGCTGACCACGCCGGACCTGTGGGACCGCCTGCGCATGCGCATCCGCCGCCCCATCGACCGCGCGGAAAGCGCCCGCCGCCACGCCGACGTGTTCGACGCGCTGATCGCGAACGCGGGTGGTGGCGCGGTGTCGATGCCCGAGCGGGCGGTGGCGCAGAAGCCGTGATGCGCCTCCCCTTTGCCCCCACCCTCCCGCTTCGCGGGTCCCTCCCTCCCCCGCTGCGCAGGGGAGGGCTTGAGGGGCATGCGGCGAAGTTCCCTCCCCCGTCCAGCGGGGGAGGGTTAGGGTGGTGGCATTACGCCGGCATCCTCCTCGCCACCCTCCTCCTCGCGACCCCCTCCCACGCCGCGGACCTCCGCGTCAGCGTCCCCACGGACGCTGCGCTGGAGACCGTCTACGACCACCGCACCCAGGCCTGCGAGGACTGGGACGTGCCGGACGCCCCGGCGCGCGCCTGGAGGGCGGCGGACGGCAGCGTCCGGCTGCTCGCCGCGCACACCCGCGCCCGCACCCTCAGCGGCCCGTCGCTGAACGAGTTGCACCACGGCTGCCGCATCGTCTTCCAGTCGGCCAAGCGCGACGACCCGGCCCGCTTCGACGACATGGGCTGGCTGACCTCGCCCTACACGCTCGACGGAGCGACCGTCTACGGGCTGGTCCACAACGAGTATCACGGCCACAAGCGCCGCGACCTTTGCCCGACCGGCGACTACATGGCCTGTTGGTGGAACGCGCTGACCCTCACCGTCTCGCACGACGGCGGGGAGAGCTTCGGGCCGGCGCGCTACGTCGCCGGGGTGCCCTACCGCTTCCGCGGCGATCTGGGAAAGCGGGCCGGGCTGTTCGCGCCGAGCAACATCGTCGCGCGCGACGGCTGGTACTACGCCATGGCCTTCGCCGAGGGCATCGGCGCGCAGAAGCGCGGCGTCTGCCTAATGCGCACCCGCGACCTCGGCGATCCGGCGTCCTGGCGGGCGTGGGACGGGCGGGACTTCACCGTCCGCTTCCGCGACCCCTACACCCAGGGCGAGGCGGATCCCGCGGCGTCGGTCTGCGCGCCGCTGCCGCCCGACCGGCTGCCCTTCACCGTCACCAGCCTCGTCCGCCACACGCCGAGCGGACTCTACGTCGCGGTCATGGCGGGACGGCGGGCGGAGCGCAAAGGGGCGGATCCGGTGTCCGGCGTGTGGGTGTCAACCTCCGCCGACCTGATCGGCTGGTCCGCCCCCCGCCTCGCCTGGGCGGCACCGCTGCTCACCGACAAGACGTGTGCCGTGGACGAGACCTTCTACTACCCGGCCATTCTCGATCCGGACGCCAGAAGCCGGAATTTCGAGGACACGGATGGAAAGGCCTGGCTCTACCTGACCCGGCTTGCCCAGAAGAACTGCAAGCCGACCAGGGATCGCGATCTGGTCCGAATAATGATCCGGGTTGAGCCGTCCCAAAGCGGTTAGAATTCATCAAGATAAAACCCGAACCCCGCAACCTTCCACCACCCCGACCCCAGGAGAATTAAATTGGCTAACATCCTAGTCATGATTCCCTCCGGCGAAGTCTACGACCATGACTGCGTGCGGTGGTACAGCTACCAGAACATTCAGCGTAGCATTAACCATTACCACAACATCGGCGATGCCTTCGTCTACGATTCCTCGCTGAAGCTGCTGACCTTCGACCGTCTCGACGTCGTCGAGATCCGCGAGTTCAAGCAGGAGGTGGTGGACCGGGCCAACGCCGAATACGATTACGTGTTCCTGCGCGGGTCGAACTACATCCACGACCACATGACCTGGCCGGAAGGCACCGAGCAGGTGCTGTCCAAGCTGCGCATCCCGGTCATCGCCTTCGGCGTCGGCGCCCAGGCCCCGGCCACCGGCAAGCTGACGCTGTCGGACGAGAGCAAGCGCATCTGGCAGATGTTCGCCGACAAGTCCACGACGCTGGGCGTGCGCGGCACCTACACCGCCGAAGTGCTGTGGGACCTCGGCATCAAGAACGTCCGCATCGTCGGCTGCCCGACCGCCTTCCGCAACCGCGATCCGGAGCTGCGCATCGACCTGCCCGCCCTGGAAAGTGTGCGCAACGTCGGCATCACCATGCGCCGCGAGGTGTCCAGCCACTATTCGCCGGACGTGAAGACCTACCTCACCCGCCACCGCGACTTCGTCAAGGACATGAGCCGCCGCTTCGACACCGTCCTGATGATGCAGGGCGAGGTCGAGGAGAAGAAGCTGCTCTGGGGCACCGACGAGCAGAAGGCCGAGGCCTGGAACGAGCTGCACAACAACAACTGGCTGAAGAGCTGGTACTTCGACGAGGAGCTGGACGAACTGTACCGCTCGCGCCTGTGGTACTCGGACGTCGTCGCCGACTATGAGAACATCGTGCGCTCGAAGGATCTCGTGCTGGGCTACCGCTTGCACGGCAACCTGATGGCGCTGTCGAACGGCACGCCGTCGGTCTATTTCAGCTACGACAGCCGCACGGCGGAGTTCGCGGAGACCTTCGCGATCCCCTGCTACGACGTCTATTCCGACAAGCCCTTCGTCCTGGAGGAATACTGGGACCAGAGCCTGTTCGAGAAGTTCAACCGCACCTTCTACCAGCGCTACCGCGACATGCGGGAGTTCCTGGACGAGAACTACATCCCGCACCGCATGCCCAGCCCGACCGCGCGCAAGACCCCGCAGCGCAAGGCTGCCTGACGGCGGATTCCGTCTCAGCCCTCTCCCCTCTGGGGAGAGGGTGGCCCGGAGGGCCGGTGAGGGGGGTGCACATGGCGGGGCGTCCGTCACATGCGCAACCCCCTCACCCTAACCCTCTCCCCAGAGGGGAGAGGGGACTTCAATTATTTCGCGAGTGCCCGCCATGCCCGACGTCGCCACGCCCGACACCCTGTCCTCCACCCCCGTCGCGGCGGAGCCTGCGGCGTCCGTCATCGAAGGCCGGGTGGACGCCGTCCAGGCCGGGCGGATCTACGGCTGGGCCTGGGACCGCTCCTATCCCACCGACCGCCTGACGGTGGAGCTCCGCGCCGAGCTGCCGGACGGCCGCAGCGTGGTTCTGGGACGCGCGTTGGCCGACCGCCCGCGCGAGGATCTGGTCGGCGGCAACTTCGGCGACGGGCACCACGCCTTCGAGGCCGATCTTGAAATTCCGGCCGGGCTCGACCCCACGCGCGTCGTCGCCGTGGCGGCCGCGCCGAGCACCGGCACCATCGCCACCTTCGCCCAGCCGAGCGCCGAGGAAAAGCTGCTGGAGCGCACGCTCGCTCCGCATCTGGTGCGCATCGGCGCCGGGCTGGACGCCGCCCGCCGCGACCACCAGCAGATCGCCGCCGGCCAGCAGGGCATCGCCCGGCTGCTGCGCGAGACGCAGGAGCGCATCGCCGCCGGCCAGGCCGGAACCGGCGCCGCCGCGGCGCAGCAGGCCGCCCTGTCGGACGCGCTGCACAGCCTTCAGGAACGGGTGGCCGGACTTGAGGTCTTCCTCGTCCGCATGGACACGACGCTGCGCGGCTTCGACGACGCGCTGAAGGTGAAGTCGGCCAAGTCGCACGCCCCCACCATCATCGCCGCCCTGGCCTCGGCCGTGGGAGCCTTCGCGGCGACGGTGATCGGACTGGCGATCTTCGGGTAACGGGGCCCCGCCGCCCTCCCGGTTCCTGCTCCAAGCCTCCGTTTCATCGTTCCCAGGCGCTTCAGCCGCCGCCGATCCCGGCGGCGGCTTTGCCGTGCGCCGGTGTCGGGTGCGCCGATGATGGACGCGCGGCCGTTCCGCGTGCCACCCTGCATGACGCGCGCCCCGCCGGGATCATGCGGGCCGCGATGCGGCGTTCAGGACGTCCCTGAAACGAACCGCATTCCAAACCGACAAGGCCAGCGGCCTTCTACCGGGAGACATGCGACATGCCCGCAGATGGTCCTTCCACCCCTCCGACCTCGCCGCTTGGCGGCGACCTGATCACGCCCAGGGATCTCCACGCGATCACCGAAGCGCAGGAGATGGCGCGCCTGAAGGAGGCGCAGGATCTCGCGAAGAAGAAGCAGGAGGAGCAGACCGCGATCCACGACGCCTTCATGCACCAGCACATCCGCCCCGACGCCAAGGAGCGCTTCACCCGCGCCGTGCGCACGGCGGCCGAGCGCGGGGAGACTGAAATCGAGATCGTGCGCTTTCCCAGCAGCTACTGCAGCGATGGCGGCCGGGCGATCAACAATTTCGAGCCCGACTGGCCGGACAGCCTCACCGGCTTCGCGCGGGAGGTCTACGACAATTACGACCGGTATCTGCGCCCCGCCGGCTACAAGTTGCGCGCCCAGATTCTGAGCTATCCCGGCGGCATGCCGGGCGACGTCGGCGTCGTCCTGCACTGGTGATCGCCGGCATCCGAACGCACCGACGCCCGGCCAAGGAATGGCCGGGCGCGGTCGTCGCCGAAAATTTGGAGAGAGAACCCGTCCTTAGGCGGTCGGGCTGGCCTTGTTGGCCGAGGAGATGGTGTTGTTGACGACGTTCTGGCTGATGCTGTCGGCGATGGACACCGCGGAGCGGCCGTTGTTGTTGTTGAAGATGTTGTCGTGCACGTCGAGCGTGATCGACCCGGCGCCCTTCAGGTGCTCCATGATGCCGCCGTTGTTGTTGAAGATCTCGTTGCCGTAGATCTTGTAGGTGACGCTGGTGCCCTGGTTCTGGCCGACCGAAATGCCGACGTTCGAGTTGCCGTAGATCGTGTTGTCGTAGATCTCGGTGCTCGACTTGGCGAGGATGCCGGCGCCGCGCGGGTTGTCGTAGATCGTGTTGTCGTGGATCTTCAGCGTGCTGTTGGCCTGGCTGTGGTCGTGGTACAGCCCGTGCGACCGGCCGTCGCCGCCGCCGGCACCGTTGTTGAAGATCGTGTTGCCGGCGATCTCGCCGCTCAGGATGCGGCCGTTCCAGCCCGAATACACACCGTCGGTCCGCCAGCCGTTGTCGCTGATGGTGTTGTTGGTGAAGTACTGGTCGGCGTTGTCGGCGGAGTAATGCACGATGCCGTAGGCGCCGTTGCCGTCGATCGTGGAGTGGTCGATCCGCAGACCGTGGGAGGTGCCGCTGATGACGACGCCCGAGCCCTGGTTGTCGACGATCTGCGAGTTGGTGACCTTCACGTTGTCGGCGCCGCCGTTCAGCAGCAGGCCGGCATCGCCCGAGCCCTTCATGGTCAGGCTGTCGAAGGTGATGTTGTCCTTGTTGTTCAGGCTGACGGCGTAGCTGGAACCGCTGGCCGCCTCGATCACCGGGTTGGCGCCGGTGCCGTAGGCGCCGTAGATGATCGGCTTGTCGGAGGTGCCGGAGGTGGAGGCCAGCAGGCTGTCGTGCCAGGTCTCGCCGCGCTCGAACAGGACCAGCGAACCGGCGGCGAAGTTGGTCGAGTTCACCTTGTCCAGCGACTTCCAGGCCTGGTTCGCATCATGGCCGGAGTTGCTGTCGCTGCCGTTGGTCGCATCGACGTAGTAGATCTGCGAGGCCGGGGTGGACGGGTAGTCCGACGTGCCGGAGGTCGGCGCCGTGGGGGCGGCCGGGGCCGCGGCGGCGGTCGTCGCGAAGAACTCCTTGGGAGCGGCGACGGCCAGCGTGCCGTTCCACCACATGTTGGCCTGACCCGGGACGACGTCCTTGCCGTCGAGCGCGCCCTTGTCATAGGTGACGGACGGATCGGTCGGGGCGACCTTGTGGCCGTTGATGGTGACGGCGTTGACCGTCAGGTTGCGGTCCTGCCCATCGACGGCGCCATCGTTGTCGTACTGGATCTGAATCTTGTGCGCCTGATCGGCGGTCACGTTGGCGTCGAAGGAGAAATCCTTGGCGTCGCCGGCCGCGGTGCCTTCGCCGACCACGGCGCCGTCCACCAGCAGCTTGAAATGGGGCGAGACGCCGCCCGCGGCGGTGCCGGAGGCGTTCACGACGATCTTGGCGGTGGCGGCGGCAGCGGCCGTGGCATCGGCCAGCGCCAGAGGCTGTGCGGTGGTCTGGAGTGCCTGGAGATGGAGAATTGAGTCCGGCGTCGCGGTGCTGTCGGCGGTCACCGGGGTGATGCTGTCGACAACAGCCTGGAACGGATCGGCAGCAGAATCACCGACAAAACCGGTCGTGTCGGCGTGGTTCTGATGATCAAGCTCAATGGCCATATGTTCCATGGTCTTTCACTCTTTCCTTTTTACAGCGCCACGTTTGTGGCGGTGGGCGGGAATGTGCGCGGATCGCGCCGTCCCGCTTGCTGTGCGCTCAATCGTTTTCGACAGGACCGGAGCCTAGCCAGCACCGTGTGGCCTTAAATGGTTCGATTTTAGGATAATTAGTTTTTGAAGTGCGCCAAATCCGTCACAGGAAATCCCCTAACGAAAGGGGTAGTTCCCTGAATTTAAGCACTATCACGATCGGGTTAACTCTTTTGGTGAATTCCTGAAAATTCTACGAAGTACAAGAATTTAGCCGCCATTTTCCGACGGATTCTTGCGCTGCACCTAATGTTCGGGTCCGGTCGTCTTGTGACATTCCTGTTGAAGAAAGCTGGGATGCCACATACCATACGCCACACGGACAGTTTAATGAGCAAACAATCCGTGTCGCCAGACAATCCAAAAATGATGAGCCGCGCCGACGGAAGCCCGGCCACCCAAAAGGGAAGGAATGAGGCATGAAGGACGTACAGCGCCCGCGCTGCGCGCGGAAAACCCCTTTTGACTCCTTCGCTTTTAAAAGCTCCCATAGAAGAACGCTCGCCAGCGGAACGGCGCTGGCCGGCGCGCTTGGCCTTCTGCTGATCCCGAACGCCACCCAGGCCGCCTGGGAGCCGACAAAGTCGGTCGAATTCGTCGTCCCGGCGGGAACCGGTGGCGGCGCCGACCAGATGGCGCGGATGATCCAGGGCATCATTCAGAAGAACAACCTGATGGGCCAGCCCATCGTCGTCATCAACAAGTCGGGCGGAGCCGGTGCGGAAGGCTTCCTCGACGTCAAATCGTCAAACCGCAACCCGCACAAGATCATCATCACCCTGTCCAACCTGTTCACCACGCCCCTGGCGACCGGCGTTCCCTTCTCCTGGAAGGACATGACCCCGGTGGCGATGCTGGCGCTGGACAACTTCGTCCTGTGGGTGAACAGCGAGGCCCCGCAGAAATCGCCCAAGGAGTTCGTCGAGGCCGCCAAGGAGGGTGGCGCAAACCGCTTCAAGATGGGTGGCACCGGGTCCAAGCAGGAGGACCAGATCATCACCGCCGCCATCGAGCAGTCGGCGGGTGTCACCTTCACCTACGTCCCCTACAAGGGCGGCGGCGACGTGGCGGCCCAGCTCGTCGGCAACCACATCAACGCCAGCGTCAACAACCCGATCGAGGCGGTGTCGCAATGGCGGGCCGGCGCGCTGCGGCCTCTCTGCGTCTTCGACAAGGAGCGCATCCCGCTGAAGGAGCCGGTGGCCGACGGCAAGTCGTGGAACAGCATCCCGACCTGCAAGGAATCCGGGCTAGACGTGGAATACACCATGCTGCGCGGCATCTTCATGGGGCCGGGCGTCACGCCGGACCAGATCGCCTACTATGTGGACCTCTTCAAGAAGGTCCGCGAGACGGAGGAGTGGAAGGACTTCATGGCGAAGGGGGCCTTCAACGTCAGCTTCAAGACCGGCGACGACTTCAAGACTTGGCTGACCGCGGCGGAAACCCAGCACAAGACCCTGATGGACAAGGCGGGCTTCACCAAACAATAGCCCCTCTCGTCCAACGCGCGGCCCCCGGGGCATCGCGCCCCGGGCGCCCTCCCCCACCGTTTGGGTTTCTTGTGGGAGTGAGCCATGGAGCATGGAACGCAGAACAGTGATCCGGTCGTCTCGAACCGGACCATGGAAATCGTCGTCGCCGGTCTGTTCGCCCTCGTCGCCCTCGTGGTGATGGCCGACAGCATCCGCGTCGGCAACGGCTGGGGGTCCGACGGACCGAAGGCCGGCTACTTCCCCTTCTATGTCGGCCTGATCATGCTGGTCAGCAGTCTGGCCACGCTGGCCGTCAACCTCTGGCGCCACAGCGGCGAACGCACCGCCTTCGTCGAAAAACACCAGCTCGCCCTGGTTCTCCAGGTGCTGGTGCCCAGCGTCGTCTTCGTGATCCTGACCGCTTTCCTGGGCATCTATCTGTCGGCGATGCTGTTCATCGCCTTCTTCATGCACTGGGTCGGCAAGTATCCGATCAAGACGATCCTGCCCGTCGCCATCCTCGTGCCCGCGGGCCTCTTCGTGATGTTCGAGATCTGGTTCCTGGTTCCGCTTCCCAAGGGACCGGTCGAGACGATGTTCGGGTTCTGACGAGTCCAGTTTTTACCAGTCCAGTTTTTAAAAGCCGGGGCGGCCGCGGGAACGGCCGCGCACACCGAAGCAGCGGCGGGCATCCGCGACGAACCAGCCCATGCGGCGGGGCCGAACCCCGTCCTGCGCGCTCAAGACGCGACGCTTCCAAACGGAACGGGAGCGGATGCCGGAAAGGGAGGGAAACTTGGAAGCGCTCGGGTCACTCATACACGGGTTCGGCGTGCTCGCCGATCCCATGAACATCGCCTACATGTTCATCGGCATCACGCTGGGCGTCCTGATCGGCGTGCTGCCGGGGCTGGGCGGGGCGAACGGGGTGGCGATCCTGCTGCCCCTGACCTTCAGCATGTCGCCGACCTCCGCCATCATCATGCTCTCCTGCATCTACTGGGGGGCGTTGTTCGGCGGGGCCATCACCTCGGTCCTCTTCAACATTCCGGGCGAGCCATGGTCGGTGGCCACCACCTTCGACGGCCACCCCATGGCGCAGAAGGGTCACGCGGGCGAGGCGCTGACGGCGGCCTTCACCTCGTCCTTCTTCGGGGCGTTCGTGGCGGTCCTGCTCATCACCTTCCTGGCCCCGGTGATCGCCGGCTTCGCCCTGCGCTTCGGCCCGGCGGAGTTCTTCGCGGTCCAGCTTTTGACCTTCTGCAGTTTCGTCGGCATGGGCAGCGAATCTCCCTTCAAGGTGCTGTGCGCCATGATGCTGGGCTTCGCCCTGGCCGCGGTCGGGCTCGACAGCGTGACCGGCGAGCTGCGCATGACCTTCGGGTCGGTGGAGTTGCTGCGCGGCTTCGACTTCCTGATCGCGGTCATCGGCCTGTTCGGCATCGGCGAAATCCTCCTGACCATGGAGGAGGGGCTGGCCTTCAAGGGCAAGAGCGCGAAGATCAACGCCAAGGTCGTGTGGGAGACCTGGAAGAGCCTGCCGCGCTACTGGGTGACCGCCATCCGCGGCTCCATCGTCGGCTGCTGGATGGGCATCACGCCCGGCGGCGCCACCCCCGCCTCCTTCATGAGCTACGGCCTCGCCAAGCGCTTCTCCAAGAACCGCCAGAATTTCGGCAACGGCGAGGTGGAGGGCGTGGTCGCCCCGGAAACCGCGGCCCACGCCGCCGGCACCAGCGCGCTGCTGCCCATGCTGACTCTGGGCATCCCCGGCTCGCCCACCGCGGCGGTGCTGCTGGGCGGCCTGCTGATCTGGGGGCTCCAGCCCGGCCCGCTGCTGTTCGTCGAACAGAAGGAGTTCGTCTGGGGCCTGATCGCCAGCATGTATCTGGGCAACATCGCCGGACTGATCGTGGTGCTGACCACGGTTCCGGTCTTCGCCTCGATCCTGCGCATCCCCTTCAGCATCATAGCACCCGTCATCGTGGTGATCTGCGCGGTCGGCGCCTACACCGTGCACAACGCCTTCCTCGACATCGTCATGATGCTGGTGTTCGGCGTCGTCGGCTACGTCTTCAAGAAGCTGTCCTACCCGCTGGCCCCCCTGGTGCTGGCGCTGGTGCTGGGCGACATGGCGGAAAGCTCCTTCCGGCAGGCCATGCTGGTGTCGCAGGGCGATCTGGCGATCTTCTGGTCCAACCCGCTGGTCGGCAGCATCGTCACCCTGGCGCTGGTCATGCTGTTCTGGCCGGTGATCTCCGCCCTGCTGCGCAAGCGCCAGTCCCGGCAGGACGGCGGCACCCAGGTCATGCCCGTGAAATAGGTCATCCCGGTGAACCAGCTCCACCCACTTCCCCGCCGGCGTTCGGGACGGGACGACCGGCGGGGGGGATTTCTTCTCACATCGGGGGGTTCGGGACGATGGACACGTCCGATTTCATGATCGCTCTGCTCCAGATCATCTGGATCGACATCCTGCTCAGCGGCGACAACGCGCTCGTCATCGCGCTGGCCTGCCGCTCGCTGCCGCCGAAGCAACAGAAGATCGGCGTCTTCCTCGGCACCGGGGCGGCCATCGTGCTGCGCGTGCTGTTCGCCGTCATCATCGCCTATCTGCTGGCCATCCCGTACCTGAAGATCATCGGCGGGGCGCTGCTGTTCTGGATCGCCATCAAGCTGATGCTGCCCACCGAGGAGGAGGAGCAGGCGGCGCACTCCGGCACCTCCGCCGGGCTGTGGGGGGTGGTCCGCACCATCGTGATCGCCGACGCGGTGATGAGCCTGGACAACGTCATCGCCATCGCCGCCGCCTCGCACGGCAACACGGTCCTTCTCATCCTGGGGCTGGCCATCAGCATTCCGCTGATCGTCTTCGGCAGCACGCTGATCCTGAAGGCCATCGAACGGTTGCCGGCCCTGGTCTATGCCGGCGCCGGGCTGCTCGGCTACATCGCGGCGGAGGTCATCCTCACCGACCCGAGCATCCATTCCCACGTGACGGAAAGCCTGCCGGTGCTGACCGGGACGGCGCCCTTCGTCGCGGCGCTGGGGGTGATGACCGCCGGTTTCCTGATGGCCCGCAGCATCAACCGACGCCGCGCGGTGGTGGAGACCGATCCGGCTTGACGTCTCAGCAGGAGGAGGGGCGACGGGGCTCGCGGCAGCGGTCGCCCCGCACCGCCCGGAAGCGGCTCGGCAGGGCCATGGCGCGCACGTCGCTGGTGATCTCGGAGATGAGGCCAGGATCGTTCCGCAAAATCTCGGTCACCACGGCGGCCAACCCGGCCAGGGCGAACACGACGGCAAGACTCTCCAACATCGGGAACTCCGGGCTCTGACCACACTCATGCTGCGCTGCAGCAGAGATGGCGCAAAGTCCGTTGGGGAGCAAGGGATAAGAAACGTAGCATTTCGTATACCAGACACGCAGCAGGAGCCGGACACAGGCTCCGCACCGCCAGTTCAGGGAGGAACGTCGAGATGCAAGCGAAGGATGTCATGACATCGCCGGTCATCACGGTGGCGCTGGACACCCCCGTACCGGACATCGCCGAATTGCTTTTGACCCATCGGATCAGCGGCTTGCCGGTGGTGGACCAGGACGGCCGCGCGGTCGGCATCATCAGCGAAGGGGACCTTCTGCGCCGGGTGGAGACGGGAACCGACCGGCCGCGCGCCCGCTGGCTGGAGATGCTGGTGGGCCGCAACGTGCAGGCCGCCGACTTCCTGAAGACGCATGGACGCTGCGCGCGCGACGTCATGTCGCGGCCGATCCACGCCGTCGCCCCCGACACGGAGATCGCGGAGATCGCCGACCTGATGGAGGACAAGCGGATCAAGCGCGCGCCCGTCCTGGTCGACGGGCGTCCGGTCGGCATCATCAGCCGGGCCAACCTGCTGCACGGGCTGCTCCGCAACCGGCGCGGTGCCGCCGACTTCGGCACGTCCGGCGACGAGGCGATCCGCGCCGCGCTGCTGGAGGCGTTGGACGGACAGTCCTGGGTGGACCTCGATCGGATCAACATCGTCGTCAACGACGGGGTCGTGCAGCTCTGGGGCATGGTCGACAGCGAGGAGCAGCGCCGCGCCCTGCACACCGCGGCGAGCGGCGTGAGCGGCGTGAAGCGCGTGGAGGAGCATCTGAACCGGAACCGCTTCGTCGGGTGATCCCCCGGCCATCCGCCCCATCGAAGGAGCAGCCCGATGCCGCCACCCGAATTGACCGTCCAACCGCTGGACTCCGGTGCCACCTTCCGCAACCAGGTCTACCGACGGCTGAAACAGGCCATCATCCAGATGGACATTTACGACCACCCCGGCGACGTCCGGCTGGACGAACGCCAGCTCAGCGGCCTGCTGGGCGTCAGCCGGACCCCGATCCGCGAAGCCCTGACCCTGCTGGAGCAGGAGGGGCTGGTGCGGCTGGAGCCACGGCGGGGAATCTACGTCGTCCGCAAGACCAAGACCGAGATCATCGAGATGATCATCGCCTGGGCGGCACTGGAGAGCATGGCTACCCGCCTCGCCGCCGAGCGTGCCACCGAGGAGGACATCGGCACGCTGTGGGACATCTTCCGCAGCTTCGAGGAGCAGGCGCCCTCCGACAACATCCAGGAATACTCCGACGCCAACATCGAGTTCCACAAGGCGATCATCCGCCTCAGCCGTGCGCGCATCCTGGAGACGCTGACCGACAACCTGTTCATCCACATGCGGGCCATCCGCAAGCTGTCGATCCGGCAGGACAACCGGGCCGAACAGTCGATGCACGAGCACCGCGACATCATCCGGGCGCTGGAGCGACGCGACGGCGAACTGGCCGAGCGTCTGGCGCGCGAACACACGCTGGGTCTGGCCGCCCATGTCGAGCGGCACGGCGATTTCCTCGACTGGCTGCGGCTGGCCGAGGTGCGGGGTGCCGACGTGAAGGCCGCGTTCAAGGACGGCCTGCCGCTGATGTAACGGTTATCCCTCTCCCGCCCCGGGAGAGGGTGCCCGCGAAAGCGGGCGGGTGAGGGTCGTGCGAGAATAGTACCACCTATCCTTGGCGGCACCCTCACCCTCCCGCCGCCATGCGGCGGGCCCCTCCCTCTCCCGGGGCGGGAGAGGGCAAGCACGCCTCCCTCACTTCATCGACGGGAAGGAGAACTGCGCGCCTTCCCGCACGCCGCCGGCCGGCCAGCGCTGGGTGATCGTCTTGCGCCGGGTGTAGAAGCGCACGCCGTCCGGTCCGTAGGCCGCCAAATCGCCGAACAGCGACCGCTTCCAGCCGCCGAAACTGTGGTAGGACACCGGCACCGGCAACGGCACGTTGACGCCGACCATGCCGACCTTGATCGCGTCGGTGAAGTAGCGCGCGGCCTCGCCGTCGCGGGTGAACAGGCAGGTGCCGTTGCCGTACTCGTGGGCGTCGATCAGGTCCATGCCCTCCTGCATCGTGTTCACGCGCACGACGCAGAGAACCGGGCCGAAGATCTCCTCCCGGTAGACGCTCATGTCCGGCGTCACCCGGTCGAACAGGCAGCCGCCCAGGAAGAAGCCGCCCTCGTGCCCCGGCACCACCAGCCCGCGGCCGTCAACGACCAGTTCCGCCCCTTCGGCGACGCCTTGGTCGACAAACCCCTTCACCTTCTCGAAATGGGCGCGGGTGACCAGCGGACCCATGTCGCAGCCGGTGCCGGTTCCCGCCCCCACCTTCAGGGCGCGCACCTGCTCCGCCAGCATCGCCACCACGCGGTCGGCGGTCGCGTCGCCCACCGCGACGACCACGGAGATCGCCATGCAGCGCTCCCCGCAGGAGCCGTAGGCCGCCCCCATGATCGCGCTGACCGCGTTGTCAAGGTCGGCGTCGGGCATGACGATGGCATGGTTCTTCGCCCCGCCCAGCGCCTGCACCCGTTTCCCGTGGGCGGTGCCGGTGGCGTAGACGTACTCGGCAACCGGCGTGGAGCCGACGAAGCTGACCGCCTGGACGCGCGGGTCGGTCAGCAGCGTGTCCACCGCCTCCTTGTCGCCGTGGACGACGTTGATCACGCCCGGCGGTAGCCCGGCTTCCTGGGCCAGTTGCGCAACGAGCAGGGAAGCGCCGGGGTCGCGCTCCGACGGCTTCAGGATGAAGGCGTTGCCGCAGGCCACGGCGACCGGGAACATCCACAGCGGAACCATGGCCGGGAAGTTGAAGGGCGTGATGCCTGCCACGACGCCCAGCGGCTGGAACTCCGACCAGTTGTCGATGCCCGGCCCGACATTCTTGGAATGCTCGCCCTTCAGCAGATCGGCGATGCCGCAGGCGTATTCGACATTCTCGATGCCGCGGGTCAGCTCGCCGCGGGCGTCCTCCAGCGTCTTGCCGTGCTCCCGCGTGATCGCCGCGCAGATGCGGTCGGCATTGTCCTCCAGCAACTGGCGGAAGCGGAACATCACCCGCGCCCGCTTGGCCGGGGGCGTCGCCCGCCACGCAGGGAAGGCGGCCTCAGCGGCGGCGATGGCCGACTCCACGGTGGCGCGGTTGGCCAGTGGGACGCGGCCGACGGTCTCGCCCGTCGCCGGGTTCACGATGTCGGCGCTGCGGGTCTCGGCGGGGGCGTCGGCCGTGCCGCCGATGAGGTGCGGAACGAGGGTCATGGCTTTTCCATTGTCTTCCGTCGATGGCTCAGGCGGTCGCCTGGATGGCATCGGAAACGGCGTTCATCAGCCGGTCGAGGTCGTCGCGCTCGCTGATGAAATGCGGGCCGAACTGCAGCGTGTCGCCGCCGAAGCGGACGTAGAAGCCCGCCTTCCAGCACTTCATGGCGATCTCGTAGGGGCGGCGGGCCGGCTCGCCCGGCAGGCCCGCGATCTGCACCGCGCCGCACAGCCCGTAGTTGCGGATGTCAGTGACGTGCTTCAGCCCCTTCAGCCCGTGCAGCACCGTCTCGAAATGCGGGGCCAGCGCCGCCGCCTTCTCGGCCAGCTTGTCCCGCTCGAACAGCTCCAGCGCGGCGAGGCCGGCGGCGCAGGCGACGGGGTGGGCGGAGTAGGTGTAGCCGTGCGGAAACTCGACCATGTAGTCGGCGCCGCCGTTGTCCATGAAGGTCTGGTAGATCTCATGGCTGGCGACCACCGCGCCCATCGGCACCGCGCCGTTGGTCAGGCCCTTGGCGACGTTCATGATGTCGGGGACCACGCCGAAGGCGTCGGCGCCGAAGGCGGCCCCCATGCGGCCGAAGCCGGTGATGACCTCGTCGAAGATCAGCAGGATGTTGTGCTTGTCGCACAGCTCCCGCAGCCGCTTCAGATAGCCCTTGGGCGGCGGCAGCACACCCGCCGAGCCAGCCAGCGGCTCGACGATCACCGCGGCGATGTTGGAGGCGTCGTGCAGGGCGACCAGTTCCTCCAGCGCGTCGGCCAGTTCGGCGCCCTGCTCCGGCAGGCCCTTGGTGAAGGCGTTCTGCGGCAGCAGCGTGTGCGGCAGGTGGTCGGCCTCGACGCCCGAGCCGAACAGCTTGCGGTTGCCGCCGATGCCGCCCAGGCTAATGCCGCCGAAATTCACGCCGTGATAGCCCTTGGAGCGGCCGATCAGCTTGGTCTTCGTCGGCTGGCCCTTCAGCCGCCAATAGGCGCGCGCCATCTTCAGCGAGGTATCGGTCGCCTCCGACCCGGAATTGACGAAGAACACATGGTCCAGCCCGGCCGGCGTCATCAAGGCCAGCTTGTGCGCCAGCTTGAAGGCGGCGGGGTGGCCGAACTGGAAAGCCGGGCTGTAGTCCAGCTCGGCGATCTGGCGGGCCACCGCCTCGCTGATTTCGCGGCGGCTGTGCCCGGCGCCGCAGCACCACAGGCCGGACAGGCTGTCGTAGATCTTCCGCCCCTCGGAATCCCAGTACCACGCGCCCTCGGCGCGGGCGATCAGGCGCGGGTTCGCCTTGAACTCGCGGTTCGCCGTGAAGGGCATCCAGTGGGCGTCCAGCTCCTCGCGCGTCAGCCCAGCGGTCGGGGCGGCTCCAGTCTTGTGGCTCTCGTCCAAGGGCGGCATCGGACTGCACTCCTGCGGGCTGGGGTGGCATCGAATATCAGGTCGGAAAACAGTGTGCGCGGAGCCTTGGTTGCGGTTAAATCCAAACCATTCAAACCTTACGCAAGCATCCGCTTACCTATCCATGACCAAGCCCGCCCGCCCCCTGAGCGGCCTCAACGACGCCGACCTGCGCCTGCTGCGCGTCTTCAAGACGGTGGTGGAGTGCGGCGGCTTTTCCGCCGCGGAGGTGGAGCTGAACATCAGCCGCGCTGCCATCAGCCTGCACATGGCCGATCTGGAGCGGCGGCTGGGGCTGCGGCTGTGCCGGCGCGGGCGGGCGGGCTTCCTGCTGACCGACGAGGGGCGCATGGCCTACGAGGCGGCGCTGCGCCTGTTCGCCGGCCTGGAGAGCTTCCGCAGCGAGATCAACGCCGCGCACGGGCGGCTGCGCGGCGAATTGAACATCGGCATCACCGACAACCTCGTCACCATGCCGAAGATGCGGGTGACCGACGCGCTCCGCGGCCTCAAGCAGCAGGGGCCGGAGGTGCGGGTGAACATCCGCATGATCCCGCCCAACGAGATCGAGCGCGGCGTGCTGGACGGGCGCCTTCATGTCGGCGTGGTGCCGGCGCGGCGTGCCCTGCCCGGCCTGGACCGTCTGCCGCTGTACCAGGAGGAGTCACACCTTTACTGCGGGCGCGGCCATCCGTTGTTCGATGCCGAGACGGTGCACGACGCGGCGGTGGAGGCCGCCGACGCCGTCGCCCCGACCGAGGCGCAGCAGGTGCCGGAGGCGGCGGGGGTGCAGCGGGCGCTGACCGCGACCGCCACCGCGACCGACCGCGAGGGCGTGGCCTTCCTGATTCTGACCGGATGCTACGTCGGCTTCCTGCCCACCCATTACGCGCGGCAGTGGGTCGAGCGCGGGGCGATGCGCGCCCTGTTGCCCGACCGCTTCCATTACGCCCAGGACTTCCAGGCGGTCACCAAGAAGGGTGCTCGGCCCAACTTGGTGCTGGAACGCTTTCTCGACCTGCTGAGACGGACGGAATGAGGGGGTAGGCGGACCCCAAAAATCGGGGTGATTTCCATTGACGCCGACCCGATCACGCCCCACCGTAATTGAGGGGGATACGAACAAAGAACCGGTGGGGGAGCGCGGCCATGGTGATGCTGACCGAACAGTTCGTCATCGACTATCTGCTGTTCGCCGCGGTCCTGCTCACCGTCACCTGCTCCCTGCTCGGCAGTTTCTTTCTCAGCGCGCTCAGCCGCCAGACGGGGGCTCTGTCCCGCCTGCTGCTGTGGGGCGTTCCGGCGACCCTGCTCAGCACCGCCCTGTGGTCGCTCGCCATGCCCGCGAACGAGGCATTGGTCGTCGGCGTCGCTACCGCCGGGGCAACGCTCATCGGGCAGCATCTTTTGCCCTTCGGCCCGGTCGGCCCGCGCGGAGTCTGGTCATGGGAGGCGCTGCTGTTCCGCGGCCTGTCCTGGACCGGGCGCACCGCCCTCATGCTCGCCCCCGCCGTGTGGCTCGGCGGCATGCCGTCCTGGATCCTGTGGTTCGCCCTGGCCGGCCCGATGAACGCGGCCATCTTCGCCCTGTGTCAGTTGCGCGGCACCAACCCGGCGCTGCGCCGGTCGGTGGAGCAGGGCGACGTCCTGTGGGGTGGGGCCCAGGGGGCGGTTCTGGGCGGCCTGCCGGCCTTCCTGATGCTTTTGTGACCGGTGTCCAAGAATCGGGGATGAATCCACCGTGCTCATACGAAAATGCACCGGGTGGGTCTTGCGTGGGCGGGACGACCGGGCCATCTGTGCGGGACTGGCTCCGGGCCCCTCTGGCGGTCCACTTGGTACGGACCGCGATGTCGGAGCCCTTCACTTGAGCGGACGGCGCAGCCGTCCCCTTCTGGAGGGTCCGTATGACCGCTACCTCTTTTTCTTCGTTCCGTTACGGTTCCGCCTATAACGAAACGGCGCATGTCGCGGCGCGCCAGCGGCTTGAATGGCTGGCGCGGACGATGGACAGCGCCGTCCGCGTGCCGGGCACCAACATCACCTTCGGCGCCGACGCGGTGCTGGGTCTGATCCCCGGCTTCGGCAATCTCGCCACCACGGCGGTGTCCGGCTACCTCATCCGCGAGGCCTGGAGGCTCGGCGTGCCGCGCGGCAAGCTGCTGCGCATGGTCGGCAACGTGGCGATGGACAGCCTGATCAGCGCCGTTCCGGTCGCCGGCAACATCGCCGACGTGTTCTGGAAGGCCAACCGCAAGAACATGGCGATCCTGGCCGAGCATCTGGACAGCCAGCCCCCACAGGGCGATCGGACGCACCGTCGCCGCCGCTCGGCGCCCTACACCATCGACGGCGAGTGGCGCCGGACGCGGTAACGGAGGGCGTTACTCCCCGCCGAACCTGATGCGGTGGTTTTCCAGCATCAGTTCGTCCAGCCGGCGGCCGGCGGTAAAACCCGCCAGCCCCGGCGGGACCGGCGTATCGGCGGGAAGCCGCGGACAGGGTTCGGCGGCGCCGATCACCTGAACCACCGGGTAGCGGGCCGTGTAGATGGGCAGGTCCATGTCCTCTCCCTCGTCCGACAGGCCCTTGCCCCGGACCTTGGCGCTCGCCTCCTCGATCTCCATGCCGACCACCATGGTCGCCTTGATCTCCTGTGCCGTGCTGACCCGCAGGTCGGCGCTGCGCCCCGGATAGAAGCGGTCGACCATAGCGTCGAGCGCGCGGGTCTTGGCCTCCGGCTCCTCGACGATGCGCGCGGTGCCGAAGCACATGGCGGACCGGTAATCCGCCGAGTGGTTGAACCCGCTGCGCGCCAGCACGAGGCTGTCGAGATGCGTGACGGTCAGGCAGACCGGCAGGCCGTCGCGCTGCGCCCGCAGCATCCGGCTGGCCGAGGACCCGTGCCAATAGAGATGCTCCCCCTCCCGCCAGAAGGCCGTGGGCGTGCAGTAGGGCTGCCCGTCGATCACGTAGGCGATGTGCGCGATCATCGCGCCGTCGAGGATGGCGTGAACGGATTCCCGGTCGTAGCGGCCCCGCTCGTGCAGGCGCTTCACCCGGTTGCGGTCGGTGACGGGATAGCATTCGGACGGAACGGCCTCGGACATCGCGGAACTCTCTTCGCGGCGGTGGACAACGGCGCTATTAGAGCCTAGCCATTGGTCCGGCGTGAGAGCCAATTCCGACCTTGTCGACTGGACCAATCCGATGCCCGCCGGTCTCTCCGACCTGATGCTCCTCCCCATCGACCGGACGGGTGGGGAACCGCTGCTGCGGCAGGTCTACGGCGCGTTGCGCCGGGCCATCCTGTCCGGCGCCCTGCCGCCCGGCGGGAAGCTGCCGCCGACGCGCGCGCTCGCCGAACGGCTCGGCGTCGCCCGCAACACGGTGGTCGTCGCCTATGAGCAGCTTCTGGCCGAAGGGTTCATCGAGGGCCGCGTCGGGGCGGGCAGCTTCGTGTCCCGCGATCTGCCGGACGGGCTGGAGATTCCGCCACCGGAACCGCCCCGCCGCGTCCCCTCCCCGCCGCCATCGGCCACCTCCTTCGGCATCCTCCCGTTCAGCACGGGGCGTTGCGCGCTGGACGAGCGCAGTTTGCGGATCTGGCGCAGCCTGACCCTGCGGCACCTCCAGCGGCCCGACCCGGAGATGCTCGGCTACGGCGAACCCGGCGGACCGGCGGCGCTGCGGGAGGCCATCGCCCGCTATCTCCAGAGCGCGCGGGCGGTGCGCTGCGAACCGGAGCAGGTGGTGATCACCGCCGGCGCCCAGCAGGCCATCGACCTTGTGCTGCGGGTGCTGCTGCGGCCCGGCGATCCGGTGTGGCTGGAAGACCCCTGCTACCCCGCGGTGCGCGCCGCGCTGGAGGCGGCACGGGCCCACATCGTGCCGGTGCCCGTCGATGGGCAGGGCATGGCGGTGGCGGCGGGCGTCGCCACGGCGCCGGACGCCCGGCTGGCCTATGTCACCCCGTCCTCCCACTACCCGCTGGGGGTCGTGCTGTCGATGGCGCGGCGGATGGAGCTTCTGGCCTGGGCGCGGACAGCCGGCGCCTGGGTGCTGGAGGACGATTACGACAGCGAGTTCCGTTACACTGGCCGTCCGCTCGCCTCGCTCCAGGGGATCGACGGCGGCGGGCGGGTCATCTATGTCGGCACCTTCAGCAAGGTCCTGTTTCCCGGCCTGCGGCTCGGCTACGCCGTGCTGCCGCCCGAGCTGTTGGACCCGGTGCTCGCCATGCGTCGTCTGACCGACTGGCACCCGGCGACGCTCTACACGGGCGTGGTGACGGATTTCCTGAACGACGGTCATTTCGGCCCGCACCTGCGCCGCATGCGCCGGCGCTACACGACCGCGCGGGACGCGCTGGCCGACGCCATCGGCGCCCATCTCTCCCCCTGGATGGAGGCGGAGGTGCCGGAGCAGGGCATGAAGCTGATCGCGAGGTTGCGCCCCGGCCTGTCGGACCGCGACGTCGAGGCGGTGGCGGCCCGGCGTGGCATCGCCGTCCGTGCGGTCAGCCCGATGCACATCGCCGCAGCGCCCCTTCAAGCGCTGATGCTGGGCTTCACCGGCCACGAGCCGGGCGCCCTGCGCCACACAGCCCGCGAACTCGGCGCTGCGCTGGCGGCTGCACGATTAGACGTCTAATCCTCATTTTCGAGCGCAAAAGAGTTAATCTCAAAAAGCCCATTCCCACCAATGCGCTTTGGCGCGCCGCACCCCCTGGCTTTCTCCGGTCGCGCGGCCGTCCCGGCCCTATGGGGTAGCCCCGATACCCCGTTTTCGGACCGTTCCCCTCCGGTCGTTCGGCGCGCCCTACCCCCGATACCCTGTGCAAGGCAGGCCCCAACCTTGCGACGATCAAGCTGCACGCCTGTTGAGGGGTGGCTCCGGTCCTTCGCCGTTTCGCGGCGTTTTTTGTCGGCGTCCAGTCCATTCGAATACGGAGATATTTCTTACAATGTGTGGCATCAGCGGGGAAATCCGCTTCGATTCTCGCCCGGCCTCCACGTCCGCGGTCGGCTCGATGACCGAAGCCCTGGCGTTGCGCGGCCCCGACGGGCAAGGCGTCTTCGCCCATGGCAGGATGGCCTTCGGCCACCGGCGGCTGAGCATCATCGACCTGTCCGAGGCGGCGCAGCAGCCGATGACCGACCCGGAACTGGGCCTCGGCATCGTCTTCAACGGCTGCATCTACAATTACCCGGAACTGCGGGCGGAGCTGGAGGCCAAGGGCTACCGCTTCTTCTCGCACGGCGACACCGAAGTCCTGCTGAAAGCCTATCACGCCTGGGGCCGCCGCTTCGTCGAGCGGCTCTACGGCATGTTCGCCTTCGCCATCTGGGAGCGCGACAGCGGGCGCGTCACGCTGGGCCGCGACCGGCTGGGCATCAAGCCGCTCTACCTGTCCGAGACGGCGGGGCGGCTGCGCTTCGCCTCCACCCTGCCCGCCCTGCTGGCCGGCGGTGACATCGACACCGCGATCGACCCGGTGGGGCTCTACCAGTACATGAGCTTCCACGCCGTCGTGCCGGCGCCGGGGACCATCCTGAAGGGCGTGCGCAAGCTGCCGCCGGCCACCCTGTTGACGCTGGAGCCGGACGGGCGCCGCACCGAGGAAACCTATTGGGAGCCGGTCTTCGGTCCGCAGCCCGGCGACGAGCGGATGTCGGAAGACGACTGGCAGGACGCCGTGCTGTCCACGCTGCGCAAGGCGGTGGAACGGCGTCTGGTCGCCGACGTGCCGGTCGGCGTGCTGCTCTCGGGCGGGCTGGACAGCTCGGTCATCGTCGCCCTGCTGGCGGAGGCCGGGCAGACCGGCCTGCAGACCTTCTCCATCGGCTTCGAGACCGTGGGCCAGGAGAAGGGCGACGAGTTCCAGTATTCCGACCTGATCGCCCAGCGCTTCCAGACCGACCACCACAAGCTGTTCATCGACAGCAACCGCGCCCTGCCCGCCCTTCAGGACTGCGTGCGGGCGATGTCGGAGCCGATGGTCAGCCACGACGCCATCGGCTTCTTCCTGCTGTCGCAGGAGGTGTCCAAGCATGTGAAGGTGGTGCAGAGCGGCCAGGGCGCCGACGAGATCTTCGCGGGCTACCACTGGTACCCGCCGATGATGGAGGCGGCGGACCCGCTGTCCACCTACGCCAAGGTCTTCTTCGACCGCAACCGCGCGGAGATGGCCGAGGCGCTGAACCCGCAATACCTTGCCGACGAGGACGTGGCGAGCGCCTTCGTCGCCGCCCATTTCGCCCGGCCCGGCGCCGACCGCCCGGTGGACAAGGCGCTGCGCCTCGACACCACGGTCATGCTGGTCGACGACCCGGTGAAGCGGGTCGACAACATGACCATGGCCTGGGGGCTGGAGGGGCGCGTGCCCTTCCTCGACCACGATCTGGTGGAGCTGGCCGCCCGCGTCCCGGCGGAGCTGAAGCTGCGCGACGGCGGCAAATACGTGCTGAAGGAGGCGGCGCGCAAGGTCGTCCCCTCCGAGGTCATCGACCGGCCCAAGGGCTATTTCCCCGTTCCGGCGCTGAAGTACCTGCGCGGTCCCTATCTGGAGCTGGTGCGCGACGTGCTGAACCAGCCCGCCGCGCGGCAGCGCGCGCTGTTCCAGCCGGCCTATCTGGACCGCCTGTTCAGCGATCCGGAAACCCACATCACGCCGCTTCGCGGTTCGAAGCTCTGGCAGGCCGCCCTGCTGGAGTTCTGGCTGCAAACCCACGGGATCTGAACACCGCATGATGACGATGCAGAATCGCACCCAGACGCCTTTCCGGATCGAACGCGCTCTGGTCTCCGCCCTGATGGGCGAAGACTCGCCGCGCCCGAGCCGACGGACGGGAGCCGGACTTGGTCCGACGCCGCGCGCTGTGGTGAATTGCGGCTGGGGACGCCTGCTGTTCGCCAACACCTTTTCCGACGTGGGCGAGCTGATCGCGGCGATGCGCCAGGAGGGGCCGGGGCGGCGCGACATCGCGCTATATCTGGAGGACCCCCACGTGGCGCTGGCCCAGGCGCCGAACGAGCTGTTCCTCGACCCCTCCCACACCTACCGCCTGCGGCTGGCCGGATTCCGGCCCGGCATGGAGACTCGCGGCTTCACCATCGAGCCGCCGCGCGGCCGCCAGGACGCCGACGCCGTGAACCGCATCTACGGCGCGCGCGGCATGGTCACCATGGACCCGGAATTCTGGTGGGGTGAGCGCGACAGCCGCGTGCTGACTCACCTGATCGCCACCGATCCGGTCAGCGGGGCGGTGATCGGCTCGGTCACCGGGGTGGATCACGCCCGCGCCTTCAAGGACCCGCAGAACGGCTCCTCCCTGTGGTGTCTGGCGGTCGATCCGCAGGCGGCCTATCCCGGCATCGGCGAGGCGCTGGTCCGCGCGCTGGCCGAGCATTTCAAGGATCGCGGGCGCAGCTTCATGGACCTGTCGGTCCTGCACGACAACGCCAACGCCATCGCGCTCTATGAAAAGCTGGGCTTCCGGCGGGTTCCGGTCTTCGCGCTGAAGACCAAGAATCCGATCAACGAGAAGCTGTTCGCCGGCCCGGCGGTGGAGGCCAGCCTCAACCCCTACGCCATGATCATCATCAACGAGGCCCGGCGCCGCGGCATCGGGGTGGAGGTGGTGGACGCGGAATCCAACCTGTTCCGCCTCAGCTTCGGTGGGCGCAGCATCCTGTGCCGCGAAAGCCTCAGCGAGCTGACCTCGGCGGTGGCCCTGTTCCGCTGCGACGACAAGGCGGTGACCCGGCGCACGCTGCTGCGGGCGGGCCTGTCGGTGCCGGACCAGATGACCGCCGACGGCATGGACGACAACGCCGCCTTCCTGGAACGCCACGGCAGCGTCGTGGTGAAGCCCGCCCGCGGCGAGCAGGGCCAGGGCATCACCGTGGATGTGCGCGACGCGGAGACTCTGGCCTGGGCGGTGGCCAAGGCGAAGAAGATCTGCGACACGGTTCTGCTGGAGCAGTTCGTGCAGGGCCAGGACGTGCGGATCCTGGTCATCGACTACCGAGTGGTCGCCGCCGCGGTGCGCCGCCCGGCGGAGATCGTCGGCACCGGCGACCGGACGATCGCGCAGCTGATCGAGGCGCAGAGCCGCCGCCGCGCCGCCGCCACCGGCGGGGAAAGCCGCATTCCGATGGACGAGGAGACGGAACGTTGCGTGCGCGACGCCGGTTTCTCCATGGACTCGGTCCTTCCGGAGGGGCAGACGCTGGCCGTGCGCAAGACGGCCAACCTGCACACGGGCGGCACGCTGCACGACATCACCGACCGCCTGCACCACCGCGTGGTGGAGGCGGCGGTGGAGGCGGCGCGTGCGCTCGACATTCCGGTGGTCGGCCTGGATCTGCTGATCCCCGACCTGCTGGGGTCCGACTACGCGATCATCGAGGCGAACGAGCGGCCCGGTCTTGCCAACCACGAACCGCAGCCGACCGCCGAACGCTTCCTTGATCTTCTCTTCCCCTACTCCGCGGTCGATCCGCGGGCGTGACCGTTCAGGAGGTGGTATGGAGCAGGCAGCCTTGACGCGGACCGGAATCGTCCGGCCGGTCATCGACATGGACTATCTGACGGGCCTTCTCCGCCGCCTGCTGGAGATCCCGAGCCCGACCGGATACACCGACCAGATCGTCCATTTCTGCGGCGACGAGCTGCACCGGTTGGGCATCCCCTTCGAGCTGACCCGGCGCGGCGCGATCCGCGCCGATCTGGCGGGGCGCCAATACAGCCCCGACCGCGCCGTGGTCGCCCATCTCGACACACTGGGCGCCCAGGTGAAGATGCTGAAAGCCAACGGCCGTCTGGAGGTCGTGTCCATCGGCACCTGGTCGGCGCGCTTCGCCGAGGGCGCGCGCTGCACCGTCTTCACCGACAAGGGCAGCTACCGCGGCACCATCCTGCCGCTGAAGGCGTCCGGCCACACCTTCAACGAGGAGATCGACACCCAGCCCGTGGCCTGGACCAACCTGGAGATCCGGGTCGACGCCCGCTGCGAGACGCTGGAGGCGTTGCAGGCCCACGGCTTCAACGTCGGCGACTTCGTGGCCATCGACCCGCAGGCCGAGTTCAACGCCAGCGGCTTCATCAACTCCCGCCATCTCGACGACAAGGCGGGTGTGGCGGTGATCTTCGCCGCCGCCAAGGCGGTTCTGGACGCCAAGCTGCCGCTGCCGGTGGATTGCCACCTGCTGCTGACCATCTCCGAGGAGGTCGGGTCCGGCGCCTCGTCGGTCCTTCACAAGGACGTGGCGGAGATGGTGACCATCGACAACGGCACCACCGCCATGGGCCAGAACAGCCGCGAGTTCGGCGTGACCGTCGCCATGGCCGACAGCACCGGCCCCTTCGACTATCACCTGACGCACAAGCTTCTGAAGCTATGCCAGCAGCACAATATCGAGCACCAGCGCGACGTCTTCCGCTATTACCGCTGCGACAGCGCCGCCGCCATCGAGGCGGGCAACGACATCCGCACGGCGCTGGTCTGCTTCGGCATCGACAGCTCACACGGCTACGAGCGCATCCACGCAGACTCGCTGCGCTCGCTGGCCGAGCTGATTGCGCTTTACATGCAGAGCGATGTGGCGATCCCGCGCGACCGCGTCGGCATGGGCCCGATGGGCGCCTTCCCCTGGCAGCCCACCGCACCGGCGAAGGTTACGGAGGAATAGGCCCTCTCCCGCCCCGGGAGAGGGTGGCGCCGTAGGCGCCGGGTGAGGGTAAATCCAAGGATCAAAACGCTGATTCCCGGCAGTACCCTCACCCTTCCCACGCTTCGCGCGGGTCCCCTCCCTCTCCCGGGGCGGGAGAGGGTTTCACACCGCAGATCCCCTCAATCCCCCGCCGCCAACTCCGGCCGGGGCGGACCCAGCGGGTCGAGCGGGGTGACGGTCGGGGTGGTCTGGGGCAGCGGGCGGAAGCTTGCCTGCGCCTCGGCCGGCGGCGGCGGGCGCATGCGCGTGCGCCACAGGCCGTAGAGCGTCGCCGAGCCCGCCCCCGCCGCGATGAAGCCGAACAGCGCCTCCGGCCCGGCGAAGCCCATGGCCGCAGACGCCAGCGGCGGCCCGATGATCGCCCCCACCGAGTTGGCGAGGATCAGGCCGCCGCTGACCGACACCACATTGTCCGGCCCGGCGTGGTCGTTGGTGTGGGCGGCGCAGACCGGATAGAGCGTGAAGGCGAGACCGCCAAACAGCGGCGCCACCAGCAGCAGCGTCTCCTGGCGTCCGCTGCCGTCCGCCAGGATCATGCCGACGCTGACCAGCGCCAGCGCCGCCGACAGGCCGATGATGACGGCGCGCCGGTCGAAGCGGTCGGACAGCCGCCCCAGCGGCCACTGCAGCGCCACCCCGCCCAGGATCAGGGTGCTCATGAACAACGCGGTCCCCGACACCCCGAAGCCGGAGGCCGCGCCGAACACCGGGGCGAGGCCGTAGATGGAACCGGTGACCGTCCCGCTGATGAAGACGCCGACGACCCCCAGCGGCGACGCCTCGTACAGCCGCCGCAGGCTGTAGGATTCAACGTTGGGCAGGGTCGGCGGCGTGGTCCGGGTCAGCGCCACCGGCACCAGGGCGAGCGTCAGCAGAATGGCGATCAGCATGAAGATGCGCACGCCCGCCTCATCGTCCAGCTGCAACAGCTGCTGGCCCACCGCCGAGGCGGCGTACAGCGTGACCATGTAGAGCGACAGGATCTGCCCGCGCGTCTCGTTGTTGGCGGTGCCGTTCAACCAGCTCTCGATGCAGATGTAGAGGCCGGCCATGCAGAAGCCCTCGGCCAGCCGCAGCACGGTCCACAGCGGCACCGCGGCGAACAGGGCGTGCGACAGCGCCGCCGCCGACAGGACAGAGGCGAAGGCGGCAAAGGCGCGGATGTGGCCGACCCGCGTGATGACCCGATGGGCGAACAGGGAGCCGCCGGTGAGCCCGGTGTAGAAGGCTGCGGTGATCAGGCCCACCGCGACCGCACCGGACTCCGTGCCGGCCAGCCGCAGACCGATGAGCGTGCTGAGCGCACCGTTGCCCAGCATCAGGAATGCGACCCCGAGCAGGAGCGAAAGTACCGACCGTGCAACCTGCGGCATGTGTCCGACCACCCGTTCCTTTCACGAAAAACCGCCGCCGCAGCCCGGAGGCCACGGCGCCGGCCCTTGGATGGCACCCGCCGGATGGCGAATCAACCCTTGTAATTCGCGGATTCGGTAGTGTCTCAGCCATTCCACAGAAATGCAGAAGAGGTACCGCTGGGGGAGCAGCGATACCTCTTCCGGTTGAGCGCTTGATCGTCTCCGGGCGGCTTGCCCGGTGTCCGGCTATTCCGCCGGGGTGGCGATCAGCGTCTCAGGCAGGGTGTCCTTGCGGATACGCAGGAGTTCCTTCCACTTCTTGAGGGCGGCGATCAGGATCACGAAGCCGAGCGACAGCATGATGATCGAGATGCCGGCGTTGAAGACGTTGTAGCCCTTGGCCAGCGGGTTCAGATAGACGTTGGTGATCATCCAGTAGCCGGCGTAGTTCACCGTCACGAACAGATAGGCCAGCGGGACGAGGCAGGTCAGCATGTAGACCCGTTTCTGGCCCAGGCGCAGGATGATCGTGGCGCCGATGATCAGGCCGACCGAGGCCATGAGCTGGTTCGACACTCCGAACAGCGCCCACACCGAGTTGATGTCGCCCGACGTCAGCAGGTAGCCCCAGGCCACGCAGGCCAGCACGCTCGCGGCGATCGAACCGGGCACCCAGTCGAGACGCTTCAGCGGGGCATAGAGGTCGCCACCCAGGTCCTGGATCAGATAGCGGGCCACGCGGGTGCCGCTGTCAACGGCGGTCAGGATGAACACCGCCTCGAACATCACGACGAACTGGAAGAAGTAGGAGGCCAGCGTGCCGAACCACGGGATGCGGGTGAAGATTTCCGTCATGCCGACGGCGAGCGTCACAGCGCCGCCGGTGCGGCCGTAGAGGTCGAGGCCGATTTCCTGGCTGAGCCGCGGCAGATCGACGACCTGCATGTTCAGGGCCTGGAAGGCGGCGGGAGAGGAGTTGATGGCGAAATAGTCGGCAGGGTGCAGGGAGGTGGCGGCGATCAGCGCCATGACGCCGACCACGCATTCCGCCAGCATGCCGCCGAAGGCCACGGTGCGGATGTCGCTCCATTTGTCGATCAGCTTCGGCGTGGTGCCCGAGCCGATGAAGGCATGGAAGCCGGAGATGGCGCCGCAGGCGATGGTGATCGAGATGAACGGCCACACCGGGCCGGCCAGCACCGGGCCGCCGCCATGGATGAAGTCGGTGAGCGCGGGGAAGCGGATTTCCGGGTTGATGAAGACGACGCCGACGACGAGCGCGCCGAACACGCCGATCTTCATGAAGCTCGACAGGTAGCCGCGCGGGGTCAGCAGCATCCACACCGGCAGCGCCGTGGCGAAGAAGGCGTAGATCGGCAGGATCAGCGCGACCGTCTCGGCGTGCAGCGTCAGCCAGCTGCCCAGGACCGTGCCCTGGATGTAAGGGCCGGCGAAGACGGAGGCGGCGATGGCGGCGATGCCGACCTGGGTGGCGCCCTTGGACGAGCCGGTGATCTTCTCGTAGAGGCCGAGCGCGACGGCGATCGGGATCGTCATGAAGACCGCGAAGGCGCCCCAGGCGTTGCGTTCCAGCGCATGGACGACGACCATCGACAGGCCGGCCATGGTGATGGTGATGATGAACAGCATCGCCAGACCGGTGCACCAGCCGGCGACCGGGCCGAGCTCGGCCTTGGCGACCTCCGACAGGGACTGGCCCTTGTGCTTCATCGAGGCGAACAGCACGACCGTGTCGTGCACCGCGCCGCCGATGACGCAGCCGATCAGCAGCCACAGGAAGCTCGGCAGATAGCCGAACTGCGCGGCCAGCACGGGGCCGACCAGCGGGCCGGCGGCGGCGATCGCCGCGAAATGCTGGCCGGCGTTCACCCACTTCTTGGTGGGAACATAGTTTCGCCCGTCGGCCAGGATGTGGGACGGCGTCACCTCGGAATCATCGGCACGGAGCACCTTGCGCACAAAGAACACGCCGTAGAAGCGGTAGCAGAGGGCGAGGATGCAGAGTGTCGCGATCACAAATGTTAGGGCGTGATCCATGACAGCTCTCCTTGGAAGGAACTGCCGTCACGTTAGGCCGGGTTTCATCCTCCGTGTGGTGCCCTCCCCGGAGTGGCGCCATGGCGTGGCGAGCGGTCGGAAAGCGGGGGTGAGCGGTGGGGGTTGTCTTCCCCTCTCCCGCCCCGGGAGAGGGTGGCGCCGAAGGCGCCGGGTGAGGGTAGAGCCAAGGATCAAGGCGCCGATCCTTGCCGGACCCTCACCCTTCCCGCGCTTCGCGCGGGCCCCTTCCCTCTCCCGGGGCGGGAGAGGGAAAATCACCCGATGCCCAGCCGTTCCTTCAGCGGGCCGAGGAAGCGGCGGCTGACCGGAATGCTCTGGCCGCCGAGCGTCTGGATTTCCGCCAGACCGTTGTCGATCAGGCGGATTTCCCGGATCCGGTCGGGGTTGACCAGATATTGCCGGTGGCAGCGCACCAGCGGGGTGCGCTCCTGCAAGGTCAGCAGGGTCAGCTCGGTGAAGCGCTCCTCGCCATCCGCTCCCACGACGAAGACGCCGCTCGCCTTGGAGGCCACGCATTCCACCTCGTCCAGCTTCAGCAGGGAGATGCGGTTATGCCCGGTGCAGGGGATCAGCCGCAGCGGGGCGGCGTCCTTCAGCACGGCGAGGTCCTGCGGCGCCCGCTCGCGGCGCAGCCGCTGCAGCGTCTTGGCCAGCCGGGCCGGGTCCGCCGGCTTCAGCAGATAGTCGAAGGCGTGCTCCTCGAAGGCCTGCACGGCGTATTCATCGTGGGCGGTCAGGAAGACGATGCGGGGCATCCGCTCCGGGTCGAGCATGCTCAGCATCTCCAGCCCGCTGACCCGCGGCATCTGGATGTCGAGGAAGACCACGTCGGGCGGCTGGCGGTTGATGGCGCCGATGGCCTCGATGGCGTTGGCGCATTCCCCGGCGACCTGGAGGTCGGGGAACTCCTCCAGAAGGCGCCGCAACTCCTCGCGGGCCAGCGGCTCGTCGTCCACGATCAGGACGGTCATCATGGCGCGGTCTCCGCAACGGTTGGGATGTCCAGGGGAAGGCGCAGGGTGATGCGGGTGAGGACGTCGGCCTCGCAGGCGACGTCCACCCCGTAGCCGTTGCCGAAGCGGTTGCGGACGCGGCGGTCCACGATGGACATGCCCAGCCCGTCACCGCCCGGCTTTTCCTCGTAGAGGCCGGCGTTGTCCTCCACCGCCAACAGCAGGTCGCCGCCCTCCCGCCGCGCCGCGATGCGGACATGGCCGGGGCCGAGGAGCTGCGAGGTGCCGTGCTTGATGGCGTTCTCAACCAGCGGCTGGAGCAGGAAGGCCGGCAGCCGGGCATGGCGCAGCGCGTCGGGCACGTCAATCTCCACCGACAGGCGCCCGGTGAAGCGCGCCAGCTCGATCTGGAGATAGGCGCTGACATGCTCCACCTCGTCGGCCACCGTGGCCTCCTGGCTGGGGCGCTTCAGGTTCTTGCGGAAGAAGACCGACAGGCTCTGCACGAGTTGGCGCGCCCGCTCCGGGTCGTTGCGGATGACTGCGGAGATGGTGTTCAGCGCGTTGAACAGGAAATGGGGGTTCACCTGCGCGTGCAGCAGCTTGATCTCCGACTGGGCGAGCAGCGCCTTCTGCTGCTCGTAGCGCCCGGCGAGGATCTGGCTGGACAGCAGCCGGGCGATGCCCTCCCCCAGCGTGCGGTTGATGGTGGAGAACAGCTTGGTCTTCGGCTCGTACAGCTTCACGGTTCCGATCACCCGGTCGTCCTCCCCGACCAGCGGGATCACCAGCGAGGCGCCCAGCCGGCAGTTCGGGTGAATCGAGCATTTGTAGGAGACCAGATTACCGTCGGCGTAGAGCACCTGGTTGTTGGCGATCGCCTGGTAGGTCTGCGGCGAGGTGATCGGCGTGCCCGGCAGATGGTGGTCGTCGCCGACGCCGATGAAGGCCAGCAGCTTCTCGCGGTCGGTGATGGCGACCGCGCCGACGCCCGTCTCCTCGTAGATGATGCGGGCGACCCGCATGCTGTTCTCTTCGTTGAAGCCCTGGCGCAGCACGCCGTCGGCCCGCGCGGCGATCTTCAGCGCCTTGGCGGAGAAGGCGCTCGACTGCTTGTCGATCAGAGCGCGGCGGTCCATCAGGATGCGCATGAACAGCCCCGCCCCCAGCGTGTTGGCGACGATCATCGGCAGCGCCACCACCTCGACCAGATGGACCGCCGCCGGGAAGGGCTTGGCCACCAGCAGGATGATCAGCATCTGGGCGATCTCCGCCACCAGCGTGACGGCGCCGACGCGCAGCGGGTCGAACAGCGGCTCGATGCGGCCCCGGTTGACGAAGTGGCGGTGCACCAGACCGCCGATCAGCCCCTCCGTCACCGTGGAGATGGCGCAGGCCACCGCCGACATGCCGCCCAGCGAGTAGCGGTGCAGACCACCGGTGAAGCCGACCGCCAGCCCCACCGACGGCCCGCCCAGGATGCCGCTCAGCACGGCCCCGATGGCGCGGGTGTTGGCGATGGAATCGTCGATCTGCAACCCGAAATAGGTCCCCATGACGCAGAACATGGAGAAGATGACGTAGCAGGCCAGCTTGTGCGGCCAGCGCACGGTGAGGTGCATCACCGGCAGGAACAGCGGCGTCCGGCTCAGCATGTAGGCGATGACCAGATACACGCACATCTGCTGGAGCAGCAGGAAGACGAGGCTGAGATGCTCGACGGTCATGGGGGCGGACGGCGGGTGGCGGGTGGCGGGATTGCCGGCCCGCAGGCTACCCCCACCCGCCCTGCCGCGGTATGATTCCAATCAATGGATGCGGCCGGAGCCCCTGGGCCGCTGCGATGGCTCTATGCGGCCAGCGCGGGGGCCTGCTGCACCGTTGCAGGCATGGTGCCGGTGTTGGCGGGCGGCAGGCGCAGGCGGCTCGCCAGCCCTTCCAGGGAGTCGTGCAGCCGACGGCAGGGGGTGCCGTCCTCCCCCGGCTCGTAGATGCCGACGAAGGGCGCGCCCGGCTGGTTGGGGTCGAGGTGCAACTCGACGATGTGGGTGCGCGACGTGCAGCCGCGGACCAGCGGGTCGGCGGGAATCACCGTCCAGCCGCGCCGCAGGCAGCGCTCGGCCAGCCCTTCCAGATAGAGCGAGGCGGACGGAACGCGCTTCAGCGCCTTCAACTCGGCGATGAGCTGGCGGACGTTGTCCACCTGCTCCAGGAACAGGCCGGCGGCGTGATGCGTGTCGCGGACCACGAGCTTCAGCATGGGATGAAACCTCCTCTGTGCGCACGGCTCCGTCACCCGCGGGGGCGCATCGGCGGCCTTCGCGGCGCCGCGCCCCTTGGGTGGAAGCCTGCGCGTTGTGCGTTTGGGTGGGAAGCGTCGGACGGGACGCGGTTCCGTTATTCGGCCGTGCCCAGGTCCGTGCCGGTCAAATCCGGTTCGGGCCGTTCGGCCACCGTCACAGGCGGTTCGGACATCGGTTTGCGGTCGGGGTAAAGCGCGGCGACCATCTGCTCCAGCCGCTGCCGCAGGGAACGGTTCGGCTGGTCGGAGGGCCGGGCTTCGACACGCACGTTCACCACGCCGTCCTCGATCATGCCCAGTTCGCCGGCCGCCTTTCGGGAGAGGTCGATCACCCGCCCTTTCACGTAGGGGCCACGGTCGTTGATCACGACCTCGACGCTGCGCCCGTTGTCGGCGTTGGTCACCGTCACCCGGCTGCCCAGCGGAAGCCGGCGGGACGCGGCGGTCAGCCGGTTCTGGCTGAACCGCTCCCCCGACGCCGTGGTCCGGCCGTGGAAGAAATCGGCGTAGTAGGACGCCTTCCCCTTGTGAACGTAAACGGGCTCAATGTCCGGAACGTCCGGTGCCGCGGCTTCCTCGAACACGGCGTCTTGCGACATTGGGTCCTGCGGCATTGGCGGGACGGAGGCGATCTGTCCACTGGTCGAGCATGCCCCAACAGAAACAGCACAGATGGCGAGCGCAACACAGCCATACCGCACTCTTTTTCTCCCCCGGTTGTTGTTCTGCGGCAACGGTTGCGGAATCTCTCCATCATGTCAATCCACGAATCCACATCTATGCTGTGACAGGATTGTGTCTTAATATTCTTTAACGATTTTACTTTGAACCGATCATGGCGTTTACGGAATAAATGCCGATTTTTACTTGAAGTGATTGTCGATGCGTCTGTTTCTGAAATCCTCACAGTTGTTTTCGGCGCGGGCCGAGCGTCATCGCCATCCCGCGAAGGCGCGGATGGATATTCTCGGGACCATCACAAAGCACTGAAAATATGTTGATAAAACTCATCCTTCCGAATTCGCAAATGCCCTCTGATCCATTGAACGGCACCGTGTCCATCATCATAAATACTGACTTACTGAAAGATGAAATCCGCCTGTTTTCGCCAAACATCATCGAAATTCGGAACGAATTTAACAAATCACCGAGCCATCCAGACGGAGCGCAGACATGAGCGAGTGTCGGATTCCCGGCTTTGGCGAAAGCGGGGATGGAATCGGCTCCGACCGGCCAACCTTCGACGGTGCCCTTTCAGACCCGGCGATGGAGACGGCTGGTTGGACGACGGGCGGTATCGACGACCCGCTGTTCATCCGCGCCCTCGACAGCGGGTACCGCTGGGGCACACCACCGGACGGCACCGCGACGGCGCCCTACACCCTCACCTAAGGCTGGGTGATGGACGCCAGCCTTCGCTTTGCGCCCGGCTTCAGCCCCCTCAACGACACCCAGAAGGCCATGGCGTTGCAGGCGATGGGGGAGTGGGGTGCGGTCGCCAACATCGCGTTCGTGGAATCGGCGGCACCGATGACCGCCAATCTTCAGTTCCACATGAGCCAGCTGGACGCCTACGGCGCCGCCGGCATGGCCTACTACCCCAACCCGGCGGGCTCCTTCATCTACCTTGATTCCGAATCGGCCGGCTACCGCACCTATGTTCACGAGATCGGGCATGCGCTGGGTCTGAAGCATCCCGGCGACTACAACGGCAGCGACGGTGGCACCCCGCCCTTCCTGCCCCGCTCGGAGGACAACCGGATCAACACGGTGATGTCCTACTACGGCGCCTGGCCCGGGGAGTTGGGCGTCTATGACATCGCCGCGATCCAGAACCTCTACGGTCCCAACCCCGCCGTGCGGTCGGGCGACGACCTGTATCGTCTGTTGCCGGAAGCGCCGGGGCGTTACCTCTGGGACGGCGGAGGAAACGATACCCTGTCCGCGGCGGGGGCGGACCTTCCCGTCACCATCGACCTGAACGGCGGCTGGGGATGGTTCTCGGCGCAGGCCCCTTCGATCCTGGACCGGAACCAGTTCTTCATCGGCCCCGGCACCCGCATCGAAACCGCCATTGGGGGTTCGGCGGGCGACCGGCTGACCGGCTCCGCCTTCGCCGACACGCTGGAGGGCGGGGCGGGTGACGACACGCTCCTCGGCGGGGCCGGCGACGATTTCCTGGACGGCGGCACGGGCTCGAGCTTCCTGATCGGCGGCGACGGCACCGACACATTTTCCATCGGCGAACGGGGCCAGGACGTCACATGGTCCACCGTCGCCGACCTGCAACCAGAGGAATGGGCCATCGTCTGGGGCTGGACCGACGCCGTTTCACATCTGACCTGGGAGGATTTGACGGGGACGGCCGGCCACCAAGGGGCGACCGCTCGGGTCGACCTCGACGGTAACGGCGGCACCGACCTCAGCCTGACCTTCAGCGGAGCGCCGCCGGGCAGCCTGCTCGCCATGCCCGGACAGACCGGGGCGGACGGCTACCTTGCTTTCCGGATCGGCTGACCGGTTTCCGCAGCTTGAAAAAGCGGTGGTCCGGGAGCAGCGGCGACGCCACTCTCGCGCATTCTGTGCGGAGCCGACGACCCGGTGACAAGGAGGGACCCACGACCATGAAGCAGGTGATGTTCGTCGAACTCGGCATGGGCGCCGATCTGCATGGGCAGGACGTGACCAAGGCCGCCGTACGCGCCGTGCGCAACGCCATCGAGCGCAACTCCATGCCCGGCATGCGCGCGCTGGTGGACGGAGACACCAGCCGGATGCAGGTCCGCGTCCATCTCGCCGTGCCGGCGGACGCCGACCGGCTGGATCTGGAGGCCGTGCGGGCCGTCTTCCCCTATGGACAGGTGTCCTTCAACGTGGTGTCCGGCGGCATGCTGGCGCCCAGCGGCATCTTCCTGGCCGACAAGAACGACCGCAACGAGATGATCTACATCGTCAACGCCGCGGTGGAGGTGGGTGTCTGAGGTCTGATGTCTGGGGTCCGGGGCTTGGCCTTCAAGTCCGGAGCGGTTGCCCCCGCCCCCCGTTTCGTGCCAGCGTCGGGGCATGAAGCGTGCGCTCCGAACCGCCCTGATCGCCGTCGGCATCCTCGCCGGCGGCCTCGTCACCCTGACCGTCGGGGTGGTGGCCGCCCTCCCGGTGATCGCCGACCACATCCCGCTGGAACTGTCCCGAGTCGTGATGAGCGACGGGCGGCGGCAGGTGGAGATGCAGGGCATGGTCCATGTCGCCAAACCGGACTTCTACAGCGCAATCACCACACACATCGCACAGCGGCGCCAGGAAGGCTGGCTGGTCTTTTACGAGGAGGTCCGTCCCGACGACGCCGCCTCCCCCGCCGGGGTGGCCGACGTGCTGCGCCGGCTGGGGGCCGACTGGAACCCGGACAGCAAGCAGCATCCCTATGAAATGATGGCGAGGCTGCTCGGCGACGGGCTTGTGCTCCAGGACAACCGTGCCCTGATCGGCCCGCCGGGGCCGGACGCCCGAAACGTCGACGTCACCCTTTCACAATTGCTGGCCGCCCTGCCCCCCGACGGTCCGGACGAGGCCGATCCGGAGACCATCGATCTCGCGCAGCTCCGGGACGAGTACGACAAACTGCCGGGTTGGGTGCAGCGGCGCATCCAGGCCGCCATCCGCATCATGCTGGCGACCACCGCGTCGGGCTCCATGGTGCGCGAGGCGCTGCCGCCGGCGCTGACCACCCTGCGCGAGGACAAGGTGGTCGCGGCGATCAAGGCCGAGCCGGACCGCAACATCCTGATCCTCTACGGTCAGGTGCACATCGGCCACATTCAGACCATGCTGACGGAGGCCGACGCCCGGTGGCGAACGGTCTCGTCGCAAGCGATCCAGGCGTTCTGAACCCTTCCGTCGCCGGATTTCGGATCACCAGATTTTGCGGGCCAGCTCCTCGCCGCGGGCGGTCAGGTCCGCGAACCGGCGGCGGGCGTCGTCCTCGGCGCTCCAGTCGTCGGGTGCAACGACGGCTTCGGCGGCGTCCGGACGGTCAGGCGCGCTGGGACGCTGGCCCGCCTCCCCATGGAGACCGTAGACATGGCCGTCGCGCGCCTCGACCACGGCGAAACGGCCGTCGCGCTCGACAAGCCGGAAGCTGCCATGTTCCGATACGGTCCGGACGTTGGGCATCGCAATCTCCCCTTGCGGTTCACAGGTCAGTCGTGAACAACCGCCGCGATGCCCATTTGTCGCATAGCAGCAATATAGCACTTTATGGGTGCAAATGAGAGTCGTTCGCACTATACAGGAAGGAAGTCAGCCGCAAAGAAGTTTGAACCGCCAATGTTCACAGCGCTTCACACCCGTTCCATCGCCGCGATGGCCGCCGCCGGCACCTTCCTGTCGAGCGGACTTGGCTGGGCGCAGGGCGTCCCCGCAACCAGCGGCGGCGCTCCCGCGGCACCGGCCCCCATGGCGGCTCCCATGGCGGCCCCCACCGCCGACACGCTGGCAGCCCCGTTGGCCGCGCCGGACGCTGCGGCGGGAGCGGCCGCCGGGCTGGACCACATGACCGCCGCGACGGCGATCCTGCCGCACGACCTGTCCCCCTGGGGCATGTTCATGGCGGCGAGCCCGGTGGTGCAGGCGGTGATGATCGGGCTGGCGCTGGCCTCGGTGGCGACCTGGACCATCTTCCTCGCCAAGTCGCTGGAGCTGTCGAAGGCCAAGCGCAAGGCGCGGACCTCCCTGGCGGCGCTGGAACAGGCGCGCTCGCTGACCCAGGCAGCCGAGAGCATCGGCTTCGAGAAGACCCCGGCGACCGCCTTCCTGCGCGCCGTGATCGCCGAGGCCCACCAGTCCGCCGACGCCCCCTCGCAGGACGGCCTGAAGGAGCGCGCGGCCTCCCGCCTGGAGCGGATCGAGGCAGCGGAGGGGCGGCGCATGATGCGCGGCACCGGCATCCTCGCCAGCATCGGCTCCACAGCTCCCTTCGTCGGGTTGTTCGGCACGGTGTGGGGCATCATGGTCAGCTTCATCGGCATCGCCAAGTCGCAGACGACCAACCTCGCCGTGGTGGCGCCGGGCATCGCCGAAGCGCTGCTGGCAACGGCCATCGGCCTCGTCGCGGCCATCCCGGCGGTGGTGATCTACAACGGCTTCGCCCGCTCCATCGGCGGCTACCGCGCCCAGCTCGGCGACTCCTCGGCGGCGGTGCTGCGGCTGCTGAGCCGCGACATGGACCGCCGCGCCCTGCCGCGCGCCGTGTCCAAGGCGGCGGAGTAAGACCATGGCGGCGCGTCTGGACGACGGCGACGATCTCACCGAGTCGCACGACATCAACGTCACGCCCTTCATCGACGTGATGCTCGTGCTGCTCATCATCTTCATGGTGGCGGCCCCGCTGGCCACGGTGGACGTGCCGGTGGACCTGCCGGCCTCGACCGCCCAGCCGCAGCCGCGGCCCGACAAGCCCCTGTTCCTGACCATCCAGGCCGACAACAGCCTGTCGGTCGGCGACACGCCGGTCGCGCGGGAGTCCCTGGCGGCGGCGCTGGACGGCGTGACGAACGGCGACAAGGGCGCGCGCGTCTTCCTGCGCGCCGACCGCAGTGTGGATTACGGCGCGCTGACCGAGGTGATGAACGCGCTGCGCGCCGCCGGCTATCTGAAGATCGCCCTGGTCGGGCTGGAAGGCGCGGCCGCGAAATGAGCGTGGCGACCTTCGATCCCGACGACCTGCCGGACGGCGAGGAGCGCACGGCACCCGCCCTGGCGCGCTGGGGCGGCAGTCTGGTGGTCGTGCTGGGCGCCCACGCCCTCATCGCGCTTGGTGCGCTGTCCTGGCACGTGGCGATGGAAGAGGCGCCGGCCATGCCGCCCGCGGTGATGCTCGATCTGCCGCCGATGCCGGAAACGCCGGCCGCGGAGCCGCCGCCGACGCTGGAATCGATGCTTCCCGAACCGGAGCTGCCGCCCGAGCCGGTGATCGAGCCGGAACCGGAACCCGAGCCCATCCCCGAGATCGCCCCGGAGCCGCCGCCGCCCGTGCCGGCGGAGGTCGCCCTGCCGGAACCGCCGCCCAAGCCGAAGCCGAAGCCCAAGGAAGAGCCCAAGCCGAAGCCCAAGGCCGAACCGCCGAAGCCGCGCCCACAGCCGCAGGCCCAGCCCAAGCCGGTAACGGAAGCCCCGGCCAACGCCGCCCCCGCCACCGCTCCGCCCGCGGGCGCCCCGGCCCAGGCGGCGCCGGTGCCGCGCAACAGCAACGCGCTGCCCACGTGGCACGGCGCCGTCCTCGGCCATCTGGAGCGTTACAAGCGCTACCCCCGCATCGCCCAGATGCGGCGCCAGCAAGGCGTCCCGCAGGTCCACATCACACTCGACCGGCAAGGCCGGGTGCTGGCGGTGCGGCTGCACAAGGGCTCCGGCTTCGAGGCGCTGGACGAGGAGACGATCGCTCTGGTCGAACGCGCCTCCCCGCTCCCGGCCCCGCCGCCGGACGTGGCGCAGGACCGCATGGAGCTGGTGGTGCCGGTGCAATACTTCCTGCGCTGAATTCGACCGCTCAAACGTCGGTGACGTGGATGCGCATCACGGTGTGTGCATCCACAGGCGCATGAGTTCCGGAACCGTTCGGATGTCGAGTTTGCTGAGAATGTTCGCCCGGTGGGTTTCCACCGTGCGGACGCCGATCCCGAGGCGGATCGCGATGGCTTTGTTGGCGCAGCCCTCCACCATCAGCGCGGCCACATCCCGTTCGCGGGGGCTGAGAAGGGCCAGCTTCGCCAGGGCGGACTCCGCGGCGGAGCGGTCCCGGCGCTGGTGGGCGTCGCGCTGCAGGGCCTCGTGGATGCGGCGCAGGAAGACGCCGTCGTCGAACGGCTTTTCCAGGAAATCGACCGCTCCGGACCGGAAGGCGGTGACGGCGGAACTCACCTCGCCATGGGCGGTGATGATGATGACCGGCAGGCCGCAGCCGCGCCGGGACAGTTCCTCCTGAAGCTCCAGCCCATCCATGAAGGGCATGCGGAGGTCGGCCACCACGCATCCCGGCTGCTCCGGGCTGTAGCGGTGCAGGAATTCCAGCGCGTTGACGAAGGTGCGCACGGACAGGCCGGCCACCTCGACCAAAACGGAGAGCGCGTCGCGGACCGCCTCGTCGTCGTCGATGATGAAGACGGTCGGTTCGCCGGTGAAGGGATTATTGGGCTGGGTCATGGGACGGCCGGGTATCGGAAGGGGCTGCGGGCAGAAAGACCTGGAAAACGGCACCGGTGGCGCCGGTGCGGCCGAGCCACAGCCTGCCGCCGTGGCTTTCGACGATCGAGCGGCAGATGGGCAGGCCGAGCCCCATGCCCGCCGGCTTCGTGGTGGCGAACGGCGAGTACAGATGGTCGACCATGCCCGCCGACACGCCGGGACCGCTGTCCTCGACCTCGAAGGTCAAGCCGTCGGGCGGCGTGGCCCCAACACGCAGGACGACCTCGCGCACCGCGCTGTCCGCCGCGGCGATGGCCTCGATGCTGTTGTGCACGAGGTTGAGGAGGACCTGCTCGATCTGGATGCGGTCGCACAGCACGAGGGGAAGCGGCTCCGCCATGTCCACCCGCAACTGGACCCGGTTGTAGGCCGCGTCCCCCCGCACCAGCGTCAGCGTCTCGCGCAGGATCTCGCTGGCCGATTCCGGCGCCAGTTGAAGCGAACCCTTGCTCAGGAAGGTGCGCAGCCCGCGAATGACCTCGCCCGCGCGCTCCGCCTGGATCACCGCCTTGTCGATGAGTTCGTGGGCGCGCGGCGGCGTATCGTCGCTTTCCAGAAGGCGCTGGGCGGCGCGCGCGTAGCTGATGGCGGCCAGCAGCGGCTGATTCAGCTCGTGGGCCAGGGCGGACGCCATCTCCCCGGTCACCGTGAGGCGGGAGAGATGGGCCAGCTCGGTCTGGTGCTCGCGCAGCCGGACCTCGATCTCGCGCCGCTCGCTGACCAGCGCGCCGAGGAACAGGGCCGTGATGGCCAGGGCCAGCATCAGCGTCTGGTGATAGATGACCGCCCCCAGGGGAAGGCCGATCGCCTGCAGCCCGGCGATCAGGCCGCTCTGGATGGCCAGGGCCGCCAGCACCGCGCCCGGCAGGCCGTGTGACACCGCCACCCAGACGAGGGGCAGGAACAGAAGGTAGAACAGGTTGAACTGACCGTCGCCGATGGGCAGGAAGACCAGCAGCAGGGCCGCGGCGATGGCGGCCGTCTGGGCGGCGGTGGGCGTCTTCGGCACGCTCCAGGCGGGCGTCTGGTCCGGCCGGTGCAGGAGGAGGACGAAGGGCGTGACCACGGCGATGCCGATGGCGTCGCCCAGCCAGTATTGGAACGCCAGCGTCGGCAGCTCGGCCGCGGGCAAGGCCCCGTCCAGGACGAACACGCCGACGAAGACGGGCGCCACGACGGCGGCGCTGAGGAAGGTGACGCCGACCAGCCAGCCGACGTCGCGCACCCGGTTCAACGCCAGACCGATCGCCACCCGGTGGCGCAGAACATGGGCGGCCGCCCCGTACCCGGCGACGATGGCGAGATTCGAGAGCAGCAGCGATGCGATCGAGGCCGGATGCCCCCGCACCACCAGATCGGCCAGGATCAGCGTGGCGTAGACCATCGGCAGGCCGCGCGCACCGGTCCACAGCAGAAGGGCCATGTAGAGCCCCGCCGGCGGGTTCCACGGCGTGATGTTGAGGCTCGGGCGGGGGTGGATGAAGGTCAGCCAGTCGATGGGCAGATAGGCCGCCAGGAAGGCGAGCGACAGCACGACCATGTCCCGGCCGGTCAGGATGGCAGGCGCTTCCGTCGCACGGCTGGCGGGCGGAAAAGGCATCTCAAAACGGTCTTTCAGGCTGCACGGGCGCAACGGCGCGGGTAGACGAGGCACGGATTATACGTCCACCCGGCGTGTTCGCCTATGCGATGAGCGCCCCTGCGATGGGCGGGGAGCCCGGCGGGCTCCCGTCCCCGCGACGCACGGATCAGCCGACGAAGAACGGCTGCGTTCCATGCGCGGCGATGGCCTTCGACAGCCGTTCCAGCGCGTGGGCGTAGGCCGCGGTGCGCATCGGGATGTTCCGGGCCGAGCCCATGTCCCAGACCCGGCGCCCCTCCGTCTCCATGATCACGCGAAGGCGCTGGTGAATTTCGTCGAGGCCCCAATAGTAGCCCTGGCGGTTCTGCACCCACTCGAAGTAGGACACCGTCACGCCGCCGGCGTTCGCCAGGATGTCGGGCAGGACGATGACCCCGGCCTCGTTCAGGATGCAGTCGGCGTCCGGCGTGACCGGGCCGTTGGCGAGTTCCAGGACGACGCGGGCCTTGATGAGCCCGGCGTTGCCCTTGTGGATCTGATCCTCCAGCGCCGCGGGGACCAGCATCTCGCACGCGGTGCCCAGCAGCTCGTCGCCGGTCACCGCACGGGCGCCGTTCCCGGTGTAGGCGGTCACCGAACCGCCCTGCTCCTTGGCCGTCTGCACGGCCTGCGGGTCCAGCCCGTCCGCGCAGACGATGGCCCCGCGGGAATCGGACAGGCCGACGATGCGGTAGCCGTCCGCGTGCAGCAGGCGGGCGATGTGGAAGCCGGCGTTGCCGTAGCCCTGGATCACCACCCGGCGGGCCGATCCGGACAGGCGCAGATCCTCTTCCAGATGCTTGATGAGGTAATAGCCGCCGCGCGCGGTCGCGTCGTCGCGCCCGAGCGACCCGCCGAGCGGCAGCGGCTTGCCGGTGATGACCGCCGGACTCGGCTGGCGCACGATGGAGCTGTACTCGTCGGCCATCCACCCCATGATCATGGAGTTGGTGTAGACGTCCGGCGCCGGGATGTCGCGGTCGGGTCCGATCATGCCGGCGAAGGCCTGGACATAGGCCCGCGACAGACGCTCCAGCTCCGACTTGGACAGGCTGTGCGGATCGACCTTCACCGCGCCCTTGCCCCCGCCATAGGGCAGGTTCATCACCGCGCACTTGAAGGTCATCCAGAAGGCCAGCGTGGTCACCTCCTCCACGTTGGAACTCGGGTGGAAGCGGATGCCGCCCTTGGTCGGGCCGCGCGTGTCGTCGTAGCGGCACCGCCACGCCGGGAAGGAGCGTCGCGAACCGTCGTCCATGCGCACGGACAGGCGGACGCTCAACGTCTCCTTGGCGTATTTCAGTTTCTCGAGAACCTCGGAATCCACCTCGACGTGCTTGGCGGCTTCATCCAGGCGGCTCAGCGCCCCCGAAAGCAGATCGTCCATTCCTTTTCCCCATGGTTTCGGTCAGGCGCACCGAAGGTTGGCCGCATCTCCTTCCCGGAAGGTTCTGCTCACTTCCCCTAAGGCATATGACGGCCTTTTCTACTGGGGAATAACCCGGATCAAAATATCCGTATTACTACGGAAATCTCATAACACACTGCAAAACAACAATAAATTTTTTACAGGCCGATCTGTGTCTTGCGTTCCGTAATCATACGGATGGCTGCGGACAATGCCCGTGGGCGAGAGTTCTACCGGGCTTGAAACACGACCGCCGCGCAGTCGAGGACACATCGATGACCGAAGGAACCGACCGGCCGCTGATCTGGATCGGACGCATGGATTACGGCCGCCTGCTGCGGGCCATGGACCGGCTGGCCGTGCAGGTTCCGGAGGTCTCGGCGTTCCTGTCGCGGGAGTTGGACCGCGCGATCGTCCGTCCGGAAAGCGACCTGCCCCGAACGATCGTGCGCATGGGCAGCCGGGTGCTGTTCCGCCGCGACGACGGCATGCCGCCGGAGTGGGGGCAACTGATCTACCCGGACCAATCGCCCAAGGACGACCAGATCACCGTCGCCTCCCCTTTGGGGGTGGCCTTGCTTGGTCTCCGGGAAGGAGCCCACATGCCGTACAGCGATGCGGACGGAACCACGCGCCGGCTGATGATCGAGCGCGTTCTTCCGGCCTGACGCCGCCGGCCCGGCGTCGGATCGACTCCCGTGCAGGGTGCGCCCGGATGGCATCGCTCTTCATTTGCAAATGCGAATGATTCGCACTATTATTGGAGCATGTTCCGCTCCACCGCCGCGCTTGGCTCCGGACGGAATCCGCGATTCAACAGCCGAAGCCAATCGGGGGCGGAGACGATGTGTGAGCGTTGTCGGAAGACCGTGCCATCCTGCGTACTGGGACAGGCCAAGCGCCGGAAGCTGTGGACGATTCCCACGGAGTATCATTGCTCGATCGTGGGCACCTGCCTTTCGTCGGAGGATGTGGCGTGGCTGTGCCGGCGGCTGAAGCTGGTTCCCACGGCGGACGCCCGCCCCTACGACATCCACCGCTATTTCGTGGAGAAGGCTGCGGAGGACGGGCCGGAAGCCCGGCTGATGCACAAGCGGCTGGACGAGACCTTCGCCGTCGCGGTGAAGCGCTTCGCCCGCGAGACGACCGAAGAGGGCTGGATGGCGCTGTGGACCGCCGCGGTGGCCTCGGGCGACGTCGCCGCTGCCTACTGGGGCGTGCTGAGCCACGGCGCCATGCCCGACGCGGTCCGGGTGCGCGCCTTCGCCGACGTGCACATGCTCTCCCACATCATGGGTGGTGAGAACCGGCGCCAGTTGCGGGAGAACCGTGATCTGGCCCGGCGCTGCGAGGAGCTGACCGCCCGGCTGGCGAAGCAGGAACGCGCCGCCGCCGAGCGCGTCGCCGAGAAGGACGCCCGCATCCGGGAACTGGAAGCACAGCTCGCCAGCCAGCGGGCCGCGCCCGCGGTTCCGGAAACGCCCAAAGTCCCAAAAGCCCCGTCGGTCCGGGCGCCGGGCCAGGCCCGGCTGCTGCGCACCATGGACGCCCTGCACCGCCGCGTCGCCAGCGAGCGCATGCGCGCCCGCCACGCCGAGGCCGAGGTGGAGCGGCTGCGCCGCCTGCTCGACCCACCGACCGCGCAAACCCGCCGCACGACCGCCACCGAGACGAGCGCCCCGACCGACCTCGGCGGGCGGGCCATCCTCTATGTGGGCGGCCGGACCAAGAGCCTGCCCCATCTGCGGGCGGCGGTGGAGACGCGCAACGGCTGCCTGCTGCACCACGACGGCGGGTTCGAGCAAACAACCCGCTGCCTGGAAGGGCTGGTCGAGCGCGCCGATGTGGTGGTCTGTCCCGTCGACTGCGTCAGCCACGACGCCTGCCTGCGGGTGAAGGGGCTGTGCCGCCGCATGGGCAAGCCCTTCGTTCCCATGCGCAGCGCCGGCGCCACCAGCTTCGCCCGCATCCTGCACAGCTTCGGACAGGACGGCGCCGGGGAGGAGCCCGCCCACCACTGAGCACCGCCCGAGCACCGGGCATCACCCGAACACTGGACAGCATCCGAGCACCCAGTGCGCTCAGGCGCTGCGGACCATCCCGTCGATGGCCCGCACGGGGTTGGGGCTGATGTCCGGTCATGTCCGCCGCGTAGCCGCACAGTTGGACAAGTTGCAGCATCGCCGGTTTCGGCGGCGAAGCGACCGCCTCCAGCTGCAGGCGCAAGGCGCCGATCCGTTCGATATGAGCGGTGATCATGCCGCCGAAGCCCGACACCACGTCCGGCGACCGCTCGCCGGCGTCGCGGGCAAACGATGCCTCCACCTCCCCCAGTCCGGACCATGCGAAGCCATTTCGGGAAGGGCGGGCAATGCATCCAGCGCGCCGCGCAACGCTGCGTCGGCGGCATCGCGGCGCTGTTGCAGCCGGGCGCGCCGTTCGGAAGGAAGCGGCTTCAAGCTGTTCAGTGCCCCATTCGAGGGCGAACTCACCGGCGGCGACCAAGCCGCCGGCCACTTCATTGACGTTCCGGTAGGCCGAAGCTGCCTCGACGCCGCGAAGGGCCGTGAACGCCGCATGACTTTTATAGGAAATATTCGAATGGATTCACCATCGCAAAATCTAGCATTCGTGGAATAATATCCAGGCGATGACGTCTTTCCTTGATTTTGGCCAAAGGACCTGCAAACGCTTTCGGGCGACTGCGATCTGGACAAAATTCAAGTTTTTGTTACAGTTGCTGCAAATTACCTTTTGTGAAAGTTCCATGGGGCGTTTTGAAATGACAGGCTGACACGCGGCTAAAGTTGCGAGGCACTGGTCCGCCCTGTGCTACAGTGCCGCCGGAAGGAGCCGTCATGCCGTCAGAACACCCGTCGCCCGAAGCCTCTCAGCCCAGCCAGGATGCCCCCGAACCTCTTCTGAAGCTGGGCGATGCGCCCCGCCCGGCCGCCATGCCCGACAGCCTCGCCGCGGACGTCGCGGGCTGGCGCTTCATCCTGCGCAGCCCGGTGGCCCCCAGCTTCTATTCCAAGCCCGGAACGCCGTGGCAGGGACCGCCCGAAGGCTGCCTTCGGGCAAGCGACCGCTGGAATTTGGACGGCGCCTTCCCCACCGACCGGCCCGTCGAGAACGGCGCGCAATGGGCCGTCGCACGGTTCGAGGGCGGGGTGTGGCGTGTGGAAAGCTGCGTTCAGGCCGCCGCCCGCCCGGCGGTGCGCGACCTGCTGCGCCTGCGGGTGGAGCGGCTGACCGCCGCCCGCCGCTGGACGCATGGCGACCTGGAGCTTCTGCACAGCCTGTTGGACGGTGGGACGCTGGCGGAATCCATTCTGCTGGCCGGTGACGAGGGGCGGGCGCGTTCGCTGCGGTCGCTGAAGGCGCTGGGGCTCGCTGGGACGGCCTCCGCGGACGACCCGGAGTTGTCCGACGAGGCGAAGGCCCTGCTTGCGGACGGGGCGGAAAGCGTCGTCTGGCTCGACGCCGATGCGCGGGAAATCGCCGATGGCATCCTATCCTGGCACGCCAAGAAGCAGGCGCGCGCCGCTGCGCGGCTGAGCCGGGGCGCCGAGGCGAGGCAACGCGGCGACGACATCAAGGACGCGCTGATCAAGGCGGTGCAACGGGCCTTCCCCCGCATTCCCAAGGAAGCCGCGGCCGCGGCTGCGGCCCGGCTGGCGCCCGGCGTAAAGAAGCTCGGCCGTATGCCGGCGCTGCAACCCATCGTGGACGCGGTGGCGGAGGTGCGGCTGGAGCGTTGGCGGCAGGCCGTGGCGTCGGAACCGGAAGTGGCGAAGCGCTTGGCCGCCATGGAGGCGCGCGGCGACGCGAACCGCGCGCTCAAGCGCTACCGTGACCAACGGGCGGTCGAGCGGGCGGAGGCCGAGTTGAAGGAATGGCGCGGCGACCTCGGCCCCGTCCTCTCCCGCCGCCTGGGCTGGTGACGGCGGAAGAAGCGGATCGGCGTCAGCGTGCGCCGGGGAACCACTCGGTGTGGCTGTCGCCGCTGCGGCCGTAGTAAACAACCCGCCGGCCCACGATGCTGACCGCCCAACCGGCACAGCCGGCGCGCAGCACCCGCTCGCAGAATCCGCGGTAGCGGATCGTCCCGGCCTGGATGGCGCGGACGGCGGATTCCACCCCCTCCGCCGAGAAGTCCATGGCCGGCGGGAGGGTGGAGGGCCGGCCCTCCACCCGCTCCGTCCTTCCGTCCGGGAAATAATAGGTCGTCTCCGCGCGCACGAGATCGGTGTGGTAGCGCTCCACCCCCGCGACGGTCAGCGCCGCGACGACCTCGGGGAAGGTGATGCGCTCCTCGCCCGAAGCGCGGCTGCACTCCCGCAGGATGGCCGTGATTTTGGAGTCCAAGACCTTTCCTCCTTGCGGCGCGAGCGTCGCGGTCAATCGACGGGAATGGAGCGCAGCCCCATCCGGCGGACGATGCCCTTCAGTGCGTCCTCGATCCGCGCCCGCTCGGCGGGGTCGAGGTGCCCGAAGAAGTCGGCGTCGTTGCGGTCGGCCAGGGTGGACAGATCCGGCACCAGCGCCCGGCCCTCCGGGGTGAGCGCCAGCGTCTGGTAACGCCGGTCGTCCGGGTCGGCAGTCTGGGTGAGCAGCCCCTTGGCGGCGAGACGGTCGGCCAGTTTCGAGATCGCTCCCCGCGTCATGCCCAGCCGGTCGGCGAGCAGACTGGGCGCCACGCCGTCGCGGTCGTGGAGGTCACGCAGCACGACCCACTCGGCGACGGTCACCCCCCGTCCCGCCAGCTTTGCCGCGAAGGCGTGGGACACATGGTTCGACACGAAGCGCAGCCAGTAGCCGAGATGCGCATCGAGCGGGCTGATGTTCGATTCGGCCAACAGGCACCCCATGAGTTTCCTTGGAAACTAAACCGGAAACGGTTTCCTTGTCAACTTCTTGGATTGGCGTCTGGATGGCGCAACGGCGCTGTTTTCTCGCCAAGATTCTCTCCGCGGCGAGGATGTGTGCCTCAGAGTTAAAACGCACTATTTGCAGATAGTTAAAGGTATGCTTTGTAATTTCCGTACGGGCAATGCTGCATAAATTAAACAGATCCGGATCGGACTTTTCAATTCAGGCCCAACCAGCCGGAATTCAGTTCTATGGTATATCACCAAGGTGGTAAACCATGATGGTATGACTATTTGAGAACACGCCTTGTGACAAATTAATTTGAAATCCATGATTAGTGGTATCTAAATCAATTATCGGTACGATCCGTCAGCCATCTCCACATGCCTCTGGTGATCCCATGTTCAATTTCATGTCAACGGGACGCGCGGAATTGAAGGCTAAGCTCGCGGCATTGGACGCCGCGCAGGCCATCATCGAACTTTCGCCGGATGGCATGGTTCTTTCCGCAAACAGTAATTTCTTTGCGGCGCTTGGCTGCAGCCCGGACGAGATCAAGGGCCGGCCCTGGTCGTCCATTCTCTCCCCTCAAGGCGAAGAGGCCGGCACCCCCCAGGCCGTGTGGGATGCGCTGCAGCGTGGCGAACCATGGTCCGGGGAATGCGTGCTCCTTGGCAAAGCGGGGCGGGATCCATGGGTCCAGACAGTCTTCACCCCGATCCGGGACCGGAAAGGCCGGACGGTCATCGTCATGGCCTACGCCACGAACATCACCATCAGCAAGCGCCGGTCCATTGATCAGGAGGGGCAGATCGCTGCGGTGAACAAATCGCAGGCGATCATCGAATTCGATATAAATGGACATGTCCTGACGGCGAACGCCAACTTCCTCACCACCATGGGCTACCGGCTGGAAGAAATCACTGGCCGGCATCACGCCATTTTCGTGGCGCCGGAGGAGCGCAACAGCAATGGCTACCGCCTATTCTGGGACGCGCTCCGGCGCGGCGAGCATCAGACGACGGAGTTCCGGCGGTTGCGCAAGGACGGCGGCGACGTCTGGATCCAGGCCAGCTACAACCCTGTCTTCGACGCGCAAGGCCGCTTGGTCAAGGTCGTCAAGTTCGCCACCGACATCACGGACCGGGTGAAGGAGCGGCTGAACCGCGCCGAAGTCGGGCGCGCGGTGGATGGCGATCTCGGCCACATCACCCAGGCCATCGCCAATGCCAACCGGCAAGCAGCAGCCGCCGCCGCCGCCGCCCAGACCAGCCACACCGTGCAATCCGTCGCTGCCGGGGCCGAGGAACTCGTCGCGTCCGTCAACGAGATCAGCCAGCAAACCGCCACCGCCTCCGTCATCTCAAACGAAGCGGTCGGTGAGGCCGAGCGGATCGGCACCACCGTCGAGGAACTGGTGGAGGCCGCCAAGCGGATCGGCATGGTGGTCAAGATGATCTCGGACATCGCCAACCAGACGAACCTTCTGGCGCTGAACGCGACCATCGAAGCCGCGCGGGCCGGGGAGAACGGCAAGGGGTTCACGGTGGTGGCGTCCGAGGTGAAGGCGCTGGCGACCCAGGCGGCCAAGGCGACGGAGCAGATCACCTCCCAGATCGCCCAGGTCCAGGGGGCCACCGATTCCGCCGCCCGCGCCATCACCTTGATCGGCGGAACGATCCGCAAACTGAACGGCATCTCCGCCACCATTGCGTCCGCCACGGAGGAGCAAAGCGCCGTCGTTCGCGACATTTCGGCCCATATGCAACGCACAGCTGACGCCATCACGACGATCAGCGGCAACATGGCCGGCATTGCCCGTGCGACCGAAGACGCCGCGGAATCGACCGGAAAGGTCAAGGCGCTGTCGCGCACCCTGGCGGCCTGACGAGCGCCGGGACAGACAAAACCGGGAGTTGAAGCGAACGAGAAAGACAATCCAGTCGATGCCGTTGTCGCGACACGCTCCGGAATTAAACAACTTATAAGATTAATGATCGCCTTGACCGATCCGTCGACGATGGTATTGTCATGGAAATGCCGGGAGTTAAGCCGGTGAAAGCGCTAAAGTTCAATCGGAGCGCAGCATGCCCCGGCATTGGAACGTCGGACGGGTGCGGTGCTCCATCGTTCCGCTTTGCCGAGGCAGCCCATGCACCGCCTGATGCCGTTTCGCACCGTTGCGACCCTGTGGCTTGCCATCCTGCTCAGTGTTCCGGCGGCGGCGTCCGCCCGTGCGGACGAGGTCTACCGGGTGCTGACCTGGAAGATGGCGCCCTATGCGATGGTGGACGAGCAAGGCAAGCTGACCGGCTTCGAGGTGGAGATCGCCCGCGCGCTCTGCGACACCATGGGCATCCGCTGCGAGATCACCGCCCAGCAATTTCCGGAGGTGTTGGACCTGCTCGACCGCAACGCCGCCGACTTCGCGGTCGCCAGCATCCTGAAGACTCCGGAGCGGATGAAGAAATACCTCTTCACCGACCGCCACAAGCGGTCCAGTTCCAGCTACATCGGGCGGGCCGGCGAATGGACGCCGGGCGTGGCGCCGGATCTTGCGGGGAAGCGTGTCTCCGTCACCCGCGGGTCGAAGCAGTATGACTACCTGACCGCAAAGAACACCGGCTGCACGGTGATGATCTACGACGACCAAGCGGAGGCGCTGCGCGCCGTTCTTGACGGGCAGGTCGACCTGGCCCTGGCTCCGACCGCCGTCACCGTCCACCTGCTGACCAGCACGGAGGGAGAGGCGCTGGAGGTCGTGGGCGACCCGCTGACCGAGAGCGGGCTGGGCGGCGAGTCGGCCATCGCCCTGCCGCTTGGACGCGAGGAACTGCGCGACCGGGTCAACATGGCCTTGCGCGCCATCCTTGCGGACGGGCGGTACGACGCCATCAGTTCCCGCTTCCTGCCCTTCCGGATGTACTGAGGCTGCGATGGGCTTCCGCATGCGCATCCCCGCCGCGCGGGTCTATCCGATCATCGCAGTCCTGTTCGCCGGGCTTGCGCTGGCCCAGACAGTCCGGGCGGACGCGCCGCCTCCGGCGGCCAGCCGACCGTTTCTGCGCGTCGTGGTCATCGACCATTCCCCGCCCTTCAGCGACCGCAACGCCGACGGGCTGCTGGTCGGCTTCAACATCGACTTCGGACGGGAGCTGTGCCGGTCGCTGGGCGTGGTGTGCAGCTTCGACGCGGCCCCCTTCAAACAGATCATCGACGACGTCGCCGCGGGCCGCTACGACATCGGCTTCGGCAATGTCCTGCGCACACCGGACCGCGAGCAGCGGCTCCTGTTCTCCATTCCCTATTGGCGGTCGAGCTCAAGTCTGGTCGGCCGGCGGGGCATGCCGGAACTGAGCCTGGAGGAAGCGATCCGCAGCCGGCGCATCGCCGCCATCCGCGGCTCGCGGCAGCACGCGGCCCTGCTCCGCCTGGCCGAGGCCGATCCGGCGCTGCACGCCAACGTGATTTCCGTCTCCACCCTGGAGGATTTGTGGGAAGCCATGCGCGATGGCCAAAGCGACATGGCCATCGGCCCGACGCTGAACGTCGTGCATTTCCTGCTGTCCGATTCCGGAGACGGCTTCGAAACCATCGGCACCCCGCTGTCGGAAGACGGCTTGGGCGGGACCGTGCACATCGTCTTCCCGCCCGGCCGGAACGAGCTGAAGGCGTCGGTGGACCGCGCGCTGACGGCCCTGCGCAACGACGGCACCTATCAGCGGATCAACCGCATCTACTTCCCCTTCGACATCTACTGAACCGGAATCGGCCATGACGCCCGCCCGCGCCCGCAGGCTCCCCCGCGTACGGTTGCAGCCGGCGATTCTGACCGGCGGCGCTATCCTGCTGGGGCTGATCGGCCTGCTCTTCCTCGGCATCGTCGCGGAGCAGGGCAAGATGGAACGGCTGGCCGCCGACAGCCAGGACCGCATGGTGCCGCTGATCCTGGAACGTCAGCGCGCCGTCGTGAATCTGGAGCGGCTGAAGCAGTCCGGGGCAATCGTCCTCTCCGCCGACGATCCCCGCCGTCGCCGCGAGGCGTTGCTGGCCGCCCAGGCGTTGGCCTTCCACCCGACCTTCCAGTTCGATCCCGCGCTGAAGCGGCAGGTCACGGAGGCCTACGCGGTCATCCGGCAGGTCTCTTCGGCGAAGGCGCGGCGGTTGGAGAGCGTCCCGCCCGGCGACGCGGCCGCGCCCACCGAGGAGGAGCGCCTCGCCGAGAAATGGGCGCAGACGCTGGTGGAGCTGAACACGGTCGGCGACCGGCTTCTGGTCGATGTCACTGAACTGACGGCGGGCCGCCTGGGCCAGATCCAGGAGCGCACCCGCCTGGTGTCGCAGGTCATCCAGTTCGCCTTCGTCGCGGTGCTGGCGATCTTCATCGCCGCGGGGCTGCTGATCCGCCGTCATGTCGTGCGGCCGCTGCTGGCTGCCGCCGACGGTCTGCGCCGCATCGGCGAGGGCGAGCGCGACATCCGGCTTCCCGGCGCCCGCACGGAGGAACTGGACAGCATCCTGAACGCCGTCGTCCGGCTGGGCACCCAGGCCGAGGAGTTGCGCCTGACCCGCGACCGGGCGGAGGCGGCGTCCCAGGCCAAGGCCAGCTTCCTCGCCAACATGAGCCACGAGATCCGCACACCGATGAACGCGGTGATCGGCCTGTCGCATCTGGCGCTGAAGACCGAGCTGACGCCGCGCCAGCGCGATTACGTCCTCAAGATCAGCCAGTCCGGGCAGCATCTGCTGGGCATCATCAACGACATCCTGGATTTCTCAAAGATCGAGGCCGGGAAACTGAGCGTCGAACGCACCGGCTTCCACCTGGACAAGGTGCTGGGCACGCTGGCCGACCTGATCGCGGAGAAGGCCGCGGCCAAGGGTCTGGAACTGATCTTCGACGTCGCGCAGAGCGTGCCCAGCGATCTGATCGGCGATCCGCTGCGCATCGGGCAGATCCTGGTCAACTACGCCAACAACGCGGTCAAATTCACCGAGCGCGGCGAGATCGCCATCATCGTCCGGCTGGAAGAGGAGGCCGGTGAGGATCTGCTCGTCCGCTTCGAAGTGCGCGACACCGGCATCGGTCTGAGCGTCGACCAGAAAAATCAGCTTTTCCAGAGCTTCCAGCAGGCCGACGCCTCGACCACCCGCAAGTACGGCGGCACCGGCCTGGGACTGGCGATCTCCAAGCGGCTGGCGGAACTGATGGGCGGATCGGTCGGGGTGGAGAGCGCGCCGGGCCGCGGCTCCCGCTTCTGGTTCACCGCCCGGCTGGGTCGCGACAAGCCGCGCCGCGTGCTCCTGCCGCGGCCCGATCTGCGCGGCCTGCGCTGTCTGGTGGTGGACGATAACGAGAATGCCCGCGTCGTGCTGACCGACATGCTGTCGGCCATGTCCTTCACCGCCGAAGCCGTCGAATCCGGCCCGGCGGCCATCCAGGCGGCGCGGCGCGCGGCGCGCGAGGGCCGGCCCTTCCGCGTCGTGCTGCTCGACTGGCAGATGCCGGGCATGGACGGGCTTGAGACTTCCGCCGGCCTCGCCGCGCTGGAGCTGGAATGGGCCCCTCACCACATCATGGTCACGTCCTATGGCCGGGAAGAGGTGCTGAAGGGCGCCGAGAACACGGCCATCGAGGAGGTTCTGTTCAAACCTGTCAACCCGTCGGCGCTGTTCGACGGCATCATGCGGGTGCTCGGGGCCGATGAGGCGGCCACGGACGTCTCGGCGACGCCGAGCGGGGCGATCACCGCCGACCTGTCGCGCCTGCGTGGTGCCCGCATTCTGCTGGCCGAAGACAACGACCTGAACCAGCAGGTGGCCTGCGAACTGCTGGGTGACGCCGGGCTGGTGGTGGAGGTCGCGGAGAACGGCGCCATCGCCGTCGGCATGGTGCAGGCGGCCCACTACGACCTCGTGCTGATGGACATGCAAATGCCGGTCATGGACGGCGTCGCCGCGACCCTGGAAATCCGCCGGCTGGGACTCGCCGAATTGCCCATCGTCGCCATGACCGCCAACGCCATGCAGGCCGACCGCGACCGTTGCCTGGACGCGGGCATGAACGATTATCTGGCCAAGCCGATCGACCCGGAGGCGCTGTGGGCCGCACTGCTGGCCTGGATCTTGCCTCGCCCGGGACTCGGCGCCGAGGCTCCCGCTCCCCATCCCGCCCCGCTCGTGGACGAGAAGGTCGAGTTGCCGATCGATGTTCCCGGGCTGGACACCGTGACCGGGCTGTCACGGGTGCTGGGAAAGAAGCGCCTCTACCTCGACCTGCTGCGCAAGTTCACCGCCGGGCAGCGCGGTGTGGCAACGGCCATCCGCGCGGCGCTGGACGCGAACGACCTCGCGGCGGCGGAGCGTTACGCCCACACGCTGAAAGGAACCGCCGGCAACATCGGCGCCCACCCCGTCCAGGATGCCGCCGAACAGTTGGAGGCGATCATCCGCGACGCCCGGCCACGCGCGGAGATCGACGCGCGGCTGGCCACGTTGGAGCCGCCGCTGGGCGCCCTCCTCGCCCATCTGGAAGCGGCGTTGGCGTCGGCAGGCGGCGACGCGGTGTCCGCATCCCGGTCCGCCGCGGTCGATGCAGCCGAGCTCCGCGCCTTGTGCGACCGGCTCCGCCAGCTTCTTCTCGACAGCGACCCGGACGCCGAGGAGGCGCTGACGGCGAACGCCGAGCTGCTGCGAGCCGCCTTCCCCGACCAATTCGAAGCCATCGCCAACCAGATTCGCAACTTCGACTTCGACGAGGCTGCCGCCTCCCTGGACGGGGCGCTGGCCGAGCGTGGCGCGGTCGCCGAAGCCTGAAAAGACGCCGGTCCCACCGGATCCCCCACATCGGAACGAGTCCATGGACATCGCATCGCCCGCACCGGCCCCCTTTGCGCCGAAGGCCACGATCCTCATCGTGGACGACACGCCGGACAACCTGAAGCTGCTCAGCGGCCTGCTGAAGGACAGCTACAAGGTCAAGGTGGCCAACAACGGGCGCAAAGCGCTGGAGATCGCCGCCGCGTCTCCCCCACCCGACCTGATCCTGCTGGACGTGGTCATGCCGGACATGGACGGCTACGAGGTCTGCGCCGCCTTGAAGGACGCGCCGGGAACCCGGAACATCCCCGTAATCTTCCTGACCGGCCGTGCCGACGAGGCCGACCGGGAGCGCGGCCTCGCCATGGGGGCGGTGGATTACATCGCCAAGCCGGTGGATCCCCCAGCTGTGCTGCAGCGGGTCGCCGCTCGCCTTCCGGTATCCTGACCGCCGCCGTCCGCACCGGCCGAGGCACCGGCCGTGTCGTGGCGAGCCGGCCTCAGGCCGGTGCCTCGGCCGGTGCGGACACGCGCCGCGGCATGCGGACGACGAAGGTGGCGCCGCCGCCGGGGAGGCTTTCCACCTCGATGGATCCCTGAAGCACCTGATGGACGAGGTTGAAGGCGATGTAGAGCCCCAACCCCGGAAACTCGATGCCCCGGCGGGTGGTGAAGAACGGATCGAACAGCTTGGGCAAATGCTCCGGGTCGATCCCCTTGCCGTCGTCGGCCAGCCGCAATTCCACCCAATCCTCCTCCCGCGGCGTGACCGACAGCGTGACGCGCCCGCTCTGCCCCGGCCGGAAGGCGTGGGCCACGGCGTTGCGGATCAGGATGGACAGCACCTCCGACAGCGGGCCGGGATGGCTGTCGATGGTCAAGCCGGTTGGACAGGACACGGTAAGGCTGTGCCCGGCCTCCCGCAGATGCGGGTCCAGCCCGAACAGCGCGTCGGACAGATAATCCTTGAGGTCGAACACCCGCCGCTCCGACCCGGCGCGGTCCACCACCACCTGCTTGAAGCTTTGGATCAGATTGGCGGTGCGCACGATGTTGGTGGTGACCAGCAACGCCCCTTCCCGCGCGTTCTCCAGGAAGCGGGCGAGGTCGGACTTACGGATCGCCCCGTTCTGGAACTGCGAGGCCAGCGATTCGACCAGTCCGGAGAGATGGGACACCGCGGTCAGGGCCACCCCGATCGGCGTGTTGATCTCATGCGCGACGCCGGACACCAGAAGGCCCAGGGCCGCCATCTTCTCCGTCTGGATCAGGTGCTGCTGCGTCTCCTCCAGCCGGCTGTGGGCAGCCCGCACCTCTTCGACGGTGGCCCGCAGCGAGTCGGCGGTGGCCTTCAACGACAGGTGGTTCTTCACCCGCGCCAGGACGATGGGGGGGCTGATCGGCTTGCTGATGTAATCGACCGCGCCCAGATCCAGCCCGAACTTCTCGTCCTCCACGGAGGTTCGCGCGGTGAGGAAGATCACCGGAACGTCGCGGGTCCGTGGATCGGCCTTGAGACGGCGGCACACCTCGTAGCCGTCCATGCTCGGCATCATGACGTCGAGCAGGATCAAATCCGGTGGATGGTTGGAAAAGGCGATGCGCAGCGCGGCATCACCGTTGTTCACGGTCTTGACCGTATAAATGGATTTCAGGTGGCTGCTCAGCAGCGACAGGTTGTCGGCGGTGTCATCCACGATGAGAATCGTCGCCTTCGTCGGTGCTCCCATATCCGCCCCTTCCTCTTGCGGCGGAAAAGACGATCCGGCACTCCCCCGCTTGAGGCGTCGGCCACCACCAGCGCGTCACCGGCCTACAGAAACACCCTCGTCCGCCAAACGGGACCTTACAACGCGATTTTTTATCGTCAAAGACAATTTATCGGCGTGAGTGGCCACCATCACTCTCTTGTCGAATTTCTTTTCGCACGAAAAACAATTTAATTTTACGGATCGCCCGAATTTACCAAGCGCTGCGTCTTGCGGGGGAACCGGCCGGCGCTCCTGGACGTTTCCGTGTCCGCGAGCGGCGGCCGGGGCGCGAAAAAGTGGTAGTTCGCACCCACCCGTCAAACTGTCACAGACCGCTCGTATAGTCCGTCCAACTTTGGAAATGCCTCGTGAATCCAGCCATGCCGACGCCGACACACGCCCGTATGATCCAGACCCTTTCCACGCCCACGCTGCATTGCGCCTGCTGCGGGCGTCCCTTCACCCGCGCCTCCGGCCGCGGCCCCGCCCCGCTCTACTGCTCGGCCGACTGCCGGACGCAGATCCGCATCCGTCAACGGGTCTGGTCGAGCCGGCCCGGCTACGCCGCGAGCGGTCCGGCCAACCACCCGAATCCCCTGTTCGAGACGGCCTGCGCATCATGATGAAGCTGGTGATTCACGACCGCCACTCCGCCGCCGGGCTGATCCTGCCGGATGTCGGCCATATGCGCGACGTCGTGCGCGCACTGCGCGGGCTGGAGACGGTGGACAGCGCGTCGGTGCTTCTGGAGGCCTTCGCGCGGCGCTGCCTGGAAGCCGGTGTAGCCTTCGATTCAACGGATCCGCTGACCGCCTGCTCCTTCTGCACCCATCTGGTGGAGGTGGAGGTCCATGCGGAGGACGGGGCGGCGCCCGTCCAGTTCGTCCGGCTCTACGACCGCGACGCCGACGGCATCCTCTGCCGCCGCCATCACGGGACCCTGCACGCGGTGGCCCGGCAGTTGCGGTGCGAGGACGGTGTGCCCTTCCCCACCCTGCCGGCCATCGCCGCCAAGACGGCAACCGTTACAACGGGCATTCCGCCGCGCCCGTTCTGATCAAGCGGACGCGGACGGGGTCGTGCCGATCGTTACGGCATGTACTGGCCGCCGTTGACGTCGAGAACCTGCCCGGTGATGTAGCCGCTGCAGGCGTGCGACGCAAAGAACAGGAAGGTCGGGGCGCATTCCTCGGGACGGCCGAAGCGGCCCATCGGGAAGCCGGAGCCGATGCGGGCCTTGGTGTCCTCGTCCTTGTCGGCGTGGAAGGCCGTGTCGAAGGTGCCCGGCGACACCATGTTGAAGCGGATGCCGTCCTTGGTGTGGAAGGCCACCCAGTTCTTCTGGATGTTGTGCAGCCACGCCTTGGCCGCGCCGTACAGGCCGGCGCCCGGACCGCCGCCGGTGTAGCCGGCGACCGAACCGACCGAGATCACCGAGGAGGTGGTGCCGCTCTGCGCCGCCGCGGCCTTCAGGTGCGGCAGGGCGTGCTTGGTCACCATCAGCGCGGAGCGGGAGTTCAGGTCGGTCACCGCGTCGAAGAACGCGTCGTCGATTTCCGGCAGCGGCTTGCGCGCGACCAGGCCGCCAGCGTTGTTGACGAGCACGTCGATGCCGCCGAAGCGCTCCACGAAGGCCTCGACGAGCGTGCCGCAAGCCGCGCTGTCCGACACGTCGGCCTGGAGGAAGACGACCTCGCCGCCCAGCCCGTTCAGACGGGCCAGCGTGGCCTCCAGATCCACCGGGACGCGGCGGCCGTTCATGGCGACCTTGGCACCGGCGCGGGCGAACGCCTCCACCGCCGCCAGGCCGATGCCCTGCGTGGAGCCGGTGATCAGAACGCGCTTGCCCTTCAGATCGTCAAACATTCCTTGCCTCTCGTGTCTTGGTGTCGTTTTGGCCCGGCTCAATCGGCCAGGCGGGGTTCCGGCAGGCCCTGGGCGCCGGGATCGAACATCAGGACGCGTCCGCCATGCGGGTCCTCGGCGAGGTCCGCCGGCCCGCGGCTGAGCGAGGTGACCAGCATCGTCCGCAGGTCCGGCCCGCCGAAGGCGCACATGGTCGGCTTGCGCATCGGCACGTCGATGCGGCGGTCGAGGTCGCCGTTCGGGGTGAAGCGCTTGATACAGCCCTCGTCCAGGCAGCAGATCCAATAGCAGCCGTCGACGTCCACCGCGGCGCCGTCGGGACGCCCGACCATCGCCCGCATGTCGACAAAGGGGCGGCGGTTGGCGGCGGTGCCGGTGTCCGTGTCGTAGTCCCAGGCCCAGACCATCCGCACGTCGCGGTGGCTGTCGGACGCATAAAGCGTGCGCCCGTCCGGGCTGAAGGCGGAGCCGTTGGGTATGATGTAGCCGCCGGTCCCCGTCTCGGTCAGCCCGTCGGCCCGCGTGAAGCGGTGCCACCGGCCGGCGGAGTCGCCCTTGCTGATGTCCATGACCATGCTGGACAGCCAGAACCGCCCCTGCCGGTCGCAGCGCCCGTCGTTGAAGCGCATGCCCTCCTTGGGGAAGCGGTGGCTGGCGAGGGCGGTGACCACCGCCTCCCCGCCCTCCCCCGGCAGATCGACGTCGAAGACGCCGGTCTCGCAGGCGCAGACCACGCCGCCGTCCGGACGCAGGACGAGGCTGCCGATCATCTCCGGCAGGGTCCAGCGGCGGTGGGCGCCGCTGGAGGGGGCGAGCCGGTGGATGGTCCGCGCCGGGATGTCGATCCAGGTCCAAAGGCCCCGCTCGGCGTCCCAGACCGGGTTCTCGCCGGTGCCGTTGCGCAGCTCGGGATCGAAGACGGCTTTCAGGCCAACGCTCGTGACGGTCGTCATTTCGCGGACCCCACGGTGCTGGCGGCCGCGCCGTCCGCGGTCGGACCGTTGCCGCCGTTGCCCCGGAAGTAGCGCAGCAGCGGCAGCGCCAGGGTGATGGCCGCGACGGTCAGCAGGCCGAGCGTGATCGGACGGGTGTAGAGGAAGTCCAGGCTGCCGCCCGACAGCGACAGGGCGCGGCGGAAGCTCGCCTCGGCCATCGGACCCATGATCAAGGCCAGGACGACCGGCGACGCCGGATAGTCCCAACGCTGCATGAAGAAGCCGACCACGCCGACCGCCAGCATGATGCCCACGTCGAACATGCTGTTGTTGATGGCGTAGGCGCCGACGACGCAAAGCGCCAGGATGAGCGGCGTCAGGATGGCGCGCGGCATCTCCAGGACCTTGCCCATCAGACGCAGCGACGACAGGCCGATGATCAGCAGGGCCGCGTAGCAGAACAGCATACCGGCGAACAGGGTGAACACCAGACCGGCGTGGTCCTTGAACAGCAGCGGACCGGGCTGGAGGCCCTGCATGGTCAGCGCGCCCAGCATGACCGCGGTCACCGCGTCGCCGGGAATGCCGAGCGTCATCATCGGCAGCAGGTCGCCGCCGGTGCAGGCGTTGGCACCGGACTCGGCGGCCGCGACGCCCTTGATCTCGCCCTTGCCGAAATTCTCCGGATTCTTGGAGAAGCGCTTGGCCTCGTTGTAGGCGACGAAAGACGCGATGTCCGCACCGGCGCCGGGGATGATGCCGACGATGATGCCCAGACCCGACGAGCGGAGAATGGTGAAGATCAAGCCCTTGAAGACGCTCCAGGGCGGGATGATCCGGCCGATGTAGACCTTGACCTCGGCCCGCGTCTCCGGCTGGCCCAGCGACTTGAAGGCTTCCGACGCCGCGAACAGGCCGATCATCACCGGGATGAAGGGAACGTTCAGCAACTCGTTGAAGCCGCCGGTGAAGCGCGGGAAACCGGCCATCGGGTCGAGGCCGACGGTGGACAGCAGCAGCCCGAGGAAGCCGGCGATCAGCCCCTTGACCAGGGAGTCGCCCGACACGCTGGTGATGATCGACAGGCCGAACACCGCGAGCGCGAAGGATTCGGCGGCGGAGAATTCCAGCGCGATGCCGGCCAGCAGCGGCGCCAGGAAGATCAGCATGAAGACGCTGAGGAAGCCGCCGAAGCAGGAGGACAGCGTCGCCGTGCCGAGCGCGAGGCCGGCCTGGCCCTTCTGGCTCAGCGCGTAGCCATCCATGGCGGTCGCGGCGGCGGCCGGGGTGCCGGGGATCTTGAGCAGGATCGCGGTGATCGAGCCGCCGAAGATGCCGCCGAAGAACACGCCGCACAGCATCAGGATGGCCGAGACCGGGTCCATGCCGAAGGTGAAGGGCAGCAGGATCGCGACGCCCATGGTGGCCGTCAGGCCGGGCAGCACGCCGATGATGATGCCCAGCGTGACGCCGATCAGGGCGAGCAGAAGCGGCAGGGGTTCGCTGGCTAGGTTGGCGAAGCCCTGAAGGAGCATGTCGATTTCATACATCTTCCATCTCCTCGCTGACTAGAACTCGCCCGTTTCGAACAGGCTTCCGTCCGGCAGCGGGATCTGCAGGGCGTACAGGAACACCAGGTAGAGGAAGGCCGTGACCGCCACCGCGATGATCGGGGCGCGGACCCAGCTGCGCATGCCCATGAGCCGCATCATGCCGATGAGGAACACCACCGTCGTGGGCAGGTAGCCGATCAGGGACAGCATGTAGATGTAGACGGCGGTCGCGACCACGCCGATGGCCACCCGGTGGAACCGGAACGCCTCGGCCGGGGCTTGCGGCTCGGCGGGTGCGGCCTGGGCGCCGCGCTTGGGCATCAGCCGGCCGATGACCAGGATCGCGCTCAGAACGAGCAGCGCACCCGCGTAAATGATCGGAAAACGGGCCGGTCCGACATCGGTGCCGAGGCCGGCCATCGTCGGAAAACCGCCCGACACGACGATGGCCGCGACGGCGACGGCGGCGACCACGGCGCCGGCGAAGAGGTCGGCCGAACGCGGCGTTCCCGACCCCGGAGTTCCACCAGAGGAATGGCTCATTGGACGTCTCCACGCACGGGGCACGGGCGGTGGACGCCCGCGCCCCTGTCTTTCCTGATTACTTCGCCATTCCGAGCTTGGTCATCAGGTCCTTGAAGAAGGCGTTGTCCTTCTTGATCATCTCACCGAACTCGGGACCGTCGGCATAGGCCAGGGTCAGGTTCATCTTGGTGAGGGTCTCCTTGAAGGCCGGCTCGTTGGCAGTCGCCTTGGACGCCTCGCGCAGCGTATCGACGACGGCCTGCGGGGTCTTCTTCGGAACGACGATGCCGCGCCAGGTGTAGACCGACAGGTCGATGCCCTTTTCCTTCACGGTCGGGACTTCCGGGAAGGCCGCCGAACGCTCGTCGCCCATGACGGCGAGAATGCGCAGCTTGCCGGCGGCGACGTGGTTCACGACCTCGGCCGGGCTGACGCTCACCGCCTCGATGTGGTTGCCGAGCAGGGCGGTCACCGCCGGGTTGGCGCCGTCATAGGGGATGTGGCTGAAGCTGGCGCCCGTCTTCTCCTGGAGCGCCGCCGCGGCGAGGTGCCAGATGGCGCCCGTGCCGGAGTTGCCGATGCGCACCTTGCCCGGGTTGGCCTTGGCGTTGGCCAGGAAGTCCTCGAAGGTCTTGAACGGCGAGTCGACGTTCACCGTGATGGCGCTCGGCTCGGCGTTCAGGCGGGCGATCGGGGTGAAGTCGTCCGCGGTGAAGCGGGCGATGCCCATGTGCGGCAGCATGGTGAGTTCCACCGTGCCCATGCCGATGCGGTAGCCGTCCGCGCGGGCGGCCATGATCTCAGTCAGACCGACGGCGCCGGCGCCACCGGTCTTGTTGACCACGCCCATCGACTGGGGCAGGTGCTTCTTGGCCGCGTCGGCGTAGGCGCGGGCCACCAGATCGGTGCCGCCGCCCGCCGCGTAGGGGACGGTCAGCTCGATCGGCTTGGTCGGATAGCCGGCGGCCTGCGCGGCCACCATCATCGTGGCGGAGGTCAGCGCGCCGACGACGGCGCCGGTGAGGAAACGATAGCCCTTCATGAGCGTTCTCCCTGGAACTTTGCTTGTGGTGAGGAGGGGGGAGGAGAAAGCCCGCGGCGCGTTCTGCGACCGGCCGCGGGATGGTCCGCTGGTGCCGTGGCTCGGTCAGCGCGGGTTGAGGCGCCGCCACGCGGCGACGAAGGCGTCCGCCCGGACGCCGACCTCGGCGGCGGACAGGCCGGGCGCATACAGAGCCGACCCCAGCCCGAAGCCGGCCACGCCGGCCTCCAGGAACGGCGCCATGGTGTCCGGGGCGATGCCGCCCACGGGCAGCAGGCGGGTGCCGGCGGGCAGGATGGCGCGCATCGCCTTGATGACGCGCGGTCCGACCAGCTCCGCCGGGAAGATCTTCAGGGCATCGGCCCCGGCTGACAGCGCTGCGAAAGCTTCCGTCGGAGTGGCGATTCCGGGCAGGCTGACCAACCCCGCGGCCTTGGCGGCGCGGATCACCGCCGTGTCGGCGTGCGGCATGACGACCAGATCGGCGCCGATCTCCTTGAGCCGGGCCACCTGTTCCACCGCCAGGACCGTGCCCGCGCCGACCAGCGCGTCGCGCGGCAGCAGCCGGCGGACGGCGGCGATGCTGTCGAACGGATCGGGCGAGTTCAGCGGCACCTCGATCATGCGGAAACCGCTGTCATAGAGCGTCTGCGCGACGCCCTCCGCCTCCGCGGGGGTCAGGCCACGCAGGATGGCGACCAGCGGCAGGGCGGAAAAGGCGGCGTCGAAGCGGGCCTTCAGGGAATCATCCGACATGTTCGTCACTCCCCCGCCGGCGCGATCAGGCCGGCGGCAACGGCAAACTGGAAAAGCCCACGCGGGGCGGTGTTCTCAAGCCGGTCGGTGGGCTCGACGCCCAGCAGCTCCAGGCCGCGCACGTAGCGGCGGCAGAGCGCGCCCTCGCCGATCAGCAGAAGCGGACGGCCCTCATGCAGCTCGTTGCGCATGTGGCCGAGGCCGGAGACCAGCTCGTGGCCGATCAGCAGGCCGGACAGGTAATCCTTCAGAAGCTCCGCCGGCATGCGGCGGGTGATGCCGAGCGTGCGCGCGGCGAAGATCTGGTGCGTGAAGTCGCCCGGCCCGCTGGCCTGCGCCGCCCGCACGCCCTCGGCGAAGGCGGCGTCGGACTCGGCCTCCGCCGGGGCGGCGTCCGCCGGCATCAGCCGGCCGAGGATCGAGTGCTTGCACAGCACGGCGAAGGTCTCGCCGGTCATGTAGGTGGAGAAGCGGATCATGCGCCCGCCGACGATCTCCACCCATTTGGAATGGGTGCCGGGCAGCACCATGCAGGCGTCGCGGCCCCAGTCGGGACGGTCGGCCAGCACGCCGGCGATCTGGATCTCCTCGCCGCGCAGGATGTCCGGCGGGCCGCTTGGCGGGTCGTAGAGGACGCCCGGCGCGATCAGGATGCGGGAGCCCGACGCGCTCTCCACCGGAATGGCCTGCGAGGCCAGGGTGGTCGTGTCGGCGGGGCAGCGGACGTAGGGGGCCTCGCGCCAGCCCTGGGCGCTGCCGACCATGCCGCCGGCCACGACCGGCAGGCCGGGATGGGTGGTCAGCCAGTCGCCGCACAGGTCGGTGAAGGCCTGCTCGAAGCCGGCGATGCCCGGCATCGGCAGGTTCTGGATGCCATGCGCGTTGGCGCGCTGGTCCAGCACCCGCCCGTCGCGGCCCATCAGGAAGCCGCGCAGGCTCGACGTTCCCCAGTCGAGGGCGATCAGCGATGCCCCGACGCCCGTTCGTCCCGTTTCCATCCCAAATCCTTTGAAATCGCGTCGGCGACCGCCCGGACCACGGGTCCAAGCTCCTCCATCCGTTCGTCCGGCATGTACGGCACGGCGCTCGCCACGCTGATGGCGGCGACCACCTGATTGCGGACGTCACGGATCGGCGCGCCGACGCAGCGGATGCCGATTTCGTTTTCTTCAAGGTCGAAGGACCAGCCGCGATCCACATAGGCGGCCAGCCGGGATTCGAAGTCCGGCCAGGGTGCCAGCGGGGGCCGTTCCGGCGCCGCCGCGGTCAGGCGGAGCGCGTGGTCGTACAGCTCCGGCCAGCGCTCGCGCGGCAGGCCGAGGAGAAGCGCCTTGCCAAGCCCGGTGGAGGCCAGCGGCATGCGCAGGCCGATGCGCGACCGCATCTCCAGCCCGCGCGTGTTCGGAATCTTGTCGAGGTAGAAGACCTCCGCCCCCTCGACGACGCCGAGATGGACGGTGTCGCCGGTCTGGCGGGCCAGCTCCTCGATGTGCGGACGGGCGATGGCGACCAGCGGGCGCTGCTCCAGCGCGCGCATGCCAAGCGCGATCAGCTTCGGCCCCAGCAGATAGCCCTTGTAGGGCACATGATGCAGATAGCCGTCCTGGGTCAGGCTGTTGAGCATCCGGTGCGTGGTGCTGCGCGGCGTGCCCAGCCGGGCGGCGATGCCCTTCACGTCACCGATGCCCGCCGCCACGCATTCCAGGAGGGCGAGGCCGCGCATCAGCGTCTGGGTTCCGGAGGCCTGCGGCTTCTCCGGCGACGCTTGTGCATCGAGCGGATTTGCTCCGATGCCGGCCATATCCTCCCTCCCGCGTTGTTGTCCGATATCTGGCATATCAGTTTCCACCACTTTATGAAGGCGTACGGAGTGTGTCAAATAAATAAATCATTGTCCATATAGTGAGACAATGACAGCGCAAGACAGCCTTGCCCCACGGTCTGGGCGGCCGTCTTGACCGGGGCGGGGCTCCTGCCCATCTGTTCCCTTGAGGCGACCGGGGCCGCGCATGGTGCGGGCCACACAGGCCGTCTTCCCGCGCCTTCGCAAAGGGCGGGAACCATAACGAACGGAGTGCCTGATGGACTTCGGTCTGTTCACCGACCGTGCGCGCGGCGTCATCCAGGCTGCGCAACTGGCGGCTCTCGCCGGACGCCACCAACAGCTCGTCCCCGAACATCTCGTGAAGGCCCTGGTCGAGGACGCCGACGGCGTGCCCGCCAAGCTGATCCGCGATGCCGGCGGCGACCCCGAGCTTTTGAAGACCGCCGCCGAGGAAACCCTGAACCGCCAGACCCGTGTGGATGGCGAAGGGCCGCACCCGATCTTCATGTCCCCGGCGCTCGCCGGGGTGCTCCAGAACGCCGTCGAAACGGCGCGCGGGGCCGGCGACAAGTTCGTCTCCCCCGAACGGCTTCTCGAATCGCTGGCCGCCCACGGCGGCAGCACCCGCGCGCTGTTCCACCGCGCCGGTGTCGATCCCGCGGTGCTGGTTGAGGGCGTCGAGTCGCTGAGCAGGAACCGCCCCGCCGACCGGCAGGAGGATTCTCAGATGGGCGAGGCGCTCGCCAAATACGCCCGCGACCTGACGGAAGAGGCCCGGCAGGGCCGTCTCGACCCGGTGATCGGGCGCGACGACGAGATCCGGCGGACCATCCAGGTCCTGGCCCGGCGCACCAAGAACAACCCCGTCCTGATCGGCGAGCCCGGCGTTGGCAAGACCGCCGTGGTGGAAGGGCTGGCCCAGAGGCTGGCCTCCGGCGACGTTCCGGAGGGGCTGAAGGACCGGCGCGTGCTCGCGCTCGACCTCACCGCCCTGCTGGCCGGGGCCAAGTTCCGCGGCGACTTCGAGGAGCGGCTGAAGGCCGTTCTCTCCGAGGTGCAGCAGGCGGCGGGCCGCATCATCCTGTTCATCGACGAGCTGCACTCGCTGATCGGTGCCGGCCGCACGGACGGCGCGATGGACGCCGCCAACATGCTGAAGCCCGCGCTGGCGCGCGGCGAGCTGCGCTGCGTCGGCGCCACCACGCCGGACGAGTACCGCAAGTACATCGAGAAGGACGCGGCGCTGGCCCGCCGCTTCCAGCCGGTGAACGTGGACGAGCCGTCCGACGAGGACGCCGTGTCGATCCTGCGCGGCATCAAGGGCAAGTACGAGGTGCACCACGGCGTGCGCATCGCCGACGCGGCGGTGGTCGCGGCGGTGCAGCTCTCGGCCCGCTACATCGCCGACCGTCGCCTGCCCGACAAGGCCATCGACCTCGTGGACGAGGCGGCCAGCCGCCTGCGCATGGCCATCGACAGCAAGCCGGAGGCGCTGGACGCCGTCGGCCGCCGCGTCGCCCAGCTGAAGATCGAGCGCGAGGCCCTGAAGTCGGAGCCGGACGCCGCGTCCCAGGAACGGCTGCACAAGCTGGAATCCGAACTCGCGGTGGACGAGGCGAAGCTGACCGCCATGGAAGAGGAGTGGCGTATCGGCCAGTCCCGCCGCACCGAGGGCCGCCGCCTGAAGGAGGAGCTGGACCAGGCCCGCACCAAGCTGGAGCACGCGCAGCGCGACGGCGACTGGGCGAAGGCCGGCGAGCTGGCCTACGCCGTCGTTCCCGACCTGGAGAAGCGTCTGGCCGAGGCCGAATCCCGCGCCAACGCGGAGCGGGAGGAGGTCACGGCGAAGGACATCGCCGCCGTGGTCACCCGCTGGACCGGCATCCCGGTGGACCGCATGCTGGACAGCGAGCGGCAGCGGCTGAAGGGCATGGAGGACCGGCTGGCCGAACGCGTCGTCGGTCAGGCGGAGGCGGTGCGCGCCGTGTCCAAGGCGGTGCGCCGGGCGCGGGCCGGGTTGAAGGACCCGAACCGTCCCACCGGCTCCTTCCTGTTCCTCGGCCCGACCGGCGTCGGCAAGACGGAGCTGGCCAAGGCGCTGGCCGCCTTCCTGTTCGACGACGAGACCGCGGTGACCCGCGTCGACATGTCGGAGTATATGGAGAAGCACTCCGTCGCCCGCATGATCGGCTCGCCCCCGGGCTATGTCGGCTATGACGACGGCGGCACGCTGGCCGAGAAGATCCGGCGCCGGCCCTATCAGGTCGTCCTGCTGGACGAGGTGGAGAAGGCCCATCCAGACGTTCTGAACGTGCTGCTCCAGGCGCTCGACGACGGGCGGCTGACCGATGGGCAGGGCCGCACGGCGGACTTCCGCCACGCGATCCTGATCATGACGTCGAACCTGGGGGCGGACGCCCTGACCGCGCTCGGCGAGGACGACAGCCTGGAGGGCGCACGGATCGAGGTGATGGACGCGGTGCGCCGCGCCTTCCGGCCGGAGTTCCTGAACCGGCTGGACGACGTGCTGATCTTCCGCCGGCTGGGACGCGAGCAGATGGCCCACATCGTGGACATCCAGCTCGCCCGCGTCGCCGACCGTCTGGCGGAGCGCGGCGTGTCGCTGACCGCCGACGACGCGGCCCGCGCCCGTCTCGCCGACCTCGGCTGGGACCCGGCCTTCGGCGCCCGTCCGCTGAAGCGGGCGGTGCAGAATCTGGTGGAGGACCCGATCGCCGAACGGTTGCTGGACGGCGAGGTGGACGAACGCTCGACCCTGCACCTGTCGGCGCGGGACGGTCGCCTGACCCTGGACGGCGTTCCCGTCGAGGAGGACCGCGCCACCGGCTTCAAGGCCCCGGAACGCCCGCCGCTGGGCTTCGCTCTGACCGGCAGCGGCGGACGGAGCAGCGCCGCCGTCCACTGAGCATGACGCGACACGAGAACCCCGGCCCGCAAGGGCCGGGGTTTTTCGTTGCGCACGTCTCCCCAACGCATCGGTGATGTCCGCCGCTCTGTGGTATGCAGGAGGGACGGTCGCGCCGTCATCGGCGCGCCATGCGGAGGGCCGGGGAATGAGCGGATTGAACGGATACGGTGAAAACGCGACGGCGCTCACGGAACAGTACGAGAGCGTGGCGTTCGCCGATGTGCATCGCGATGTGCTCCACCTTTTTCCCTCCCGGCCGAGCCGCATCCTGGACATCGGCGCGGGCACCGGACGGGACGCGGCCGCCCTCTCGCGGCTCGGTCACGACGTGACGGCCGTCGAACCGACGGTAGAGCTTCGCAACGCGGGTGTGCGCATTCACGCCGCGACGCCGATCCGCTGGATCGACGACAGCCTGCCGGAGCTGACGGCGGTGCGGAGCGACGGCGGGCGCTACGACGTCGTCCTGCTCACCGCTGTGTGGATGCATCTCGACGAAGCCCAGCGAGCCATCGGGATGCCGCACATCGCGGCCCTTCTGAACCCGAACGGCCGGATCGTCATGTCCTTGCGGCATGGCCCGGTGCCGGCGGGGCGGACCATGTACGACGTTTCAGCCGCCGAAACCATCGAGCTTGCCGCGTCCGTCGGCCTTCGCTGCATCCATCGGAATTACCGGGAGGATATGCTCGGCCGCGGCGATGTGTCCTGGAGCTTCCTCGGATTGGAGGCGCGCTGACCGCCTTACGACCGCTGCCGCTCGGGCACCATCAGCCAGCGCGCCAGGGCGTAGAGGTTAACCGCCACATAGACCGCCGCCCCGACCACCCCCATGATGAGTCCGCCGAGTTGTTGGTCGGCCAAGGCCGACAGGCCCCAGGGTGCCGTCGTGTCCAGATGGTAGACGAACAGCGGCTGCGGGGCGAAGATCAGCAGCGCCGCCAGGATGGCGAGATGGACCGAGGTGCCGAAGGCCGACAGCAGCCCCCTCCCCCGCATCGCCGCATCGTCAGGGGCCAGCACCGTCCGCCACGCGGCGACCGCGCCGACGAGCAGGCTGGCGTGCATGACCCACAGCACCGCGTCGAAGCGCAGCGCCGCCATGTATGGTCCCGGCAGGTGCCACACCCAGAGGAACAGCCCGAACAGGCCCCAGGCGATTTCCGGAACGGCCAAAGGTGACGCCAGGACCCGCGCCCAGTTGGGCCAGCGGAGCGCGCCCATCGGCCAGGACAGGACCAGGAGGGGCGCCGCGACCTGGATGGTCAGGAGATGCTGGACCACCCGCGCCGAGAACAGGGCGGAGGTCAGGTTGCACAGCGGCGACACGAAGGCGGCGAACAGAACCAGCCAGCCGGCGGCAAAGCACCAGGGCTGGTGACGGGCCATCCCCGCTCCATGCCGCCGCACCACCATCGCGTAACCCGCGGCGGCCAGGGCGAACACGGACAGCAGGACCGGGTCGCCGTTCCAGGCGCTCCAGAACCCGTCCGGCACCGGTGGGGCGCCGCAATAGGGAATGATGGACGGCAGCGTTTCGGCGAGCGGCGTTGCGGTGGGCACGGCTGGACCTCCCTTGGTCGACAGCCGTGTAAAACCGGGAATGGCCCTCGGGTTCCCAAACGCCGCCCGTTGAGTCAGGCCCGTTCGGCGGTTTCGATCAGGTCGGTGCGCCCGATGCGGCGCAGCGAGGCCTCCAGCCGCGTGTCGTCCTCGCGGATTTCCCGCAGGGTGTGCAGCGTGAACATCACATGCGCCTCCGCCGCCGTGTGGGCGGCCTCGGCGTCGCCGGCCAGCACCGCATCGGCGATGGCCAGATGCTGCTCCAACAGCAGGTCGCGCACGCCTGGCCGGGTGTAGAGCCGGTCGCGGTTGTAGAAGACATCGTTGCGCAGCATCTCCGACAGCGCGCCCATGATGTGCAGCATCACCGTGTTGTGCGCCGCCTCGTAGATGGCGAGGTGGAGCTGGGCGTCCACGTCGGCCTCTTCCGACGGATCGTCCTTGCCATGAGCGTCGCGCATGCGCTGGGCCAGGGCACGGATCGCCTCACGGTCGAGGTCGGTCGCCCGCTGCGCGGCCAGCTTGGCGGCAGCGGCCTCGATGGAGGTGCGGAACTCCAGGTAATGGAAGGGTGCGTCCGGATCGGATTGCAGCAGCGCCGCCAACGGGGCGGCAATGGGCGCCAGGAACTGCGCGATGTGCGTGCCGTTGCGCCCGGAAACGAGCAGCCCGCGCTCCTCCAGCTTCTCCAGCGCGTCGCGCAGCGACGGGCGCGAGACGTCCAGCTTGAGCGCCAGGTCGCGTTCCGGCAGCAGCTTCTCCCCCGGGCGCAGCACGCCCTCCCGGATCAGCGTCTCCAGATGATCCGCGATGGCGTCCGCCAATTTGGCCGGCTTTATCATTCCCTTGCCTTGCCCCTTGCCCTGCATCCGCAGAAACCCCGCCTGATCCAGAAGGTTAGATATCGTCGTGGCCTTCGTACGTCCAGCCCTGCCGAGACCCATGTCACCGTTTCCCGGCCGCACCGCCATCGAATGGGTTCAGTGGTAATACCATGGGCAAGAAAAAGTCTCTCGCGACGCTGACGGTAAATTGAATTTTCCCTATTGCCAACCATTGCGACCCAATGTATCCGTTCTGAGCCTTTGGTCATAAGTTTTGACCGGAGCCCAACCCAAGAAAAAACTGATCTCCATGGCCGATCGGTCGTGGAATGACAGGCGGCACGCGTCCGGATAAGACGCGCGGATCCGGGCTCCACTCATGGTCGCTGGCCAAAGCGCAGAACCGAGAATCTGCGGCATAGGTAGGAAACATGCAGCCCTGGACACAAGTCTACGATCCCGCGGGTAACCTTTGGCTTTCGGCACTTGTGGCCGCGTTGCCGATCATCTTCTTCTTCATCGCGCTGACCGTTCTGCGCATGAAGGGCCACGTCGCGGGCACCATCACCGTCGCCATCTCGCTGGCCGTCGCCATCCTGTTCTACAAGATGCCGGTCGGCATGGCGCTGGCGTCCGCCGGATACGGCTTCCTCTACGGTCTGTGGCCCATCGCCTGGATCATCGTGGCCGCCGTGTTCCTCTACAAGATCACGGTCAAGACCGGTCAGTTCGAGATCATCCGCTCGTCGGTGGTGTCGATCACCGAGGACCAGCGGCTTCAGATGCTGATGGTCGGCTTCTCCTTCGGCGCCTTCCTGGAAGGGGCTGCGGGCTTCGGCGCGCCGGTCGCCATCACCGCGGCGCTGCTGGTCGGGCTGGGCTTCAACCCGCTCTACGCCGCCGGTCTCTGCCTGATCGCCAACACCGCCCCGGTGGCCTTCGGCGCCATGGGCATTCCGATCATCGTCGCCGGTCAGGTCACCTCGCTCGACCCGTTCCGGATCGGCGCCATGGCCGGCCGCCAGCTTCCGCTGCTGTCCGTCTTCGTGCCCTTCTGGATCATCATGATCATGGACGGCTGGAAGGGCGTGCGCGAGACCTGGCCCGCCATCCTGGTCGCCGGCGGCACCTTCGCCGTCACCCAGTACTTCACCGCCAACTTCATCGGGCCGGAGCTGCCGGACATCACCTCCGCCCTGGTCAGCCTCGTCAGCATCACCGTCTTCCTGAAGTTCTGGAAGCCGAAGGCGATCTTCCGCTTCGCCAATTCCCCGCTGCCCGCCGGTCCGGTGCCGCAGTCGGTCGGCGCCATGGCGTCGAGCGAGTTCAACGCCCAGCGCGGCTACAGCGCCGGTGAGATCGCCAAGGCCTGGTCGCCCTTCCTGATCCTGACCGTGGTCGTCACGATCTGGAGCCTGAAGCCCTTCAAGGCCCTGTTCGCCAAGGGCGGCGCGCTGGCCGACACGGTGCTGTACTTCCCGATCGCCGGGCTGGACAAGCTGGTGCTGAAGGCCGCCCCGATCGTCGCCTCGCCGAAGCCCATCGACGCCGTCTACAAGCTCGACCTGCTGGCGGCCACCGGCACGGCCATCCTGATCTCCGCGATCATCACGATGGTCATGCTGAAGATGCGCCCGGCCGACGGCGTGAAGACCTTCGTCGAGACGGTCAGCGAGCTGAAGCGCCCGATCTACTCGATCGGCATGGTCCTGGCCTTCGCCTTCATCGCCAACTACTCGGGCCTGTCCTCGACCCTGGCGCTGCTGCTGGCCGGCACGGGCTTCCTGTTCCCGTTCTTCTCGCCGATCCTGGGCTGGCTGGGCGTGTTCCTGACCGGGTCCGACACGTCGAGCAACGCGCTGTTCTGCGGCCTGCAGGCCACCACGGCGCAGCAGGTGGGCGTGTCCGACGTGCTGATGGTCGCGGCCAACACGACCGGCGGCGTCACCGGCAAGATGATCTCCCCGCAGTCGATCGCCGTGGCCTGCGCCGCGGTGGGTCTGGTCGGCCGCGAGTCCGAGCTGTTCCGCTTCACCGTGAAGCACAGCCTGTTCTTCGTCGCGATCATCGGCGTCATCACCATGATCCAGGCCTACATCCTGCCCTGGATGATCCCGTAAGCGTCGAGGTCCGACCCCCCTTCTCCTCCCCCCGGGGAGAAGGGGCGTCATCCACTGCCGAGCTTTATTCCCTACGGCGCCGCTCGGCCTTCCATCCGGTCGGGTGGCGCCGCTTTCTTTGTCCGCCTCATTTTTTATGCATTGCAGCATCACAGCGCTGCGTTTGGTCAATTCATTTTACCATTGCGGCCGCCCAGCAAATCGATTATCCGACGTACTGACTGTGGCACACAACAAGCCGTCCGTCTGACGGCCGGAAACAAACGTCGCCCCAGCACCCGCAACCCGGACCGGCGATCACGGAGGAGTCGTCGCGCGGTCCCAGATCCGGAGGCCCCGAGAACCGATGCTGCCCGCGCCCTATGACCGTCTGCACGCGGCCCTCCGGGAGTTCATGCCGGAGGAACGCCTCGTCACCGACCCGCTGCGCACGCTGGCCTATGGGACCGACGGCAGCTTCTACCGCCTGATCCCGAAGATCGTCGCCATCGTCGAGGCCGAGGGCGAGGTGGTGCGGCTGCTCAACCTTTGCCGGGAACTGAAGACCCCGGTGACCTTCCGCGCCGCCGGCACCAGCCTGTCGGGCCAGGCGGTCACCGATTCCGTCCTGGTCCTGCTGGGCGACAGCTGGCGCGGCTGCACCATCCCGCCGGGTGCCGCGACGGTGACCCTCCAGCCCGGCGTCATCGGGGCGGAAGCGAACCGCAAGCTGGCTCCCTTCGGGCGCAAGATCGGTCCGGACCCGGCCTCCATCGCCACCGCCAAGATCGGCGGCATCGCGGCCAACAACGCCAGCGGCATGTGCTGCGGCACCGCCCAGAACAGCTACCGCACGCTGGCCTCCATGCGGCTGGTGCTGGCCGACGGCACGCTGCTGGACACTGGCGACGCCGCCAGCCGCGCGGCCTTCGCCACCAGCCACGGCGCCCTGCTGTCCGGCCTCTCCGGTCTAGCCGCCCGCACCCGCGCCGACGAGAAACTGGCGGAGCGCATCCGCAACAAGTTCCGCATCAAGAACACCACCGGCTACAGCCTGAACGCGCTGGTGGATTATGAAGAGCCCATCGACATCCTCCAGCACCTGATGATCGGGTCGGAGGGCACGCTGGCCTTCATGTCCGAGATCACCTACAACACGGTGCCGGAGCACGCCCACAAGGCGAACGCCCTGCTGATGTACCCGGACATCGGGGAAGCCTGCCGCGCCGTCGCGCTGATGAAGCCGACGCCCGTCTCGGCGGTGGAGCTGATGGACCGCGCCTCCCTGCGCTCGGTCGAGGGCAAGCCGGGGATGCCGGACTTCATCGGCGGGCTGGGGCCGGACGCCTCCTCCCTGCTGGTGGAGATCCGCGGCGAGGACGCGGCGGCGCTGGAGGCCAACATCGCCGCCGTCAGCGCGGTGATCGCCCAGACCCGCACCCTGTTCGAGCCGACCTTCACCACCGACGCCAAGCTGGGCGAGAGCTACTGGAAGATCCGCAAGGGCCTGTTCCCGGCGGTCGGCGCCATGCGCAAGGTCGGCACCACCGTCATCATCGAGGACGTGGCCTACCCGCTCGACCGGCTGGCCGAGGCGACGGTCGAGCTTCAGGCCATGTTCCTGGAGTTCGGCTACACCGAGGCGATCATCTTCGGCCACGCGCTGGAAGGGAACCTGCACTTCGTCTTCACCCAGGCCTTCGACACCGACGAGGAGGTGGACCGCTACCGCCGCTTCATGGACGCGGTGTGCGATCAGGTGGTGCGCAAGTACGACGGTTCGCTGAAGGCGGAGCATGGCACGGGCCGCAACATGGCCCCCTTCGTGGAGATGGAGTGGGGTCCGCAGGCCTATGGCCTGATGAAGGAGATCAAGGCGCTGCTCGACCCGCAGGGCCTGCTGAACCCCGGCGTCATTCTGAACGACGACCCCGAGGCGCATCTCAAGAACCTGAAGGCGATGCCGCCCGCCCATGCGCTGGTGGACACCTGCATCGAGTGCGGCTTCTGCGAGCCGACCTGCCCGTCGCACAAGATGACGCTCTCCCCCCGCCAGCGCATCGTCGGCTGGCGCGAAATTTCCCGGCTGGAAGCCACCGGTGCCGACGCGGCTCGGCTCGGCGCCCTGCACGAGGCTTACGACTACCAGGGCATCGACACCTGCGCGGCCTGCGGCCTCTGTTCCACCGCCTGCCCGGTGGGGATCGAGACGGGTCTGCTGATCAAGGCGATCCGCGGCGACCGTCGCGGGGCGGTGGCCCAGGGGTTCGGCACCTACGTCGCCGGCCACACCGCCGGGGTGCTGAGCGTCGCCCGTGCCGGCCTGAAGCTCGCCGATCTGGCCAAGCGGACGCTCGGCGACGGCACGGCCAATTCGCTGTTCGAGGGGTTGCGCACCGTCACCGGCCAGCGCCTGCCGCACCTGCCGCGCGCCCTGCCCACCGCGACCAACTTCACGCCGCTGCCTCAGGCCAAGGCATCCGCCGACGCGCCGACCGTGGTCTATGTGCCGAGCTGCACCAGCCGCAGCATGGGTCCCGCCGCCAACGATCCGGAGAAGACCCCGCTGCCGGTGAAGGTGGAGGCGCTGTTCCAGAAGGCCGGCTACCGCGTCGCCTATCCGGAGCAATTGGCCTCGCTGTGCTGCGGCATGCCGCTGGAAAGCAAGGGCCTCGCCGCCCAGGCCGACGCCAAGACGGAGGAGATGGTCCGCGCCATCTGGGCGGCCAGCGCCAACGGCACGGCCCCGGTGGTCCTCGACACCAGCCCCTGCTCCTTCCGGCTGAAGAAGCATCTGAAGGACGCCGGTCTCCAGGTCCTGGATCTGGTCGAGTTCATCCACGACCATCTGCTGGATCGTCTGAATTTCACCAAGCAGACGGAACCGGTGGTGCTGCACCTGACCTGCTCCACCCGCCGCATGGGGCTGGATGCCAAGATGAAGGCGGTGGCCGCCGCCTGCGCCACCCAGGTGGTGGTGCCGGAGGATGTCGGCTGCTGCGGCTTCGCCGGCGACAAGGGCTTCACCACGCCGGAGCTGAACGCCCACGCCCTGCGCCACCTGTCCAAGGACATCCCCGCCGGGGCCAAGGCCGGCTATTCGAACAGCCGGACCTGCGAGATCGGCCTGTCCGACCACTCCGGCCTGCCGTACCGTTCCATCGTCTATCTGGTCGATGCCTGCTCGACGCCGAAGGCTCCCGCCACGGCTTCCGCGCGCGCGTCGGAACCCGCGTTCTGAGGCGGGAGGGAGGAAAAACCATGAGCCACGACGGCACCATAAGCCGGCCCGACATCGAGCGGCCCGAAAGCGTTTACTTCTTCGGCACCTGTCTGGTCGACCTGTTCTACCCGGAAGCCGGCATGGCCGGCATGGAGCTGCTGAAGGCGCAGGGCGTCCGCGTCGTCTTCCCGCAGGGGCAGAGCTGCTGCGGCCAGCCCGCCTACAATTCCGGCTATCGGGAGGAGGCGCTGAAGGTCGCCCGCGCGCAGCTCGACTATTTCCCCGGCGACTGGCCCATCGTCGTGCCGTCGGGGTCCTGCGCCGGCATGATGAGCAAGCACTGGCCCGACCTGTTCAAGGGCGAGCCGGACGAGGCCCGCGCCCGTCAGGTGGCGTCGCGCGTGTGGGAACTGACTCAGTTCCTCGTCCAGGTCCTGAAGGTGACGTTCGAGGACCAGGGGCCGCCGGTGAAGATCACGTGGCACGCCTCCTGCCACGCCCAACGCGAAATGGGCGTGACCGACGAGCCGAAGACCCTGCTGCGCCAGCTCGCCAACGTCGAGCTGGTCGAGTTGAAGCGGGAGAAGGAATGCTGCGGCTTCGGCGGCACCTTCGCCGTGCGCCATCCGGAGATTTCCGCCGCCATGGTCGGCGACAAGGTGGCGGACATCGAGAACACCGGGGCCAAGGCCGTGGTGTCCGGCGACTGCGGCTGCCTGATGAACATCTCCGGCGCGCTGGAGGCTGGCCGGAAGCCGGTCCGCGGCGTCCACATCGCCCAGTTCCTGAAGGAGCGCACCCATGGGTGAGACCAGCATCAACTTCGCGAAAGCCTCCAGCGCCGCGCTCCAGGACCAGCAGCTCCGCGGCAACTTCCGCCGCGCCATGGACGGGCTGATGTCCAAGCGCGCGGTGCAGTTCGCCGATACCGCGGAATGGAACGGGGTGCGGACGCTCGGCGCCTCGGTCCGCCTGCGCGCCCTGTCCAAGCTGCCGGAGCTGCTGGAGAAGCTGGAAGCCAACTGCACGAGGAACGGCATCCAGGTCCATTGGGCCTCGACCACCGACGAGGCCAACGCCATCGTCCTGTCCATCATGCAGCGCGTGAACGCCAAGCTGGTGGTCAAGGGCAAGTCGATGGTGTCGGAGGAGATGCACCTCAACGCCTTCCTGGAAAAGCACGGCATCGAGAGCCTGGAAAGCGACCTCGGCGAATACATCGTCCAGCTTGATGAAGCGATGCCCTCGCACATCATCATGCCGGCGATCCACATGAACACCAAGCAGATCGCCCATCTGTTCAAGCAGAAGATCAAGGAAGCGGAATACACCGAGGACGTGGCCCAGCTGACGGACCTCGCCCGCCGCGTCCTGCGCAAGAAGTTCGCGACCGCCGACGTCGGCATCTCCGGCGTCAACATGGCGGTGGCGGAGACGGGCACGCTCTGCCTGGTGGAGAACGAGGGCAACGGGCGCATGAGCACCACGGTGCCGCCCGTCCACATCGCCGTCATGGGCCTGGAGAAGGTCGTGGAGAAGCTGGAGGACGTGCCGCCGGTCATCAGCCTGCTGACCCGCTCCGCCACCGCCCAGCCGATCACCACCTACGTCAACATGATCTCCAGCCCCCGCAAGGAGGGCGAGAAGGACGGCCCGAACGAGATCCATCTGGTGATCCTCGACAACGGGCGGTCGGGCATCTACGCCGACGAGGAGCTGCGCAACACGCTGCGCTGCATCCGCTGCGGTGCCTGCATGAACCATTGCCCGGTCTACACCAAGGTCGGCGGCCACGCCTATCAGGCGCCCTACCCCGGTCCGATCGGCTCGATCCTGATGCCGCAGGTGGAAGGGCTGGAGAAGCGGGGCGAGCTGCCGCACGCCTGCACCATGTGCAACGCCTGCGTCGAGATCTGCCCGGTCAAGATCCCCATCGTCGAGATCATGGGCCGCCTGCGGTCGGAGGCGGTGCACCCCGGCGACGCCGTGAAGGGCGCCGGTTCGCACGCCAGCAAGGCGGAGGCGATGGTGTGGAAAGGCTGGTCGATGACCTACGCCTCGCCGCTCGCCTACCAGTTCGCGACGGCGCTTTTGGCCAAGCTGGGCAACGCCGCGCCGGCCAGCCTGCCGCTGCTGAAGGAGTGGACGAACGTGCGGTCCAAGCCGCGCTTCGCCAACCGCACGCTCCACGCCCTCGCCCGCGAGAAGGGGATTCCCGATGTCTGAGTCCAGAAACGCGATCCTGGGCAAGCTGCGCGCCGGGCGCGACGCCCACCCGCTGACCCCGCCGGAGTCCGATTTCGCCGTCCTGCGCAACAAGCGCTGGGACGGCGCGGAACGGCTGGAGCGCATCAAGCGCATGATGGAGGCCGTCCACACGGAATTCCTGGAGACGACGGAGGCCGATTGGCCCGCCGACGTCCAGGCCTTCCTCACGGCGCAGGGCACCCGCAACCTGCTGTTCGGACCGGCGACCGAGGCCGGGGCGCGTCTCTCGTCCGCATGGGCGGCGTCCGGGATGGCGGGCGGTCCGGAACTGATCCCCTACGCCGACCGGGTCGAGACCTTCAAGGAGCGGCTGTTCGACGGCATCGACGCCGGCATCACCACGACGCTGGGGGCCATCGCCGACACCGGCAGCCTGATCGTCTGGCCGACGCCGGAGGAGCCGCGGCTGATGTCGCTGGTGCCGCACATGCACGTGGCGCTGCTGCGCGCCGACGCGCTGTACGACACCTTCTGGCAGGCGATGACCGAGAACCGCTGGGCCGACGGCATGCCGACCAACGCCCTGCTGATCTCCGGCCCGTCGAAGACGGCGGACATCGAGCAGACGCTGGCCTACGGCGTCCACGGGCCGAAGCGCTTGGTGGTGGTCGTCATCCGCTGACGGCGTCGGCGCTGACGGCGTCGGGGAGTCAGAGGCCGGCCTTCACGCCGACGGTGTGGACCAGCACCGTCATCGTGTCGGTCGGCACCTCCACCGTCACGGGGACGACGCGCCCGCTCTCCGGCGCGCGGGCGAACCACACGGTCGCCTTACGCTCCACCCCTTCGACGAAGAAGCGGTCCCGGTCGCGGTCGCCCTGGAAGCCGGCCACCGGGCGGACGGTGACTGCGCAGACCTCCGCCGTCCCTGTGGCGATGCGGTAGCGCGACGACGGCAGGTCGCCCTTGCCCTGCGGCGTCATGATGATGTCGTAGCGGCGGCGCCCGTCATAGACGGGGAAGCGTCCGCCGCAGCCGCCCGCCCGGCTGGCGGTCAGGATCACCGCGGCCCCGGCGCTCAACGGATCGATGCTGCCCCGGCGGCTGTCCGGCGGCACCCGCGCCGCCTTGTCGGGGCTGAGCGGTGGGTCGGCCGTCGCATCCACCCCATCGGGGCCGAAGGTCAGCGTCATGATGTCCTGCTTGCGGCGCAGACGGCGCTCGCCGCGGAAGCGGTCCGGCTGGGCGGCGCCGGCCTCCAGCCGGCCGGCGGACTCGGCATGGTAGCGGAAATTGGTGAAGAGGCCGAGCCAGGGCGCCGCCTCCGCCTCCAGGGCCGCCCGGTAGCGGCTGGCGTCCCCCTCCGCCTCCTCGGTCAGCACGACGCTGCCGCGCGCCAGGGAAACGCCGCCGCCATAGGCGGCGAAGTCCAGCTCCAGCGTCGCGGCCGATCCCGCCGCCGGCAGAAGAGTCAGCAGGCCGGCGGCCACGAGAATCCGCGTCACGGCGATCGCCTCACGTCGATGGTCCGCCCTCCGCGACGACCAGATCCTGGTACTCCGGGTGGCGCTGGATGTATTTGGCCACGAAGGGGCAGACCGGCACAACCTTCTGCCCGCTGGAGCGCGCGTCCTCCAGCGCGCCGCGCGCAAGCGCGGAGCCGATGCCCTGCCCGGCCATGCTCTCCGGAACCTCCGTGTGGGTGAAGACGATGGCCCCGTCGCGCCTTTCATACTCCACCACCGCGGTGGCGTCGCCCACGGTCAGCTCGTACCGGTTCCTGGCCGCGTTGTTCTTCACGTCCCCGCTCATTCCCCACCCTTTCCCTTGTCGTCGAAACCGATCACCACCCCCTCGTCGGGCCGCAGGCGCAGGGCGCCGGACACCGGCTCCCCACCGCGGTCGAGATGGGTTGACAGCCGGATATGGGCAGCGTCCGGCACCGCGTCCACCATCCGCTCCACCGCCGACAGGTTCAGCAGGACGCGAAAGCGGTCGCTTCCATGGTGGCGCTCATAGACGAGGACATTGTCCTCCGCCGACACCGGCTCGTAGCGCCCGATCGACAAGGCCGGTTCCGCCCGCCGCAGCGCCAGCAGGGCACGGTGCAGCGCCAGCATGGAGAACGGGTCGGCCGCCTGCGCCGCCACGTTGACCCGCCCGTGGTCGGGACCGAGCGGCAGCCAGGGCTCACCCGTCGTGAAACCACCAAGCGGGCCGCCGTCCCAGGGGATCGGCGTGCGCACGGGATCGCGGCCCAGCCCCAGGCCGGGGATGTTCTTCTCCCACGGGTCCTGCACGCGGTCCGGCGGGATGGCCACGTCGGTCATCCCGATCTCGTCGCCCTGGTAGAGCGTCGGCGTGCCGCGCAGGGTCAGCAGAAGCATGGCCGCCACCCGCGCCTGCCCCGCCCCCAGCCGGCTCGCCACGCGGGAGCGGTCGTGGTTGCCGAGCACCCAGTTCGGCCAGCCGCCGGGCGGCAGGGCAGCCTCGTAGGTGCGGATCAGCGCGGCCAGCGCCTTGGCCTCCCACGGGGTGGACAGCAGATGGAAGTTGAAGGGAAGCTGAAAGCCCGTCAGATCGGCGCCGTAATAGGCCATGAGCTGATCGATGGGCAGATAGGCCTCACCGATCAGCAGCCGGTCGGGGCCGTACCCGTCCGCCACCCGGCGCATGGCGGCGATGGCGTCATGAACCTCGGGCTGGTCCACCGTGTGGAGGCGGATCAGCCGGCGGACCGGTGACATGCCCTCCCGCCAGCCGGGGTTCGGCGGGTTGTCGCGGAATTGCGCGTCCTTGATCAGGTGATGGATGGCGTCCACCCGGAAGCCGTCCACCCCGCGGTCGAGCCAGACGCGCAGCGCGTCGAGCATGGCCTCGCGCAGCCCAGGATGCCGCCAGTTGAGGTCCGGCTGCTCCTTCAGGTAGGCGTGGTAATAGTATTGGCCGGTCGCCGCGTCCCATTCCCAGGCACCGCCGCCGAACTCCGACAGCCAGTTGTTCGGCGGCCCCCCGTCCGGGGCCGGGTCGCGCCAGATGTACCAGTCCCGCTTGGGATCGTCGCGCGACGAGCGGCTGGCCTGGAACCACGGGTGCCGGTCGGAGCTGTGGTTGGGCACGAAATCCAGGATCAGCTTCATGCCCCGGCGGTGCAACTCCGCCAGCAGCCGGTCGAAATTCTCCATCGTCCCGAACAGCGGGTGGATGCCCGTGTAGTCCGACACGTCGTAACCGAAATCGGCCATCGGCGACGGATAGATCGGGGACACCCACAGCGCATCCACCCCGAGCGTCTGGAGATGGTCGAGCCGGGCCAGGATACCCGGCAGGTCCCCCACCCCGTCGCCGTTCGAATCCTGGAAGGAGCGCGGGTAGACCTGATAGATCACCCCGCTCTGCCACCACGCGAAGCCGTCCGCCATAAGCGCTTCCTCAGCCGATCAGAAGCGACTCGGCGCCGTCGATCCAGACGGGCGTGCCGGTGATGTGCTTCGAGCGGTCCGACGCCAGGAACAGCGCCAGCTCCGCCACATCAGCGCTGCTGCCCGGCTTGCCGCGGGTCAGCGGGATCTCGCCGTCGGGATATTCGGCGGCCTCCTCGGCCTCCGCGGTGTTGCGGGCCTGGGTGTTGTCCTGAATCTTGGTGTCGATCATCCCCGGGCAGATGGCGTTGACGCGGATGCGGTGCTTGGCCAGCTCCAGCGCCAGCATCTGGACCATGGCGACCTGCGCCGCCTTGGTGCAGGAATAGGCAGTGGCCCCGGCGTTGCTGAACACCCTCGTGCCGTTGATCGAGGCGGTCACCAGCACCGACCCGCCGCCCGCCTTCTTCAGATGCGGCACCGCGTGGTGCAGCGTCAGGTAGGTGCCGCGCAGGTTGATGTTGATGGTGCGGTCCCATTCCTCCGGAGTCAGCTCGTCGATGGGCGCCCAGACGCCGTTGATCCCGGCGTTGGCGAAGACGATGTCCAGCCGCCCGTACTCCTGGACCAGCCGATCCACCGCCCGCTTCACGGCCTCGCTGTCGGCGACGTCGGCGACCAGGGGGATGGCTTTGCCGCCCGCCGCGGTGATCTCCTCCGCCGTCTTGCGGATCTCGCCCTCGGTGCGGCTGAGCACGCCGACGCTCGCCCCGGCGCTGGCGAACAGGGCGGCGGACGCCTTGCCGATGCCCGACCCGGCCCCGGTGATGAGGGCGACTTTTCCGTTCAAATCCATGATGAAACCGGCTCCGCTGCTTGGCTTGGACAGCAGAGCCAACCGATGGCGGCCGGGCCGGTTCCCGTCTTTCTAGGCGCCGGCGGCGGGCGCGCGGCGGTTCACCAGCCAGATGCCGGCGCAGACCAGCAGCATCGCCGCGGCGAGGCTCGCGCTGACCCGCTCGCCCAGCAGCAGGGCACCGGACAGCACGCCGAACAGCGGCGTCAGAAAGGTGAAGGCCGACAGGCGGGCCGCCGGGTAGCGGGCGACCAGCCAGAACCAGGCGAGGTAGGAGGCGAAGGCCACCACCACGATCTGGAAGGCGAGGCAGGCCAGCGCCAGCGGACCGGGCGCGGTCACTCCCGCCTCGCCCATCAGAAGCGAGGCCAGCGGCATCACCGCCCCGGAAACGGCGAGCTGGTAGAACAGCACCTTGGTCGAGCTGGCGCGGACCAGCTTGCTGCCCTTGATGACGAGCGTGGTGGCCGCCCAAAGCACCGCCGCGGCCAGCACCATCAGGTCGCCGATCATCTCGCGGTTCGTCGGCAGGCGCAGCCCGTCGGCAAAGGCCACCGCCACCCCGACGAAGGCGCAGGCCAGCCCGGCCGCCTGGACGCCGCGCATCCGCTCCCCCGGCAGCAGCAGATGCGCCCCGACCGAGACCAGGAAGGGGGCGGTGTAGAGGAACAGGATGCTGCGCGACACCGTGGTGTAGGACAGCCCGGCATAGACCAGCAGAAACTCCCCGGCGAACAGCAACCCGGCCAGCAGGCCCAGCCCCAGCGTGCCGTCCCGCTCGAACAGGCGCATGCCGCGCAGCGCCGCCCAGACCCACAGCAGCGCCAGCGCGCCCAGCGAGCGCAACCCGCCCTGGAGCACCGGCGAGAATCCGGTCATGGCGGCCTTGATGGCGACCTGCTGCAGGCCCCAGAGCAGGCAGAGCAGGACCAGCGTGGCGGAGGCGGCGCCGTCCAGCTCGGCGCGGCGTTCGGTTATGGCGATGGCGGTCATGATGATGGCTGCGGCGGCGCGGCGGCCTGCCGCCATCCCTCACCGCATGTCCTCCCCGTTTTCTTCCTTCAACATGCAGAATGGGACGGCGCCGGGAAGCCGGTCAACGAACGCCTGCGAAGGGCAGACCCGCGCCAGGGCCCGATGGTCCGGACGGACTTTTGTGCAATGCGGTATGCAGGCATGCCCATAATGCGCAGCTCACCAGCGTCCCGTGGTTCATATTGAACGGGCAATCGATGGCGCCGCCGCCGCGGCGTCCACCCCCTTCACGCCAAATCAAAACCGGAAAAGGAACGGACGTGATCCACAAGATCATGGACAAGATCGACCGCGTCATCGCCCAGAAACGCGAGAGCGGCGAGCTTGATGCTTGGCTTTCCAACGGCACGGCCCGCCGTTACTGCCAGGAACTGACGGTTTCACAAAAGCACTTTTACCCCGCCTTGCTGCTGTACGTGGAACGGCACTCCAGGATTGGTTGAGACGGCGCCCACGCGCCGAACAGGGGCGGCGGAGGCGGTGTTCACTCCGCCGCCTTGGCGCCCGGCCCCTCCATCTCCGACCGGCGGGCGCGCAGGGTGGCGAGCTTCGCCTCGAGCTTGCGGATTTTCTTGTCGAGCTTCTTCGCGCGTTTGCCGTCCTTCTTGGAGACGGTGCCGCCGCGCGCGGCGATGCGGGTGTTGATCGCCGCCTTCGTCTCGTCCGGCAGACGTTTCCAGTGCCTCACCTCCGCACGGGTACGGAGGCAGCCCATGCAGCGGTCCGCCTCGTCGTAGCGGCAGAGCTTCGTGCAGGGATTGCGGGTGTCGTGCGTGTTCATAGCGCCATAGGATGGGTGCGATGGTGCCGAAGGAAAAGCCCCGGAACGTTGCCAGCCACCGCGCTTTGCCCTTCGTGGCGCTCTGCCGCCGCGAGAGACGTCCGGGCACCACACGGCGTTCAGTTGCGCCCTACCCATTTATAGTAGCAAATGCTTTCTATTTCGGGTTCAATTTGCTAAAAAGGCGAGCAAAAGTTGATGCGCTAACTTAGAGGATGCAGAAATGGCTACGACCATTGCGGTACTTTCCATCGCCGCGACCTCGACGTCGCAGGCGGAAGGCAACTCCGGGTCGACGCCATTCACCTTCACGGTGACGCGCTCGGGCGACACCACAGGCGCCTCGTCAGTCGACTACCGGGTGATTGGAAGCATACTCGCGACCGGCAGCGAAAACGAAGCCGATGCGGCTGACTTCGCCGGCGGCGCTTTTCCACGCGGCACGGTGAGCTTCGCCGCGGGCGAGACCACGAAGACGATCACCATCAATGTCGCTGGAGACACCGATGCCGAGGTGAAGGAGGGCTTTGCCGTCGTGCTGAGGGACCCGGTCGGCGCGATCACCGGCACCAACTCTGTTGCTTGGGGCACCATCCTCAACGACGACAGCGGCTCACCGCCGCCGATGCTGTCCATCGCCGCGACATCAACGTCGCAGGCGGAAGGCAACTCCGGGTCGACGCCATTCACCTTCACGGTGACGCGCTCGGGCGACACCTCAGGCGCCTCGTCAGTCGACTACCGGGTGATTGGAAGCATACTCGCGACCGGCAGCGAAAACGAAGCCGATGCGGCTGACTTCGCCGGCGGCGCTTTTCCACGCGGCACGGTGAGCTTCGCCGCGGGCGAGACCACGAAGACGATCACCATCAATGTCGCTGGAGACACCGATGCCGAGGTGAAGGAGGGCTTTGCCGTCGTGCTGAGGGACCCGGTCGGCGCGATCACCGGCACCAACTCTGTTGCTTGGGGCACCATCCTCAACGACGACAGCGGCTCACCGCCGCCGATGCTGTCCATCGCCGCGACATCAACGTCGCAGGCGGAGGGCAACTCCGGGTCGACGCCATTCACCTTCACGGTGACGCGCTCGGGCGACACCTCAGGCGCCTCGTCAGTCGACTACCGGGTGATTGGAAGCATACTCGCGACCGGCAGCGAAAACGAAGCCGATGCGGCTGACTTCGCCGGCGGCGCTTTTCCACGCGGCACGGTGAGCTTCGCCGCGGGCGAGACCACGAAGACGATCACCATCAATGTCGCTGGAGACACCGATGCCGAGGTGAAGGAGGGCTTTGCCGTCGTGCTGAGGGACCCGGTCGGCGCGATCACCGGCACCAACTCTGTTGCTTGGGGCACCATCCTCAACGACGACTCCATCGTGCGCCGCTGGCACGGGCCGGACCTTACCGGTGACGGCACTGCGGACGTGCTGTTGCGCGACGCCGCGTCGGGGCAGCTCGCCTTGTGGCGCATGGGCAACTTCACCGCCAGCGGCACGCTGATCACCGCCGTCGCCGCCCCGGTCTGGGCGGTGCAGGGGATGGGCGACTTCGACGGCGACGGCAAGACCGACATCCTGTACCGCCACACCGGCAGCGGCGACATCGCCGTGTGGACGATGGACGGCACCACGCTGAAGAGCGCCGCGCTGGTCGGCAGCGGCCTCGACCCGCAATGGACGCCGGTGGCCACCGGCGACTTCACCGGCGACGGCAAGACCGACATCCTGTGGCGCAACACCCAGACCACCGCGGTCGGCCTGTGGGAGATGGACGGCGCCACGCTGAA